>NZ_JBEYZY010000004.1:23449-366544 GCF_040646295.1 Streptomyces sp. NPDC046197 | reverse complement strand
GGCCCGGTTCGCCGAGCCGCACGACGGCCCCCTGGGGGCACGGCTGCTGCGTGTGATGCACCGGTTCTTCGGCCCGGTCGGGCGCGCCCCTGACAACGCTCAGCACGGCTGGGTGCGGTTCAGCGTACAGGACCGGGCAGTCCACTTCACTGGACATCAGTCGTACAGGCGTACGAATCCGCGACTCTCGAAGCGCGCTCTAGCGAGCCATCTCCTCCTTCAGCGCCGCGACGAACGCGTCCACGTCCTCCTCGGTCGTGTCGAAGGAGCACATCCAGCGGACGACGCCCGCGCCCTCGTCCCAGAAGTAGAAGCGGAACCGCTTCTGCAGGCGCTCGCTCACGTCGTGCGGCAGCTTGGCGAAGACTCCGTTGGCCTGCACCGGGTAGAGGATCTCGACGCCGTGCACGGCGCGCACGCCCTCCGCCAGCCGCTGCGCCATCTCGTTGGCGTGGCGGGCGTTGCGCAGCCACAGGTCCTTCGCGAGCAGGGCCTCCAGCTGCACCGACACGAAGCGCATCTTGGAGGCGAGCTGCATCGACAGCTTGCGCAGGTGCTTCATGTGGCGGACGGCGTCCTGGTTGACGACGACGACCGCCTCGCCGAGCAGCGCGCCGTTCTTCGTGCCGCCCAGGGAGAGGATGTCGACGCCGACCGCGTTGGTGAACGTCCGCATGGGGACGTCGAGGGAAGCGGCCGCGTTGGCTATGCGGGAGCCGTCCAGGTGCACCTTCATGCCGTGCGCATGGGCGTGCTCGCAGATGGCGCGGATCTCGTCGGGCGTGTAGAGCGTGCCGAGCTCCGTGCTCTGGGTGATCGAGACCACCTGCGGCATCGCCCGGTGCTCGTCCTCCCAGCCGTACGCCTGCCGGTCGATCAGCTCGGGCGTGAGCTTGCCGTCCGGTGTGGGCACGGTGAGCAGCTTCAGGCCGCCCATGCGCTCGGGGGCGCCGCCCTCGTCCACGTTGATGTGCGCGCTCTCGGCGCAGATCACCGCACCCCAGCGGTCGGTGACCGCCTGGAGCGCGACGACATTGGCGCCCGTGCCGTTGAAGACCGGGAACGCTTCGGCCGTCGCGCCGAAGTGACTGCGGATGATCCGCTGGAGGTTCTCGGTGTAGGCGTCCTCGCCGTACGCGACCTGGTGCCCGCCGTTGGCCACGGCCAGGGCGGCGAGCACCTCCGGGTGGACCCCGGAGTAGTTGTCGCTGGCGAAACCGCGGACCTCCGGGTCGTGATGGCGACGCGCGTCGGTCCTTGGGGGGTTCACGGCTTCTCGGTCAGCCACAGACGGTTTCCGTTCACTTCCGCGGCGGGCTTCTCCCAGACTCCGGTGATGACCTCGGCCAGATCCTTGACGTCCGTGAAGCCCGCGAACTTCGCGTTGGGGCGCTCGGCGCGCATCGCGTCGTGCACCAACGCCTTCACCACCAGGATCGCAGCCGCGGAGGTCGGCCCCTCTGCACCCCCGGCCTTGCGGAAGTAGTCGGCCATGGCCAGCGTCCAGGCCTCGGCGGCCGCCTTGGCCGCGGCGTAGGCGGCGTTGCCCGCCGTGGGCTTGCTCGCACCCGCGGCGCTGATCAGCAGGTACCGGCCCCGGTCGCTGCGCTGCAGCGCCTCGTGGAAGGCGAGCGAGGTGTGCTGCACAGTGCGCACCAGCAGCAGTTCCAGGAAGTCCCAGTCGTCGAGGCTGGTCTTGGTGAAGGTCTCGCTGCCGCGCCAGCCCCCGACGAGATGGACGAGTCCGTCGACGCGGCCGAAGTCCTTCTCGATGTGCGTGGCCCAGTCGCGGGTGGACTGCAGGTCGAGCAGGTCGACGGTGTCCCCGGTGACGGTGGCGCCGCCGGCCGCGTACCGGGCCGCGTCCACGGCCTCCGAGAGCCGCTCCGGATCGTTGTCGGCGCCGACGACGGTCGCCCCTGCCTCGGCCAGCCGAAGCAGCGTCGCCCGGCCGGCGGGTCCGCCCGCGCCGGCCACCGCGATCACCAACCCGCTCAGCGCCCCGTTGCCATTCCCCATCTTCGCCTCCTGAGCAGTGTCCGCTGGGTCGATTGTGCTCCGATCGCTCACGCGGCGATCCGCTCGGCGCCGTCCGCCGTGATGCCCTTGGTGGAGGCGATCACATTCTTCAGCTTCTTGGACAGTGCCTCGTAGAACATGCTCAGCGGAAACTCGTCCGGAAGCACGTCATCGACGAGCTTGCGCGGCGGCTGGGTCAGGTCGAGCGCGTCGGGACCCTTGGCCCACTTGGAGCCGGGGTGCGGGGCGAGATAGGTGGAGACCAGCTCGTAGCCGGCGAACCAGTGCACCAGCTTGGGGCGGTCGATGCCGTCGCGGTACAGCTTTTCGATCTCCGCGCACAGCTGGTTGGTGACCTGCGGGGCACGCTCCCAGTCGATGGAGAGCCGGTTGTCGGTCCAGCGCACGACGTCGTGCTTGTGCAGGTAGGCGAAGAGCAGCTGGCCGCCGAGGCCGTCGTAGTTGCGCACGCGCTCACCGGTGACCGGGAAGCGGAACATACGGTCGAGCAGCACCGCGTACTGCACGTCACGGGCCTGCGAGACACCGTCGGCCTGGAGCTTGACGGCCTCCTTGAAGGCCGTGAGGTCGCAGCGCAGCTCCTCCAGGCCGTACATCCAGAACGGCTGGCGCTGCTTGATCATGAACGGGTCGAACGGCAGGTCACCGTGGCTGTGCGTGCGGTCGTGGACCATGTCCCACAGCACGAAGGCCTCTTCGCAGCGCTTCTGGTCATGAACCATCGCGGCGATGTCCTCGGGGAGCTCCAGGCCCAGGATGCCGACGGCCGCGTCGGTCACACGGCGGAAGCGGGCAGCCTCCCGGTCGCAGAAGATGCCACCCCAGGAGAATCGTTCCGGCGCCTCACGCACGGCAATCGTCTCGGGGAAGAGAACGGCGGAGTTGGTGTCGTAGCCGGCCGTGAAGTCCTCGAACTTGATGCCGCAGAACAGCGGGTTGTCGTAGCGGGTGCGCTCCAGCTCGGCCAGCCAGTCCGGCCAGACCATGCGCAGCACGACCGCCTCGAGGTTGCGGTCCGGGTTGCCGTTCTGGGTGTACATCGGGAAGACGACCAGGTGCTGCAGGCCGTCCGCGCGGCCCGCGGCGGGCTGGAACGCCAGCAGGGAGTCCAGGAAGTCCGGCACCTGGAAGCCTGCCTCGGCCCAACGACGCAGGTCCTTGACCAGCACCTCGTGGTAGGCGGCGTCGTGCGGGAGCAGCGGCGAGAGCTCCTCGACGGCCTCGATCACACGGCGCACGGCGCCTTCGGCGTCCGCACGCGCGGGAGCGCCCTCGGCCTCGAAGTCGATCGAACCGTCCTTCGACTGCCATGGCCGAATCTGCTCCACGGCATCCTTGAGCACGGGCCAGGCGGGGTGCGCCACCACCCTGCTCAGGGGAGGAACCTGCTCCTCCGAACCCACCTGCACAAGAATTTCCGTCATGTCCCATCCTCCACGGGAGAACCTCGCGTATGGAGACCGTATACATACGAGGTTTCTCCCAGCAAGGGGGTCCTCGGGAAATTATTCTGCGCACGCCCGCTGTCACCGCTCATTTTCCTGCCAGACACCCGAGCGACGGCGACTTCCACTAGCCCGTTCGGGTGAGGCAACCGCCTGCGGGCAGGGGCTGGATCCAGCCGTCGGCAGGGACTTGGCGGTCCTCCGAGTGTCGAGGTCAATCTCCGGGGGACTCGCCCACCCCGGGGTGACCGCCGGGCGGGTACGGCGCCGCTGCGTACCGACCGTCACCCCACTGCCCCGTGTACGCAGGGGTTCATTGCCGGTCCGGGCCGTTAGGCTGCGGCACTGCCGCGTGGACGACGAGGTCCCTCCGGTCCGCGTGCGTGCCGAGCCGCCGTCGACGGAAGCGAGTTGAACCTTGAACTTCCTTACCATCGGTCACCGCGGAATCATGGGGGTCGAGCCCGAGAACACCCTCCGTTCCTTCGTCGCCGCCGAGCGGGCCGGCCTCGACGTCATCGAACTGGATCTGCACCTGAGCAAGGACGGCGCGCTCGTCGTCATGCACGACGCCGAGGTGGACCGCACGACCGACGGCAGCGGCCCCATCGCCGACAAGACCCTCGCCGAACTGCGCTCCCTGGACGCCGGACGCGGAGAGCACATCCCGCTCTTCGAGGAGGTCCTCGACGCCGTGCGGGCACCGCTGCAGGCCGAGATCAAGGACGTGGCGGCGGCCCAGGCGCTGGCGGAAGTGATGCACAGGCGGGACCTGGTGACCCGTGTCGAGGTGCTGTCGTTCCACGACGAGGCGCTCGCCGAGATGTCCCGGCTGGTGCCCGGCGTCCGCACCGCGCTGGTCGCGGACCACTACGGCACGGACGTCGTCGAGCGCGCCACGGCGGTCGGCGCCGGCACCCTCGTCCTCAACATCCGCCGGCTCACCCTGGAGGTCGTCGAGCACGCGCGCGAGGCGGACCTGCGGATCATCGGCTGGGTCGTGAACACCCTGGGCCAGCTGCGGCTGGTGCGCGCGCTGGAACTGGACGGGGCGACCACCGACTACCCGGAGATCAAGCGCACGGGCCGCTTCACGGCCTAGGTGTGCTGTTCGGGGACGTTGGTGACAGGCGACACGCCTTGAGCGGTCCCTGAAACCGGCCGGCCGGGTCTACCGGTCGAGCTCCTTGACCAGCAACTCGAACTGCAGGTCGTCGCGCCGCGGAATGCCGAAGCGTTCGTCGCCGTACGGGAACGGGGTCATCTCGCCCGTACGGCGGTAACCGCGGCGCTCGTACCACCCGATCAGGTCGTCCCGCACGGAGATCACGGTCATGTGCATCTCCTCGACGCCCCAGGCCTCGCGGGCCTGCCGCTCGGCCTCCGCGATGATCAGCTTGCCGAGGCCCTCGCCCTGCGCCGCGGGGCTGACGGCGAACATGCCGAAGTAGGCGTGGGCGCCCCGGTGTTCGAGCTGGCAGCAGGCGATCACGCGGCCGTCGCGCTCGACCGTCAGCAGTCGGCTGTCGGGCGACTTGATCACCGCGAGCACGCCCTCCGGATCGGTCCTTTGCCCGTCGAGTATGTCCGCCTCGGTGGTCCAGCCGGCCCGGCTGGCGTCCCCGCGGTACGCCGACTCGATCAGCGCGACCAGGGCCTCGACGTCGGCGTCGGTGGCGTCACGGAAGGTCAGTCCGGTGGCGGCGGTGTCCATGGGGCGTGCCTTTCGGGTTCGGTGGTCGGGCGCGGCTGGGCGGGACGAGCGTAACCCCCGGCCACCAGGGCCTGTCCGGCGGATCACAGCGCAGGAGTGCAGGGCCTGTCGGGCGGATTACGACACAAGGGCGCGGAGCCTGTGCGGCGGATCGGCGCAGGGATGCCGAGCGGAGTCGGCAACCGACGACTACCGGGCAGATGGGCGTGCCGGGCCCCGCGGCTGCGGCGTGAACTGCCGGACAGGCCCTAAGCTCCGGTGCATGGTGCATGTGCTGGGCAGCCGGATCCTGCTGTCCCCCTCGGACCCCGAGCGCTCCCGCGCCTTCTACGGCGAGCAACTGGGCCTCGCCGTCTACCGCGAGTTCGGCACCGGCCCGGAGCGGGGCACCGTCTACTTCCTGGGCGGCGGCTTCCTGGAGCTGTCGGGGCGCCTCGACAACGCTGCGGCGGCGTCTGCCCCGGCCGTGCGCCTGTGGCTTCAGGTGGACGACGTGACCGCGGCCGAGGCGGAGCTGGACGCGAAGGGGGTCGCCATCGTACGTCCGCCGGTGCGGGAGCCGTGGGGGCTGGTCGAGATGTGGATCCGGGATCCGGACGGCACGCCCATCGTGCTCGTGGAGGTGCCGGCGGACCATCCACTGCGATTCCGGGCCGGAATCTAGGGCGCGGCCGGCCGTACCGCTCCGGCTGGCCGCCGCCGGTGGGCCGGGCTAGCGTGCTGGTGGTGGGGGCGAGCCTTCCCGGAGGAAGCCATGGAGTTCGACAAACCGGTGATCGGCGGCCCCTGCTGGGCGGAACTGGGCACCACCGACCTGGAGGCGGCTCAGCGGTTCTACACAGAGGTGTTCGGCTGGCGGGCGGAGCCGGACCCCAGGCAGGAGCTGCGCGGGTATGCCATCGCCTTCGTGGGCGAGGCGGCGGTCGCCGGACTGGGCCCGCTGTACCGGCCGTCGCAGCCGGTCGCCTGGAACGTGTCGTTCGCCGTCGCCGACGCCGAAACGGCCACCAACAAGGTGACGGACGCGGGCGGAACGGTGATCCGCGGCCCGCTGGAGGTGCTCGACGAAGGACGCCTGACAGTGGCGCTGGACCCCTCCGGCGCAGCCTTCCAGATGTGGCAGGCAGGGCAGTTCGCCGGCGCCGGTCTGTTCAACGCGCCCGGCTCGCTGGGCTGGGTGGAGCTCGCCACCCGTGACATCAAGAGGGCCCGGGACTTCTACACGGAGGTGTTCGGCTGGAGCGTCAACGCCTCGGAGTGGTACACGCAGTGGGGCATGCACGGCGGGGAATTCGGCGGCATGACGAGAATCGGGGACCGCTACCCGCCCGACATGCCGCCGCACTGGCTGCCGTACTTCGCGGTCGAGGACGTGGACGCGACGACCGGTGTCGCGGTCACGGCGGGGGCGAGGACCCTGCTGGAGCCGAGCTCCGTCGCGGACGGCCCGCGCATCGCGGTGCTGCGAGACCCGCAGGGCGCGGCGTTCGGCGTCTACCAGGCTGGGCAGGAAGGGTGACTGCGCCGCCCTGCCGCACGACGTGAGAGCGGACGGCTGCCGCACGGGCGTGGGGCGGCCGGATCCCCAGGGCCGCCGAATCGCGGCACGTGACATGCGGGGCCGCGCCAATCGCGGCACTGACATCGCGGCGTGCAGGGCACGTGACATGCGGGGCCACGCGGCGTGCAGGGCACGTGACATGCGGGGCGCGGTGCGGCCCGCTCAGACCTCCGGCGCGCCCGGGCGGCCCTCCAGTCGTCCCAGCAACTGGCTCAAGAGGGCGGACAGTTCGGTCCGCCGGTCGGTGCCGAGACCGGACAGGACGGTCCTTTCGTAGGCGAGCTGCGCGGGCAGGATGCCGTCGACCAGGTCGCGTCCGGCGTCCGTGAGGCGGACATGGGCGACCCGGCGGTCGCGGGTGTCGCTGCGGCGGTCGACCAGGCCGCGCTCGGTCAGCTGTTTGAGGCGCTTGGTGACGGCGGCCCCCGAGGAGAACGTCTCGCGGGCCAGTTCGCTCGGGGTGAGCTCGTGTCCGGTGCGGCGCAGCGCCCCGAGCAGATCGAACTCGGGCCGGCTCAGCCCGGCCCGGCGCAGCGGGGCGTCCTCGGCCTGCTGCAGGAGGGCGGCGCAGCGGTTGATGCGGCCGATGATCTCCATGGGCGCGGTGTCCAGGCCGGGCTGGACGGCCTGCCACTGGCGGACCACGGCTGCGACGGTGTCGTCCACAGTCGCAACCTCGGGGGCCGTCGGCGGTCGGCCGTGCGCCGCCTGTGCGCTCCCCTCACCGCCGGTTGCGGACCGTCCGTTCGTCCCCGTCATGGCCGTACGTCCTCCGTCGTCCTGCCCGTGGCCGCCGGGGTGTGCAGGCCCTGGCGTCGTACCGTCGCCGCGAGCGTACGGTGTCCGGTCCGCTCGGCGAGCACGACCCGCTCCTGGGGCAGTGCGCGCTGCCACCATTCCCCGGACGCGGCATCGGCGGTGGTGCGCAGTTCGACCAGCGCGGCGGCGAGACTGCGGCGGGCGGAGTCCAGCGCGGCGGGCGCGGGGCGCGGCTCGGCCAGCAGGCGGGCAGCCCGCTCGCGGGCCCGGTCGGCGGCGGTCAGGGCGTGCTCGAGGCGGTCGCCGGCCCGCCGGTTGGTGACGGCGACGGCGGCGAGGAAGCCGACCAGCGCGCCGACGAGGGTGTCCATGGCCCGCTCGGTGATGAGCTCGCCCGGCGCGTGGTGTCCGGCGAACTCGGTGATGAGCAGGGCCATCGGGGTCACAAGGACGCTGCCGAGCCAGTAGTTGCGGCCGATCAGCGCTTCGGCGCCGAAGTTGAAGGCCAGGCAGCACAGCACGAGGGCGGCGGCACTGGCGTGGGCGAGCGGGGCGACGACGGCGAAGACCAGGACACCGACGAGGTTGCCGACGACGCGCTGGACGCCCCGGCTCCAGGTGAGGGTGACGTTGGCCTGGTAGAGGGAGGCCGCGGTGACCAGGGCCCAGTAGGGACGGCCGATGCCGAGCGCGAGGGAGGCGTACCCGGCGAGCGCGCAGCCGAGGGCTGTGCGCACGGCGATCGGGGTGAGCGGGCCGAGCCTGGTCCACCAGGGCCGGTGCGGGGCGGCGATCTCCGCGTCCACGCCGAGGAGCTCGTCGGCGGCGGCCCAGGTCTCGCCGGCCTGCGGGATCGGTCCGGTGCCGCACAGCTCTCGCGCCCACGCCCGCAGCCGGTCCGGGTCGGTGTCCGCGGGAGCGGCGAGCGCGACCTCTGCGCGGACGACGAGCCGCTCCAGGGCGCGGCGGGGCGCCGGGCGCTCCGGGGCTCGGCGGAGCACCGAACGGGCACCGGTGGACAGCAGTGACTGCCAGGCGGCCTGGACGGCGGCGGCCGCGGCGGCGCGGGCACGGGCCGCGCTCCCGCCGGTGCCCCGCGTGGCGGCGTACGCGGCGGCCGCGTGCAGCGCCTGGGCGGTGGCCCGGCGCTCCGGGCCGTGCGGCCGGAGCAGCCCGGGGGCCATGCCGACCAGCCAGGCCCAGGCGCCCGCCGCGGCGGCCGGCGCCATGTGGGCGGGGACCTGTCCAAGGGACTGCGGGGCGAACAGGGAGGCGGAGCTGATGAAGGTGAGGACGACGTTGCCGGGCGGGCCGATACGGGTCGCGTCGCACAGTGCCTTGTGGACCGCGGCCATCAGGGCGCCGACGGTGACCAGGACCACCGCGTCATGGGTCAGCGATGCCGCGACCAGGGAGACCGCGAGACCGCCCAGCATGCCCAGCACCACCCAGGCCAGGACGCGGGCCCGCGCGGCGTACGGACGGTTGTGGGCGTAGAGGGCACAGAGGGAACCCGCCATCGTGTACACGGCGAGGTCGAGCCGGCCGAGGGCGAGCAGCGCGAGGTTGGGCGGGGCGACCGAGGCGACGACGCTCAGGGCGGGCTTGAACCAGATGTCGGAGGGGCGGCCGAGCCGCAGCACGCCGCTGAGCGGGAGGCGGCGGGCCAGTCCCCCGGCGGGCACTAGCCGGGTTTTGGTGGGGATCGAACTGCGCATGACGACAAGCTTAGCAGGTGTTTTACCTGTGAATCATTTGCTGCGGCCGAAGTGCCCGCGATCAGTCCCCGCGCCTGCGTCCGCCGCCGTGCTCCGTCGAGTGCTCCCCACGTACACCCTTGCGCTCGCGTGCGCACCGCCCGCCCCGGGAATCTCTTGGCCGACCGGCCGACCGCCCAGGGGCGGTACGGGACCGTCGAACGGGGAGGTGGGCGTGCACGGACCGGCTTCGCCCGGCTGGCTCCTGGTCGCGCTGTGCGCGGCGACCGGGGCCTACTGCCTGCTGCGCATGCGCAGCTCGGTCGAGGAGCAGCGCCGCGCCGCGGGCGGCGAGGCGCTCATGGGCTTCGGCATGGCGGCGATGGCCGTGCCCGCCGCGGTGTTCAGCCCACCGGCGTGGGCCTGGCCGGCCTATGCGGTGGTCTTCGGCGCGGCCGCGCTGCGCGCCCTGTGGGCCGCACGGACGAGCCGACACCATCTGCACCACCTGGTGGGCGCCTCCGCCATGGTCTACATGGCGCTGGCGATGGCCGCCTCGCCCGGCGAGCACCACCACATACCCGGTGGGTCCGGGGTACCCCTGGTCACCGGCACACTGCTGCTGTACTTCGCCGGGTACGTCCTGCTGTCCGGCGTCCGGCTCGTCCCCACGGTGGCCGTGACCACGAGCGGCGGTGCCGGGGGGTGGGGCGACCGGCCGGAGCTGGCGCGGGCCTGCCGGCTGTCGATGGGGATCGCGATGGTGGCGATGCTGCTGACCCTGTGACGGCGGCCTGTACGGAACCGTGGTCTGTGTCACTTTGCCGTGCGATGCCGTACCGGTGAGCGGGCGGCCGCTCATAGGGTGCTCGCATGATGGTCCCCGCGGTCCTGTTGCTGCTCGGCGCCCTGACCGCCGTCGCCGCTCCCCGGCTCCTCGCGCGGGCCGACTGGGTGGACCGTGAACCTGTGGTCGCCCTGTGGGTGTGGCAGTGCGTGGTGGCCGCCGTCCTGCTGTGCTGCGCGCTGTCCATGACGCTCAGCGCGGCGGCCGCCTGGCAGGCGGTGCGTGGTCATGTGTTCGCCACGGCTCCGCGCTCGGTGGTGAAGGCCTATGCGTTCGGCGCGGCCGGCCCCTGGGCGGCGACGACGGCGGTGGCGCTCGCGTGCGGCGGGGCGTGGAGCGCCGCGATGCTCGTCCGGGAGGTCGCCCGGGCCCGGGCCCGCCGCAGGCAACGGCGGGCCGAACTCCTTGTGCGTGCGCCGCTGTTGCCCGGTGAGGAGCAGGTGGCCGGGCGGCTGCTCGTACTGGAGGGCGAGCGACCGGACGCCTGGTGGCTGCCCGGGGCGTCGCCCCAACTCGTCATCACCACGGCGGCGCTGCGCCGCCTCAAGGGGCGGCAGCTCGACGCCCTCCTCGCGCACGAGCAGGGACACGCGCAGGCGCGGCACGACTGGCTGCTGCACTGCTCGGCCGCGCTGGCGAGCGGCTTTCCTCAGGTACCGGTGTTCGCCGCGTTCCGCGACGAGATGCACCGACTGGTCGAACTCGCCGCCGACGACATGGCCTCGCGCCGCTTCGGGCGGCTGACCACCGCGCTGGCACTGGTCGAACTCAACGAGGACCGGGGCGTGTTCGGTCCCTGCCCCACCCCGCAGGCGCATGTTCCGCAGCGGGTGCGCCGGCTGCTCACTCCCCCGGACCGGCTCACGGCGGCCCGGCGACTGCGCCTGACGGCGGCGGCGTCCCTGGTGCCGGTGGTTCCGGTGCTGGTCGCGTTGTTGCCGGGGTTCAGGGCACTCGGTTAGCCCGGACCGCACCGCGGTTGGTCGACAGGCGGAGCACCACCGGCGGGGCCCGCAAAGTCGCCTCAGGCCACCACTGGGGCGAAGGGATGTCCGTCTCGGACGATCCCCCGCGTCGCCCGAGACGGACGGCAGCCCGAACGGACCCCGGGCAGGGGTCCGTCCATCTGCGTTGAGTATAGTTGGCTGGCAGCCAGTCAACGCAGGAGTTACAGCATGTCCCCGCGGAGCGCCTCGGTCAATGAAGAGTTGCGACGGCGTTCGCGGGAGCGGCTCCTGCAGGCCGCGGTCGAGCTGGTCAACGAGCACGGGTACGAGGCGACGACGCTCGGTGACATCGCCGACCGGGCGGGATCCGCGCGCGGACTGGTGTCGTACTACTTCCCCGGCAAACGCCAGCTCGTGCAGTCCGCCGTACACCGGCTGATGCATCGCACGCTGGAGGAGGCGCTGGAGCGCGAGCCGCGCACCGAGGACGGCCGGGTGCGGATGGCGCGGGCCATCGACGCGGTCCTGGGCCTGGCCCGTGACCGGCCGGTGCTCATGCGCCAGCACATGGCGGGCATCCTCCAGGGCGAGGGCTTCGTGCAGTGCCCGGAGCAGCAGCGCCTGGCGCAACTGCTGCGGGACACGGTCGCCCGGTACGGCTCACGGGACGTCGACGCCGACTATCCGATGCTGCGCGCCCTGCTCATGGGGGCCGTCTACGCCGCACTGGTGCCCGGGGTGCCCATGTCGATTCCGGTGCTGCGGGCGGAGTTGTTCGCGCGTTACCGGCTCGAGTGGGAGCTGGGCCTTCCGCCCGACACCGAGACGCCCGGCACGACCTGCGACTCGGACCTGTCCCGCTTCTTCGCCACCGGCCGACGGCAGGAGGGCCAGGGGGATCGGGGAGATCAGGGGG
Organism: Streptomyces sp. NPDC046197; assembly: GCF_040646295.1. Taxonomy (NCBI): domain Bacteria; kingdom Bacillati; phylum Actinomycetota; class Actinomycetes; order Kitasatosporales; family Streptomycetaceae; genus Streptomyces; species Streptomyces sp. NPDC046197. The sequence goes on along the minus strand of NZ_JBEYZY010000004.1, from coordinate 354,618 downwards.
ACCAGGAGGACCAGGCGAAGCCGCAGAAAAGCTGACACAAGGTCGAGGCCATCGAGGCTCTGTGGCAGATGTGGCAGATGTAGTGCGGACGGCCCGCGCCCGCCGTGCTGCCCGTCAGTGCCGACCATGACCGGTTGACACCGGTCGACACCGGTCGGGGCCCACGGAAATCGCGCCGAGCGTGCGACACGCCCTCGTCGCGGCGCCGACGCTCTCCCCGCGAGGGCCGCATGGTGCCATGCTGGAGCCATCAGCGATCTCCTCTGATCCGTCGGGGTAAGGAGTTCCGCCTTGCTGCGTGTCGCCGTTGTCGGCTCGGGGCCGAGCGGGTGCTACACCGCTCAGGGCCTCGTCCAGCAGGACTCCTCGGTCTTCGTCGACGTACTCGACCGGCTGCCCTGCCCGTACGGGCTGGTGCGCTACGGCGTCGCGCCCGACCACGAGAAGATCAAGTCGTTGCAGGGCAACCTGCGCACTGTCCTGGAGCACGAACGGATCCGGTTCCTCGGCGGTGTCCAGGTCGGCGGCCCGGGCGGCCTGCCCACCGCCCGGCTGCGGGAGCTGTACCACGCGGTGGTGTACTGCGTGGGCGCCGCCACCGACCGTCACCTCGGGATCCCCGGCGAGGACCTGCCGGGCAGCTGGTCGGCGACCGAGTTCGTCTCCTGGTACAGCGCGCATCCCGACGCCGTCGACGACGGTTTCGTGCGTGCTGCGCGGACGGCCGTGGTGATCGGCGTGGGCAACGTGGCGGTGGACGTGACGCGCATGCTGGCCCGGGGCGCGGCAGAGCTCAACCCCACCGACATGCCGCAGGGCGCGCTCGCCGCGCTCGCCGAGAGCCGGGTGACCGACATTCACATGGTGGGCCGGCGCGGACCGTCGCAGGCCCGCTTCACCACCAAGGAGCTGCGCGAGCTCGGCGCCCTGCCGGACACCGACGTCGTCGTCGACCCCGAGGACCTGGCGCTGGATCCGGGGTACGCCGACCCCTCGGCACTGCCCGCGGCGCAGCGCCGCAACGTGGAGGTGCTGCGCGGCTGGGCGGCCACGCCCCCTACGGGCGCCGACCGGCGGATCCGGCTGCGCTTCCACCTGCGCCCGGTCGAACTGCTCGCGGTCGACGGCCGCGTGGGGGCGGTGCGGTTCGAGCGTACGGTGCCGGACGGGCGGGGCGGGGTGACCGGCACGGGCCGGTACGAGGAGGTGGAGGCGCAGTTGGTGCTGCGGTCGGTGGGCTACCGCGGAGTGCCCCTGGAGGGCCTGCCGTTCGACACGTCCACCGGTACCGTGCCGCACCGGGAGGGGCGGGTCCTGCGCGACGGGGTGATCGCCCCGGGCGAGTACGTCGCCGGCTGGATCAAGCGGGGCCCGACGGGTGTCATCGGCACCAACCGACCCTGCGCCAAGGAGACGGTGACGTCGCTGCTGGGAGACGCCGCCGCGCTCGCGGGCAGGCAGGTGCCCGAGGACGCCGTCGCTTCGCTGCGTGCGGAGGGCGTCGAGCCGGTGGCCTGGGCGGGCTGGCTGGCCATCGAGCGGGCCGAGGCGGAGCTCGGCGCCTCACTCGGGCGGACCGTGGTGAAACTGCCGGACTGGGATTCCCTGCTGGCGGCGGCGCGCACCGCGACCCCTTGAGGGTCCTGCCCGGTACGCACTTCGGCGCGGCCGCCTTTCGGCGATCACACTCGGCCCGTTGTTCAACCACCTGCCCGCGCGGGGCGGTTCACCCGTCGCCGCGGAGGGTGGCCTGGCGGGCGGCGGCGGCCAGGAGGCTGTCGAGGAGCCCGGGGAAGAGATCGTCGAGGTAGCCCACGGCGCCGTCCCTGCAGCACTTCCGGTGCGTGACAGCAAGCGCCCCGCCGGGCCGGCGGTCGTCTTCGACGACACCACGTGGGGCGTGTTCGTCGACGCCCTGAAGCGTGGCGACGTCTGACGTAGCCCAGAAACTGCGGTCAGGGCGGTGTGGCCGCAGGACAAGCCGCTGTTCTTCCGGGTCTCCGCCACCGACTGGCTCGAGGACGGGGGCTGGACGGCGGACGACACGGTGCGCCTCGCCGCCGAACTGCACGCCCACGGGGTCGACCTGCTCGACGTCTCCACCGGCGGCAACGCCTCCGGCGTGCGCATCCCGACGGGGCCCGGCTACCAGGTGCCGTTCGCCGCGCGGGTCCGGGCCGAGTCGCCCATGCCGGTCGCCGCGGTCGGGCTCATCACCGACGCCGAGCAGGCCGAGAAGATCGTCGCCAACGCCGAGGCGGACGCGGTCCTGCTGGGCCGTGAACTGCTCCGCAACCCTTCCTGGGCCCGCCACGCCGCCCGCGAGCTGGGTGGCACGGCGCACGTGCCGGACCAGTACCACCGGTCCGTGTGAGCCGAGGGGCGGCGCCGGTACCGTGCGCCGCCCCGTCCGTCCCACGCGTCAGGGCTCCCAGTTCGGCACCAGCCGCAGGACGGTGTCCTCCAGCTGGGGCAGCGCTCGCTGCCCCAGCACCGCCAGGACGATCGCCGCGGCGACGCCTGCCCAGGCGACCGGGCCCAGCGGGGTGCAGCCGACGGCGCGGCTGACGCCCGGGGTCTGGACCACGGCGACGAGGGCGACGGCGGAGCCGAAGGCCGTGAGCCGCACCAGGTTGCTGTCCCGGCGGTCGAGCAGGGTCTGGACCAGCTGGGTTCCGACCACGCCGCACAGGGCCATCGTGCTGGAGCGGCGGGCGGTGCCGGGAGTGAAGCGACCGACCAGCCAGGCCGCGAGCGCGCCCAGGCACGTGGTCAGGGCCCGGTGGCGGATCTGCCGGATCAGGGGGTCGCCGAGCACACCGCCGGCCGCGTCCTCCGGAGACCCGATCCGTGCCCGTTCGACGTTGCCCTTCGGCGTCACCGCGACCGCCATCGCCGGGAACAGGTCGGTGAACAGGTTCACCATGAGCATCTGGCGCGTGGACAGCGGCGCGCGTCCCGACAGCAGGGTGCCGATGATGCCGAAGCCGACCTCGCCTCCGTTGCCGCCGATCAGGATGGCGATGGCGTCGGCGACGCTGTGCCACAGGGCACGCCCCTCGGCGATCGCATCGATCAGGACGGTCAGATCGTCGTCGGTGAGGACGATGTCGGCGGCATTGCGCGCGGCCGCCGAACCCCGCGCGTTGATGCCCACGCCGATGTCGGCGGCCCGGATGGCCGCGGCGTCGTTCGCACCGTCGCCGACCATGCCGACCACCCGGCCGGCATCCCGCAGCGCCTCGATGACCTGCAGCTTCTGCTCGGGTGCGACCCGGGCCACCACCCCGGCGTCACGAAGCATCCGGGCCCTGGCCGCCCGGTCGGCGGCGGCCAGCTCGTCCCCGGTGGCCACGGCCGTGTCCTGTGGCCAGCCCAGTTCCCGGGCGATGGCCCGCGCGGTCTGCGGATGGTCACCGGTGAGCATGACCGGCCGGACCCCCGCCTCGTACAGGCCCCGCACCAGGGCCGTGGAGGTCTCGCGCGGCACGTCCGACAGCGCCAGCAGGCCGGTGAACTCCAGGTCCCCCAGCGGCTGTTCGAGGACGTCCGCCTCGTTCTCGTGCTCGTCGAGCGTGCGCTGGGCCACCGCCAGCACCCGCAGTCCGTCGGCGGCCAGTGTGTGCGCCGCGTCGGAGGCATGGGACGGCAGGTCGCGGCAGGCGGGCAGGACCGTCTCCGGGGCGCCCTTGACCACCAGCGTGCGCGGGCCGTCCTTGGCCCGGCCGACGGCGGCGGCGTACCCACGACCGGCCTCGAAGGCCAGGCCTTCGAGCTGGACCCAGTCCGGATCGGGTCCGGCCGCGTCGAGGACCGCTTCGTCGGTGGCGTGCACCGGTTTGTCGGAGCTGCCGTTCACCCGCGGGCAGGCCCGTGCCGCGGTTCGCAGGGTGTCCGCGGCGGCCGGTTCGTTCGCCGCGCTGACGGTCCCGTCGGAGCCGGCCACCCGCACCACGCGCAGCCGGTTCTCGGTGAGGGTGCCGGTCTTGTCGAAGCAGAGGGTGTCCATGCGGCCCAGCGCCTCCAGTGTGCGCGGGGCACGTACGAGAACACCGCCGCGGCTCAGCCGGCGGGCGGCCGCCAGCTGGGCCACCGTGGCCACCAGCGGCAGGCCTTCGGGTACCGCGGCCACGGCGACGGCCACACCGCCGCTGACCGCCTCGCGGATGGGGGTGCCGCGCAGCAGGGCGAGACCCGTCACCGCGGCACCGCCGCCCAGGGTCAGCGGCAGGGCCTTGCGGGTGAGCTCCTGCAGCCTGGCCTGCACACCGGCCGCCGGGGGGATGCGGGCGGCGAGGTGGACGGCGCGGGCGGCTTCGGTGCGCTCGCCGGTGTCCACCACGACGGCCCGGGCGTTTCCGGCCACCACGGTGGTGCCCTCGAAGACCATGGAGCTCCGTTCGGCGACCGGGGCGTGCGGGGTCGGATCGGTCTGCTTCTGCACCGGCAGGGACTCCCCGGTGAGCGCGGACTCGTCGACCTCGAGGCCGTCCTCCCACAGCAGGCGGGCGTCGGCGGGCACCACGTCGTCCGCCTTGAGCTCGATGACGTCGCCCGGCCGGAGCTTGCCGGCGTCGACGGTGCGGGTGCCGCCGGCCGGTGCCTCGTCCTCGGGGGGCGCGACGCGCGCCTTCTGCTTCTGCTCCGCGAGCAGCCCGGACAGCGCTCGTTCGGCGCGCAGCCGCTGAATGCCGCCGACCAGCGCGTTCAGGTCGAGGGCGCCGACGACGAGCAGGGCGTCCACGAAGGAGCCGAGGATGGCCGAGGCCGCCGAGCCGACGGCCAGGACCGGGGTGAGCGGGTCGTGCAGCTCGCCGCGTACGGCCCGGCCGAGGTCCAGACTCCAGCGCGCCGCGGAGAGGCCGGGAAGCCGGAAGACTCGGCCGACGGCGTTGCGCGTCCGGGAGGCCGCCTGCTCGAACCGGGTGGGCTGTACGACCGGTTCGTGCTCCAGGCGCTCCCGGGTCTCGGCCACGTCCAGCTCGTGCCAGTGAACCCGGGGGCGGGGGTGGGGTGCGGCGGCCGCCGTCACCCCCAGGGCGGCCCGCGTCCCGGAGAGCAGGGCGGCCAGCGCGGCGGCGTCGACCGGCGCGTGCCGCAGTCCCGGCAGCACCGCGCGGCGTCCACGGCCGCCCTTGGACTCGCCGACGGCCACCAGCAGCCCGGAGAGCGCTGCACCCGAGCGGGCCAGGGTCTGCGCCCGGTGGCCGATCGTACGGGCGGCCGGTACCGCGGTCAGCACCCGCCAGACGTCGGGAAGGCCGTGCAGGGCCAGGATGTCCGCGCCCCACACGACGGCGCTGTCCCGGTCCGTGAGGGCGACGGCGACATCGCTGCCGCGCAGCCCGGCCAGGACGTCGTGCTCGTCGGCGGAGCGCATCCGGGCGACCGTGATGACGGCGCCCGAGTCGTCGTGGAGCCCGTAGACGACGTCGTCCAGCGGCCGCCGGGCGTCCACCACCTGGTCGGCGAGACCGGTGAAGTCCTCCAGGGCGGGGTCGTCCACCACCACGACCCGCAGTCCGGCCCGGCGGGCCGCGTCCATCACGGGCTCGGCCCACGGGTCGGCCTCCCCGTCCTCGGTGCGCAGTGCGCTCGGGTGCAGGACGACCGTGCCGGCCATCTCCAGCTGGCGCAGCCGCTCGGGGTTGCGGACCAGCAGGCCGGTCCGGGCCAGCGTGGCGCTCAGCACGGCGTGGAAGACGGCGGGCCCGTACCGCGCGGCCTTGGGCGAGCCGGCCAGCACGGCCTCGGCCGCCTCGGCGGTGTCGTGCTTGACGAGCAGCGTGGCCGCCGCGCCCAGCAGACTGCCCGCGGAGGCGTGCGCGGCGTACTCCTGGGCCGGTGAGACACGCAGGGGCGGGCGCGGGGAGTCGTCCGCCGCGACGCTCACGCGGCCGGGTGTCACCAGCTCGTCGTGGAACGCGTCGAACGCGGCGGCGCGCGCCACCGTGTCGACGAGCTGGCAGGCCCGCAGCGCCCCGTCGAGGATCAGCGAGGCGGGGGTCTGTCCCACGCCGTGGGTGACCGCGTTCACGCAGGCCAGCGCCAAGTCCATGCCGGAGCTGCCCAGCCGGGCGGCCAGCCGGTCCCGGAAACGCGGGTTCTCCCGCAGCAGTGTCACCACCGCGGTCACCATCCGGGGTGACGGCGGCAGACGCAGGCGGTACGCGGTGACCGCACCGGCGATCCCGACCACGTCGACCGCCAGCGTGGCGGCGGCCGCGCGTACCCCCTTGGGGTCGGCCGGGTGAGTGATCTCCTCGGGGTCACCCCCGAGAGCCAGTCCGTGCCGTTCCGCGAGCTCGGCGGCGTGCTCCACCACCCGGTCCGTGAGCTCCGCCTCGGTCGCCTGCACGACCAGACGCCCGAGCCCCTCGTCCCAGTACGCGAAGACCACGTCCGGGTGCTCCTCCAGCGCCGCGGCCACGTGCCGGGCCAGGGACCACACCTCCTCGCGCCCCGCCCGCCCCGGCCCGGCCGGGCGCAGCCCCAGATGTGCCCGGGCGCCGGACCGCCAGTGGCCTCCCGTGCCGGGCAGTGCGTTGCGGGCGACCCGGGCCACCCGTACGGCGGCGTCCGCGGTGCGCGCCCCGGCTCGTGCTGTTCCGGCCACCGCGCCGACGGCCACGCCCACCGCCGGTGCGGCCGTACGGGCGAGCAGGAGCCGGGCGGCCGCCGACGGCCCCGTCAGCAGACCGAGCACCATCGCGCGCCCTCAGAGGGTGGTGCGGTCGGGCCGCGCCGTCGGGCCGAGTGGTGCGGTGGCTGCCTTGCTCTTGGCCGGCTTGCTCCGGCCCGTGGGTGTCCTGCTCTTCTCCTTGCTCTCCTTCATCGGCCTGGAGGTGCGTGCCCCGGATCCGGTGGGCACTTCGATCGCGGCGCGGGCCTCCTTGGTGGACGCGCTCCTCGTGGTACGCGGTGCGGACGACTTTTTCGCGGTGCCGGTGGGCACTTCGATCGCGGCGCGGGCCTCCTTGGTGGTCGCGCTCCTCGTGGTGGCGGAGATCTGCGCGGGCGCCTGCTCCCCGCCGTCCCCGGTGTGTCCCGGCCTGGGCTGGGTGAGCCAGGCCACGGCGGCTCCGGTGAGGGCGACGGGCCACTCCACCAAACCGGCGACGCCGAGTACTCCGGCTCCGGTGTAGACCACCAGCCGGCGACTGCGCGGGGACACGGCACCGACCTTGTCCAGTGTTCCCTGCGCGGCCCTGCCCACGGCCTCGGCGCCCGGCACCCTCCGGAGTACCGAGGCCGCGCCGTGCAGGGGCGCCGCAAGGACCGACGACGACTTCTGCTCAGCCATGACTCTCCTCGCCTGGGTGACAAAGCCTTTTCCTGCTCCTGCGGGTGCCCACATGCTTGCTGGTCATCCCGCCTTTCCCAGGGAACGTCACGGAGCGCACCGGCGCCACCGGGCAACCGCACGCGCGTGTCCGGCCCGACAGGGCGGACGCGATGCCGGGCGTGCGGCGTGGCAATCCCCGCACGGCCGCCGCCCCTACTGCCTCGCGCGTCCCAGCATCTCCTCGGTCAGCTCACGCTGGTAGTCGGTGTAGGCGGCGCGGAGAGAGGGGCCCGGCCAGGCGGCGGGGAGGAGTTCGCCGGGCAGGACGGGGTCGGCCAGCAGGTGCCGTACGACCGCCGCCAGGGCGGTGAAGCGGTCGGCCGGGCGGTCGGTGCGGGCGACGTGGGCGAGCAGCGTCCGGGCCGTCGCCGCCCACTGGTCCAGCGGCCACAGACTCGCGGCCAGGTCACGGTCGGGCTGTTCGGGGCGGGCGGTGAGCCACCGGGCCACCTCGCCGAGGTCGTCCGGCCGGTTGCGGCGGAGGTTGGCGGGGCGCAGCCAGACCCCCTCGCGGAGTTCGGCCAGCCGGAGCCCGGCGAGTCGGGCGCGGAGTTCGGCCCGTTCGGCGGGGCCGCGGCCGGTCGCCGTCACCACGGCCATCTCCCACGCACCGTCCCAGGGCCGGGTCTCGGGATGGACGGCCGCGTCCTGGCGCCGCTGGCGCTCCAGCAGCCGGTCGCTGAGTCGGTAGACGGTGTCCGAGCGCCGCAGGTCTCCGGCGGCCACCATCCGGCTCAGCGCCGCCCGCAGGGTGGATCCGGCGACCCCGAAAGGCTGCACGGCGCTTACCAGGTCCTTCACCGGCAGCTCGGGCGGATGCGCCCCCAGCAGCAGGCTCAGGACGACGGACCGCGCGGACAGCGGCCGCAGGTCGACCCCGGCGGGCTCCTGGAAGGCGTTCATGGTCACGTAACTGTACGCAATCCGCCATGTTGCAGGATTGCTGCGGCCGCAGAGAAAGTGCAACACTGCCTGCATGGCCTCCACACTCGCGCATGAACAGCAGGAACGGCACCAGCCGCGGCACGAGCCACCGCTCCGGTACGCGACGCACGACGTCATCAACCAGGCCCCTCCCCTGGCCCCGTACGATGCGTCCGACGACGCCGCCCTGCTGGAGGGCCTGCGCCGCGAGGGCGCCGGTTGGGCCGAGGAGGACGTACGGCGGCTCGGGGTGCGGGCCGGCAGCGCCGAGGCCCAGGAGTGGGCCGGACAGGCCAACCGGTACGAGCCGGAGCTGCGCACGCACGACCGCTACGGCAACCGGATCGACGAGGTCGACTTCCACCCGGCCTGGCACCACCTGATGGGCGTGGCGGTCGCCGAGGGGCTGGCCGGCACTCCCTGGGCGGACAACCGGGCCGGCTCCCATGTCGCCCGGACCGCGGGCGGGTTGGTGTGGGGGCACACCGAGGCCGGGCACGGTTGTCCGACATCGATGACGTATGCGGCCGTGCCCGCGCTGCGCGCCCAGCCGGAACTGGCCGCCGTCTACGAGCCGCTGCTGACGAGCCGGGTGTACGAACCGGGGCTGCGGGTGCCGACCCAGAAGCCGGGCCTGCTCGCGGGCATGGGGATGACGGAGAAGCAGGGCGGCTCCGACGTACGGACCAACACCACGACGGCGACGCCCACGTCCGAGCCCGGCGTGTACACACTGCGCGGGCACAAGTGGTTCACCTCGGCGCCGATGTGCGACGTCTTTCTGGTGCTCGCTCAGGCACCTGGCGGGCTTTCGTGTTTCCTGGTGCCGCGTGTGCTGCCGGACGGCAGCCGCAACACCTTCCGCATCCAGCGACTCAAGGACAAGCTGGGCAACCGCTCCAACGCCTCCTCCGAGCCCGAGTTCGACGCGACCGTGGCCTGGCTGGTCGGCCCCGAGGGGCGGGGTGTCAAGACGATCATCGAGATGGTCAACTGCACCCGGCTGGACTGCGTGATGATGTCGGCGGCCCTGATGCGCAAGACCCTGGTGGAGGCGGGTCACCACGTCCGCCACCGCCGCGCCTTCGGCGCGCTGCTGGTCGACCAGCCGCTCATGCGCAACGTACTCGCCGATCTGGCGCTGGAGTCCGAGGCCGCCACGACGCTCACGCTGCGGCTGGCCGGTGCCGCCGACCGGGCGGTACGCGGGGACGGCGACCAGGGGTCGGAGGCGGCGTTCCGGCGGATCGCGACAGCCGTCGGCAAGTACTGGGTGACCAAGCGCGGCCCCGCCTTCACCGCGGAGGCGCTCGAATGCCTGGGCGGCAACGGGTACGTGGAGGACTCCGGCATGCCCCGGCACTACCGCGAGGCTCCCCTGCTGTCGATCTGGGAGGGGTCGGGAAACGTCAACGCCCTGGACGTGCTGCGGGCGCTGGGCCGCGAACCGGGCACCGCGGACGCGCTGTTCGCCGAACTCGCCCTGGCCCGGGGGGCCGACGCCCGGTTCGACGCCGCGGTCACCCGCCTCAAGAGCCTGCCGGCCGAAACCACCCCGGCGGGCGCGCGCCGCCTGGTGGAGCTGATGGCCCTCACCCTCCAGGCCTCCCTCCTGGTCCGCCACGCCCCGCACGCGGTCGCCGACGCGTTCTGCGCGACCCGGCTCGGCGGCGACTGGGGACACTCCTTCGGCACCCTGCCCGACACCGCGGACCTCGGCGCGATCCTGGAGCGGTCGTTGCCGGATCCCGGGTGACGAGCGGTCGCTGCCGGATCCTCGGTGACGTCACCAGGTCTTGCGGCCCCACAGCGGGCCGAACCGTGCCCACTCGGCGTCCCACTGCTCCATGCGCCGACGTTCCAGGCGGCCGCGCAGCACACGGCCGCCGACGAAGGGCGCGGCGGCCACGCTCACGCCGACCAGAGCGCCGATCAGCGTGGCCCGGCTCCGGGCCTGGGAGGCCGTGGCGGGCCTGGTCACCAGCCGGCCCTGGGGGTCCGTCCATACGGTGACCGGGGTGCCGACCGCGCTGCCCGGCCGTACCTGGGCCTGCCCGGTGTGCGAGGAGCCGTTCGGCGCGGTCCAGTGGACCTTCGCCCACACCCGCATCGCGTCGGTTCCCTGTCCCTTCGAGTCGGTCCGGCTGCTCCCGGACCGGCCGGGGCTGGATTCGGCCTTGGCATCATCACCGGTGTTCGTGCGGTCCGGATCACCGGTGTCCGTGCGGTCCGGCGCGCCCGCGCCGGCCCCGGCCGTCCCCGGCTGCGAGGACGAGGTGGTGCCGGGCGCCTGCTCGGTCACCAGTGCCACCGTGGGCCGCCACTCGACGCGCTCCCGGGCCAGGCCGTGCTCCACGGCCCGGGTCGCCGTCCATCCGGCGAGGGTTCCGGCGAGGACGGTGACCACCCAGGCACCGAGCACCACCCAGGCCTCCACCACATCGGCGCGGCGTTTGAGCGGATTGCGGCGCCAGCGCCACAGCCACACCTTCGGACCACGGAACGCCATCGAAGGCATCCTCCTCACGAGCGCACGGACATGCCGGATCGCCCTCCCATACGGGAGACGACTCCTCGATGCTCACGCCGAGTCCCCCGACTCGACGGTGCCATGAGTGGCGGCGCCCGCGCACAGTTCTGGCCGAATCGGCGGGAACCGGCCCGCGCCCGACTCCCCGGCGCGTCCGACATCGCCGTCCTGACCTGGGGCGACGTCGTCCCGAAGGTGACTGTCAGTGGTGGGGTGCAGACTGGCCGGTGTCCAGGACGAAGGCGTCCTGGACACCGAGGTCGCGGAGGTGATCGGCATGACCGAGGTCCTGCTCGCCGTGGGCACACGCAAGGGCCTGTTCATCGGGCGGCGGCGAGGTGGCGCCTGGGAGTTCGACGACGGACCCTACTTCAACGCCCAGGCCGTGTATTCGGTCGCCATCGACACCCGCGGCGCCGTGCCGCGGCTGCTGGCCGGCGGCGACAGCTCGCACTGGGGGCCGTCGGTGTTCCACTCCGACGACCTGGGGCGCACATGGACCGAGCCCGCCCGGCCGGCCGTCAAGTTCCCCAAGGACACGGGGGCTTCGCTGGAGCGGGTGTGGCAGCTGCACCCGGCGGCCGCGGAGGCGGACGTGGTGTACGCGGGCACGGAACCGGCCGCGCTGTACCGCTCCGAGGACCGCGGCGAGAGTTTCGAGCTGGTCCGCCCCCTGTGGGAGCACCCGACCCGTTCGAGGTGGGTGCCGGGCGGTGGCGGTGAGGGCCTGCACACCGTGGTGACCGACCGGCGCGACCCGAAGGCCGTCACGGTCGCGGTCTCCACGGCCGGCGTGTTCCGCACCTCCGACGGCGGGGCCACCTGGGCGCCCGCCAACTCCGGTGTGTCCGCCGTCTTCCTGCCGGACCCCGACCCGGAGTTCGGCCAGTGCGTGCACAAGGTGGCGATGGACGCGGCCAACCCGGACCGGCTGTACCTGCAGAACCACTGGGGGGTGTACCGCAGCGACGACGCGGGCGGGCGCTGGACGGACATCGGCGAGGGGCTGCCGTCGACGTTCGGCTTCGCGGCGGCGGCGCATCCGCACCGCGGTGACACGGCGTACGTCTTCCCGATCAACGCCGACGCCGACCGGGTGCCGGCCGATCACCGATGCCGTGTGTTCCGCACGGCCGACGCCGGCAAGAGCTGGGAGCCGTTGGCGGCGGGGCTGCCGTCGGCGGACCACTACGGCACGGTGCTGCGCGACGCGCTGTGCACCGACGACGGAGAGCCGGCAGGGGTGTACTTCGGCAACCGCAACGGCGAGTTGTACGCCTCGGCGGACGACGGCGACAGCTGGCGGCAGTTGGCGTCCCATCTGCCGGACGTGCTGTGCGTCCGGGCTGCGGTGATCAGTTGACAGCAGGGGGGTGGTGAGCCACGGGCGCACGGTGAGAACGCCCGCGCGGGGGACGGCCCGCGCGGCGAGGCTGCACGCCGAGGTCGCCAACGCAAGGAAAGGGAGGTCGCGTTCACCGGTGACGCCGGTTCGGTCATCCTCGGTCGGCCTTCGGCCACTGCTTGATCGTCGCCCGGTGTCCGGCAGTAGGGTGACGCCCGTGGCACCACGACCGTTGCATGAAATCGTCGAACCGGGCTGGGCCAAGGCCCTGGAACCCGTGACCGGAAGAGTCGCCGAGATGGGCGACTTCCTGCGCGCGGAGATCGCCGCGGGGCGCACCTACCTCCCGGCCGGGCCGAACGTCCTGCGGGCCTTCCAGCAGCCCTTCGACGACGTACGCGTCCTGATCGTCGGGCAGGACCCGTATCCGACTCCTGGGCACGCGGTGGGCCTGTCGTTCTCCGTCGCACCCGACGTACGCCCGCTGCCGGGCAGCCTGATCAACATCTTCCGCGAACTGCACAGCGACCTGGGGCTGCCCCAGCCGTCCAACGGCGACCTGACGCCCTGGACCCGGCAGGGCGTCCTGCTGCTCAACAGAGCGCTCACCACTGCCCCACGCCGGCCGGCCGCCCACCGTGGCAAGGGCTGGGAAGAGGTCACCGAGCAGGCCATCCGGGCCCTGGCGGCACGGGGCAAGCCGCTGGTGTCGATCCTGTGGGGCCGCGACGCCCGCAACCTCCGGCCGCTCCTCGGCGACCTTCCGTCGGTGGAGTCCGCCCACCCCTCCCCCATGTCGGCCGACCGCGGCTTCTTCGGCTCCCGCCCGTTCAGCCGCGCCAACGACCTGCTGATCAGGCAGGGGGGACAGCCGGTGGACTGGCGCCTGCCATGACGGGGGACGGTTCGGGCAGACCGGCCGCCGCACGGCCCGCGCCCGCCGCGGCCGGTTTCCTCGCCGTGGACTCGGGCGGCTCCGGACTCCGGGCGGTCGTCGGCCTGCCCGGGTCCGGGCCGCTGGCGGAGCGGGAGTCGAGGGAGCCGGTGCGTACCGGAGCCCGGGGAATCGACCCCGGGCACCTCATGGAGCAACTGGTTCCCATGGCACGGGAATTGGCCACCGAGTCCGGGGTGGAGCGGCTGGAGACGGCCGTGGTGGGGGCCGCCGGGTTCGCCACTCTCGGAGACGCCCTGCGCGCCGAACTTCCCGGTGCCCTGGGCCGGGAGCTCGGAGTGCGGTCGGTCGTACTCGCCGCCGACGCCGTCACCGCCTATGTCGGCGCCCTCGGCCCGCGACCCGGTGCCGTGATCGCCGCCGGTACCGGTCTGATCGCGATCGGCACCGATCTGACCGGCTGGCGTCGTGCCGACGGCTGGGGTCATCTGCTGGGCGACTGCGGCAGCGGGGCGTGGATCGGACGCGCGGGGCTGGAGGCCGCGCTGCGCGCCCACGACGGGCGGGACGGCGGCTCGGCCGTCCTGCTGGCCCGTGCCGAGGAGACGTTCGGGCCGATGCCGGAACTGCCCGGCCGGCTCTACCCGCGCCCCGACCGCGCCGCCGTCCTGGCCTCCTTCGCACCCGAAGTGGCGGCCTGCGCCGAGAGCGACACCGTCGCGGCGGGCATTGTGCGGGCGGCGGCCCGGCACATGGCCGGGTCCGCGGCCGCCGTCTGCCCGCCCGAGGGTGAGCCCCGTCTCGCTCTGACCGGTGGCCTGTTCAGGATGGGCGACCCCCTCCTCGTACCGCTGGAGCGGGAACTGGCCGAAAGACTGCCGCACGCGCGGCGCGTTCGGGCCGACGGGGATCCGCTGCACGGCTCGGTGCGCATCGCCACTGCCTTGACGACAGGCACCCTCAGCCTGCCGGGCGACGAGAAGATGCTGTACGTCGTGCCGGCCCACGGTGACTGATCGCCCGGATCCGCACTTGCCGGACAAGTACACCCATGCGGAGAGCGAGTTGTCGCATCGGCCCCGATTGCCGGTACCGATCAGTCCAGAACCGCACGTAACTCATCAGACAAAACCGGACGGATACCGCTCACCTGGACCCTCCCCGAACAGAGGAACCCAGAAAACCAGTAACATGCGGCGCCATGAGCTCCCCCACTGGGCCCGCGTCCGGCCTGCCAGTACGAATGCCGCGCCCCCGCCAGCCCGGACGGCACCGCCGACCCGAACCGCTGGCGGCTCCCGAGGGCGCGCCCGCGCTCGTCCTCGCGGTGCCGGGCACGCCCGGCGCCGCCTCGCGCAGCCTCGCCGAGGAGGTCGTGAGCATCGCCCGCTCCGAACTCCCCGGTCTTGACGCGCGGATCGGGTACCTCGACGGGGACGATGCCGAGTTCCCCTCGCTGCGGTCCGTGCTCGCACTCGCCGCCGAGGAGCGCACCGCCCGCTACGAGCAGGCGCTCGCGGCCGGTGCGGCGGTCAAGGAGCCCGACGGCCCTGTCGCCGTCGTGGTGCCCCTGCTGGCCGGTCCGGACAGTGCGCTGCTGCGCCAGGTCCGCCAGGCCGTCATGGAGAGCCGGGTCGCCGCCGAGCTGACCGACGTCCTCGGCCCGCACCCGCTGCTCGCCGAGGCGCTGCACGTACGTCTGTCGGAGGCCGGCCTGGCGCGGGCCGACCGGGCCCGCCTGTTCACCGTGGCGACCGCCGCGGACGGCATCATCCTCGCCTCCGTCGGCGGCGAGGAGGCCGTGCAGGCCGCCGGGATCACCGGCATGCTGCTCGCGGCCCGTCTCGCGGTGCCGGTGATGGCGGCCGCCCTCGACCAGGAGGGCTCGATCGCGGCCGTGGCCGAGCAGCTGCGGTCCTCCGGGTCCCAGCAGCTGGCCCTCGCGCCGTACCTGATCGGCCCGGAGATCGACGCCGGGCTGCTCGAAGCGGCCGCCGCCGAGGCGGGCTGCGCCGCGGCGGAAGCCCTCGGCCCGTACCCGGCCATCGGCAAGCTCGCCCTGGCCAAGTACACGACGGCGCTGGGCATCACCCCGCAGCAGGCCCAGGGACTGCCGGTCCGCTGACGCTCACGGCAGCCGTTACGCCCCTGCATGACCAAGGGCCCGCTCCGTACCTGGAGCGGGCCCTTTGCGCTGTCGGCCGGTTCGACCGGGTGGGCCGGGTCGGCAGGCTGTGCCGACCCGGCCGATCAGGCTCGGGCGGCCCGGCGCGCGGCACCGGAGCGGCTCAGTGGAACACCACGCAGGCGGCCGCAGGCACCTCGATGGCGCCACCGCGCTGGGGCAGTCCCGTCTCCGGGTGCACCCGGAACCAGGTCACGTCGCCCGAACGCTCGTTCGCCACGTACAGACAGCCGTCGTGGAAGGTGAGCGCCCGGGGCCAGTGGCCGCCGCACGCGACGGTTCCCACCAGCCGCAGCCGCGCCCCGTTCTCCTCGACCGCCAGCACGGACAGCACGTCCTCGCCCCGGGTCGCGGTCCACACGAACCGGCCGTCGGGGGCGACGACGATGCCCGAGGGGTAGGCGTCGGCGGCCGGGGCGTCCGCCAGGACCGGCGTCTGGGCCAGCGGCTTGAGGGAGCCGGTCGCGGCGTCCCAGTGGCAGACGGTGACGGTGGGGGTCAGCTCGTTGACCACGTAGGCGTGGGTGCCGTCCGGGTGGAAGGTGAGGTGACGGGGTCCCGAGCCGGGGCGCAGCGCGATCTCCCGGTGCAGCAGGAGGTCTCCGTCCGTCAGGGCACACACCCGCACCGAGTCCGTGCCGAGGTCGACGCTGACGACCCAGCGGCCGCTCGGATCGGGCTGCACCTGGTGTGCGTGCGGGCCGCGCTGGCGGCGCTCGTGCGGGCCTGCTCCGGAGTGCCGCAGCAGGCAGGAGGGGGCCGGAGCGAGCCGGCCGTCGGGGCGCAGGGGTACGGCGGTGACGCTGCCGGAGCCGTAGTTGGCGGTCAGCACGTGCCCGCCGAAGACGCTGAGGTGGGTCGGTCCGCTGCCGCCGACCGGCACCGGAGGACCGGCGAGCTCGGCCGTCCGCCCGTTCACCCGGTAGGCGGCCACCGCCCCGTCGGCCGTCTCGCTGACCGCGTAGAGCATGGCGCCGTCGGGCGACAGGGCCAGGTACGACGGGTCGGGAACGCCGTCGACGCTGCCCACCACGGTCAGCGTGCCCCCGCTCGCGGCGACGGCCGCGGTCACGACGCCGGGACCTCCCGCTGCCGTGAACGACCCGATGAACGCCCGCCGCCCGCCGCCCTGTGCAACCACCGTGGTCCCCTCTCGGTCGTGCCGTCCGGGGGTGACGTTAGCAGCCGATCAAGGGCGGTCTAGACCAAGTCGCATATGCCACTGCGGTGCCGCGCGCCCGGTCAGGCGCCCACCAGCGGGGAGCCCGACGGAGTGCGCAGCGGCTCGGCCAGCTCCGCCAGGGCCCGCTCCAGACCGTGGAGGTGGGCGAGCGCGGGCCCGGAAGCCACCGGCCCGGCGGCGACGGCGATCAGTTCGGCCTCGCCCGCGGTCAGCGCCTCCACCGCGGCCTCCACCCGCCAGCACGCGGCGGCCAGGCGGGCGTCGTGGGAGGCCTCGGGGTCCGCGGCCACGGCGACCAGGCCGCGGACCTCCCGGGCACAGTCGTCGAGCAGCGCGAGCACACGGCGGGCGCGGCGCTTGCGGCCGAGCATCGGGTTCAGGGGGTGCACGAGCGGCGCGACGGAGAGCCGCACCCGGCCGAGCAGCTGCTCAAGCTCGGCCACGCGCGGCGCCGGGTCGGCGTCCGCCGCGCCCGCCAGCCGGGCCGCCGTCTGCGCGGTGCACGCGTGGACGCAGCGCAGGGAACGCTGGATCCAGGCGTCGGTGACCGCGTGCGTGGTGACGGGCAGGACGAAGAGCACGGCGAGCCAGGCGCCGAGCGCGCCCACGGCGGTCTCTGCGAGCCGCACGGCGAGCAGGCCGGGACTCAGCACGCCGATCAGGCCGTAGAGCGACTCGGCGAGCAGTGTCACCCAGAGCATCATCCAGGTGTAGGACACGGCGGCCGTGTAGAAGATGCCGAAGACGCAGACGGCCACGAGGACTGCGGTGGGTAGCGGGGACCCGTGCAGCGGGACGGCGAGGAGGACGCCGAGGCCGATGCCGATCAGAGTGCCGAGGACCCGGCGGAAACCGCGCACCAGGGTCTCGCCCCGAGAGGCGGTGTTGACGAAGATCCACCAGGTGGCGCCGACGGCCCAGTACCACCGTTGCCCGGACACCAGCTGGCCCACGACGAGGGCGAAGCCGGCGCCGGCGGTCGCCTGGACGGCCTGCCTGGTGGTCACGCGGGCCAGCCCGGTGCCGCCGGACGGGGCGGGCAGGGCGGCCGGCGGCAGTCGGCGCTCGTAGCACCACAGCCCGAAGCGCACCACCGCGGCGGCGAGTACGGAGACCACGACGGCGGCGGACAGCCCGGGCAGCTGCCCGGCCGTGGCGTGCAGGAACTGCGCCACGAAGAAGGTCATGAAGGCGAACACACCGAGGCTGTGGCCGCGTGGCCCGAAGCGGCGCGCGTACACGCCCGCGCCGACCAGGGCGAGGAAGACCAGGTCCCGCATCACGGGACGGTCGTGCAGCTCGGCCGCGGCGGCGAGGACGGGCAGACCCACGACCGGCAGCAGCGCTGTGGTGACCGCCTGTCCGCGGACGGTGGTGTCGGCGACGGTGAACAGGGCGAGCAGCGCGGCGAGCCCGCCGGTGACGGCGCCCGGCAGGGAGTGCCCGGCCGGACCGGACACGGCGACCGCCAGGCCGACGCCGAGCACGGCCCGGGCTGCGAAGCGCAACCGCGTCCGTCCGGGGTCCGGAGCCACGAACACCCTCTTCAGCACTGCTTGCCCCCCTTTGGAACACCCGGAAGAACTGGAACACCGGCATGAAAAAGGCGCCGCGGGGTCCGCAGCGCCATCGACACCTCCATCACAGCATCACTACCGCCTCTGGCTCAAGTGTGCCCTTCATCACTGTGCCAATGGCTCAGACCGACAGGCGGGTGCCTTCCCGGGAGGGGGCCATCGGCTGACAACTCCTGGCCCATTCGAGGAACACTGTCCTGAGCCATTGGTACAGTCGAGAGGATCGTTCGAAGCAGGAGGAGAGCGGCACCCGATGGGCGTGGACGAACTGGACACCCGCATCCTGCGGCTGCTCCTGGAGCAGCCGCGCACCAGCGTGCGCGAGTACGCCCGCATCCTCGGCATCGCACGCGGCACGCTCCAGGCGCGGCTGGACCGTCTGGAACGGGACGGTGTGATCACCGGCACGGGCCCGGCGCTCTCCCCCTCCGCGCTGGGCCACCCGGTGCTGGCGTTCGTGCACATCGAGGTCACCCAGGGCCACCTGGACGACGTGGGGGACGCACTGGCCGGCGTGCCGGAGATCGTGGAGGCGTTCTCGATCACGGGCGGCGGCGATCTGCTCACCCGGGTCGTGGCGCGCGACAACGCGCATCTGGAGGACGTGATCCAGAAACTCATCAGCCTGCCCGGCGTGGTCCGCACCCGCACCGAGGTGGCCCTGCGCGAGCGGGTCCCGCACCGGCTGCTGCCCCTGGTGGAGTCGATCGGCCGCGCCACCGCCACCTGACCCCTCCGGGCGTGGGCGCTTCACGCGGCCCGGCTTGCGGGTTCGCACGCCGAAAAAGCGCAGGCCGGAGAAGGGGACTCCGTCACCGCGGGCCGTACGCGGACGGGAGGTGCCGGGCCGGTCAGGAACGGCGGCGTGGCCGGTTGCGGCCGCCGCTCTTGGTACCGCCGGACCCGCCCCGCGGGTTCCTGCCGGTGGCCTTGCCCGTGGTTTTTCCAGGCGTACTGCCGGTGGTCTTGCCGGTGGCTTTCCCGGACGTACCGCCGGTGGCCTTGCCCGTTGCCCTGCCGGGCGTCCTGCCGGTGGTCTTCCCC
This sequence comes from Streptomyces sp. NPDC046197, assembly GCF_040646295.1. Classification (NCBI taxonomy): domain Bacteria; kingdom Bacillati; phylum Actinomycetota; class Actinomycetes; order Kitasatosporales; family Streptomycetaceae; genus Streptomyces; species Streptomyces sp. NPDC046197. The sequence continues at coordinate 335,590 of NZ_JBEYZY010000004.1, read as the reverse complement.
GCAGTGGGCGCGCGTCGGGCGCCGGTCGCGTCGGGACGCTTGCGCTCGGGCTGCTCCTCGGCTCGCCGGGCCGCGCTGCGTCCGCGGGTGCTGTTGACGGTCCTGCCGCGGACGATCCCGATGAGGTCCTCGACCAGGTCGGTGGTCGCCTCTTCCGGCCACGACAGCGCGACACCGGACTGCGGGGCGTCCACTACGGGACGGTAGGTGAGGTCCCGGCGGTGGTACAGGCGGGCGAGGGACTGGGGGACGAGGAGGAGGCCCACGCCTGCGGCCACGAGTTCCACCGCATCCTCCGTGGTGGCGGGGCGTTCGAAGGCGGGTTCCCCGGGTGGCCGCTCCCAGCCGAGCACGTCGTCGAGCGGGTGGAAGACGACCTCGTCGGCGAGGTCGTCGACGGACACCTCGTCAACGGCCGTCACCAGGTGGTCCTTGGGAACCACGACGACCGTCGTCTCGGTGTAGAGGGGAATCGCGCTGAAGAACGTCCGGTCCACCGGCAGCCGGACGAGCCCCGCGTCCGCCTCGCCTCCGCGCAGCACATCGGCTGCCTCGGCGGCCGGTACCTGGACGAGGGCGAGAGGAACGTCGGGCAGGCGCTCGTTCCAGATCCGCACCCATTTGGCGGGCGTCACCCCGGGGACGTACGCGAGCCGGAACGAGGGGGATGCTTGCGAGCCTGTCACCCCGCCAGGTTACCCGGCGTGGTCGGACCTCTCTTCGGAGGTCGATAGTCTTGACACCATGAAGTCGCACCAGAGCACCCAGACGATGAAGCCCGCGACCGCGGCGAAGAAGCTGGGTGTGTACCTCCCCGCCACGCCCGCCGAGTTCCAGGAGGGCGTCGTGTCGCGCGACGAGCTCAACGAGCTCCAGGCGAATCCGCCGGAGTGGCTGCGGGAACTGCGGGCGAACGGCCCGCATCCGCGCCCGGTGGTCGCGGCCAGGCTGGGCGTCTCCATCGCCGGTCTCGCGCGCGGGGGCGTCACGGAGGCCCTCACGACCGAGCAGATCGAGGCCTTGAAGCAGGACCGGCCTCAGTGGCTGGACAAGGAGCGCGCCACCCAGGCGGAGGTCCGCAAGGAAGCGGCACGCCTGAAGAAGCGGGACACCGAGCGCGCCGAACAGAATCGCGAATCGCGTTCCTGACCCGCCCCGGACAGAAGAAGCCGCCCTGCCGGAACATCCGGACAGAAGACCCCGCCCTGCCGGAAAAAGTCGTCAGTTGACACCTCACGCATCAAAGACGTTTCGCCGCATGCTTCCGTGCGCTCCTGTGCGCCCCCACGGGCAGAGGATTCACGGGCCCAGAACACGTTGAACTGGGCAGGACATGAGTCGAGCGCCAAGCCCGTGAAAGACCGCATCCATTTCGCGTGTCGACTGAGGCAGGTGGTATTCGATGAACGGTTCCGCACCTGAATCCGAGCGAGCATGGTCCGTGGGTACTGCGCCAGGCATATTCCCGTTCTTCAGTCACGGTATCGCCTTGATACGCCGGCCGCTGGCCTTTCTGAATTCTTTACCCGCTCGTGGGGATATGGTGCGGATATGCCTGGGCCCACAGCGCGCGTGGATGGTGTGTCACCCGAAGCTCGTCCACGAAATGCTGCTGGACACGCGCACCTTCGACAAGGGCGGCCCGCAGTACGACAGGCTCCGGATTCTCATGGGCGACGGCCTGGTCACCAGCCACCATGAAAGGCATCGTCGTCAGCGTCGGCTCCTGCAGCCCTGCTTCCGCCCCGCCCAGGTGGCCGCGTACACGGAGCTGATGGGCGAGGAGGCGGAGTCCCTGTGCCGGACGTGGCAGGCAGGTCAGAGAATCGACGTCAGCGCGGCCATGATGGCACTGACGACACGCCTGACCAGCCGCTTCCTCCTTTCCGACACCCTCGACGAGTCGACCGCCGCCCAGCTGAGGGACTGTCTGTCCACCATCGTCCGCGGCCTGTTCGTGCGCACGGTCGTACCGGTCGACGCCCCCTTCCGGGTCCCCACGCCCGCCAATCGCCGCTACCGGCTCGCGGTCGACCGGCTGCACGCGATCGTGGACGCGACCATCGCGCAGCGGCGTCGGTCCGCTCCCCGGGACGATGTGCTGAGCACTCTGCTGACGGCGCACGACACCGACGAGGCGTCCCCCGTCAGCGAACGGGAAGTCCACGACCACCTCATCACCCTGCTGCTGACCGGCGTGGAGACCACCGCGCTCTGGCTGGCTTCCGCCTTCAGCCTCCTGGCGCTTCATCCGGAGGCGGAGCGCCAACTGCACCGCGAGGTCGACGCGGTTCTCGCCGGACGGCGGCCCGCGCCACAGGAACTGCCCCGTCTCGTTCGCACCCGGTGCGTCCTCACGGAGACACTGCGCCATTCCCCTCCCGGCTGGCTCTTCACCCGCGTCACCACCAGGGAGACGGAGTTCGCCGGGTGCCGACTGCCGCGTGGCGCCACCGTCCTGTACAGCCCCTACCTCCTGCACCACGACCCCGCCTCGTTTTCCGAGCCGGAGCGCTTTCTCCCGGAACGCTGGCTTCCGGGCCGTGCCGCCCAGGTTCCGCAAGGCGCGATGCTGCCGTTCGCCGCGGGCAGCCGTAAATGCGTCGGTGACGCGCTGGCCATGGCGGAGGCCACGGTGGCCGTCGCCACCATCGCCGGCCGCTGGCGCCTGCGGCATCTCCCCGGACCCGTCACGCAGTCGCGCCCCGCGGCGACATTGGGTCCGAGGTCGCTGGTGATGATCTGCGAACCGCGCTCGCGCGAGACGGCGGGCGCGCCGACTCGTGCGGATTGTCTCGCGCCCTGGACCACGGTGACACCCCGAGTACCGGACTCCCGAATGGCAGGTGACCCTGGTGTCGACGACGCATGAGGAACTCACGGTGACCACGCCGGGCGGAATAAGGCATTCCAATCTGCGGGAGCTGATCGACGCCCATCTCTACATGCCGTACCCCTTCCGGCGGAACCGCTATGAATCCGAGGCGGCGGCAGGCACGGACGTATGGCTGCGCCGGTGCGGGCTGACCGAGGAGCCGGGTGTGGCGGAGATGATCGCCTACACTCGCCCGGCCGAACTCGCTTCGTACACCAGCCCGGCCGTCAATCCCGGCATCCTCCAGATCGTGGCCAATCAGATCGCCTACCAGTTCGTCTTCGACGACCGGGCGGAGGACGTCGGCCGGCGGCGGCCGCACCGCCTGCTGCCGATGTTGTGCGAGAGCATCGGCATCCTGCGCGACGACGAGCCGCCCACGACCCCTCTCGGCGCGGCCCTGGCCGACCTGTACGGACAGGTCCGCGAGACGTGCACGCCCGCGCAGGCCGCGCGCTGGGCCTCGCTGAGCCGGGAGTACGTGCACGGACTGTTGTACGAGGCGGTGGCCCAGGCAGGCTCCTCGCCGATACGGACCGGGCTGTGCACGTCGATACGGTCGCTGACCGCGGGGGTGGAGCCGTTCTATCCGCTGCACGAGGCCGCGGAGCAGGAGGAACTCACCCCGGACGAGCTCAATCACCCCGCCATGCGGCGGCTGGCGCGGCTGTCTGCCGACGCGGCGGTGTGGATTCCCGACCTCTTCTCCGCGGTGAAGGAGCAGCGAACGGGCGGGATGATCAATCTGGCCCTCGCCTACGAGCGCAGGTACCGCTGCTCGTTGCCCGCGGCCGTCCTGCTGGCCATTCGCAAGATCAACCGCACGATCTGCGCGTTCGAGAAGCTGCGCGCCCAGGTCGAACCGGAGTTGAGCCCTTCCGCGCTCGGCTGCGTCGACGGCATGGTCGGCTGGATGCGGGGGTGCTACTACTGGTCGCGCACCGTTCCTCGCTACGCCGATGCGCTGGCGGCACCCGCTGTGTGAACGGACGGGTCCACAAAACCAATTCAACTGACCTACCCCAAGGACGGCGACCGCAACCTTCTGTCAAGAGCGATTCACCCTTCCTTGCCACCTTCGTCCCCCATCCGGTCTCCGAGCGCCGGGGAAGGCGTACGCTCTCGCTGCCTCCCGACGGCCGAACGACAGGAAGCGGTACGGCACATGGCGAATGGGCTCGGGCGACCGAACAGCGGACATCCGCCGTTGTTCGAGCGCCATCGGGAACTCAGTGCGCTCGACGCCGCGCTGGCCGGTCTTCGTGACGTCGCACGGGGCGTGGCGCGAGCCCGGCGCGGCGGGCTGCTCGCCTTCACCGGTTCGGCCGGCCTGGGCAAGTCCACGCTCATAGCGCAAGCGCGCGACCGGGCCACCGCCCAGGGGTTCACGATCCTCTCGGGCAAGGGCGGCGAGACGGAGCAGGAACTGGCCTTCCGTGTGGTGCGTCAGCTGGTGCAGCCCACCCTGGCTGCGATGGAGGAGACGGAACGCCGTGCGCTCCTGGGGAGTTGGTACGACATCGTGGCCACCGCCCTCGGTCTGGAGGCGAGGGGCCCCGACCGGGTACCGGACCCGGCGGGGGTGCGCGACGGCCTCGACTGGGTGATGACACGCCTGACCGTGCTGAAGGCGCCCGTCGTGCTGCTTCTCGACGACATGCACTGGGCCGACGCGGAGTCGCTGAGCTGGCTCGCCTCCTTCGCCCCGCGAGCCGAAGACCTTCCGCTGCTGATCGTCGCGGCCTACCGGCCGGACGAACTGCCGCCCGAGGCGGCCCCGTTCCGCGCCCTCGTCGAGGACCACGGGGCCCGCCCCTACGACCTGGAGCCGCTCACCGCCGAGAGTGTGGCGCGCATCGTCAGGGAGCACGTGGGTGAGCAGGCGGAGGACGAGTTCTGTACCGAGTGCTGGAAAGCCACCGGCGGCAGTCCTTTCGAGACGGTGGAACTCGCCATCAGGCTGGGCGAACGGCGTGCGAAGGGTACCGAGGAGAACCTGCCCGCCATGCGCGCCCTCGCTTCCGCGGTCAAAGGTCCCGGGCTGCTCGACCGACTGCACCGGCTCGGCACGGCCACCGTCCGCTTCGCGTGGGCCGCCGCCGTCCTGGGCACGTCCGTCTCGCCGGAACTCGCCGCCACGGTCGCCGTGGTCGGCAGCGAGGAAGCGGCCGAGGCGGCCGAGAGGCTGCGCGCCGCCAGGATTCTGGGGGCCGCGCCGGGCCCCGGAGGCAGCCTGGGATTCGTGCACCCGCTGATCGCCACCGCGGTCTACCGCGACATCCCGCCTGCGCTGCGGGTCGGCCTGCACAATGCGGCCGCGGACGCCGTCCGTGCGGCGGGGCTCGGTCCCACCGCGGCCGCCCGGCATCTGCTGGAGGTCCCCTGCGAAGGGAGGTCCGATGCCGTCGCATGCCTGCGGGAGGCCGCCCGTGAGTACCTTCGTGCCGGTGCCCCGGAGGCAGCCCGAAGGGTCCTGACGCGCGCGCTCCAGGAGCCGCCGAGTCCGGAGGACCGAGCCGCCCTGCTCCACGAGCTGGCGTGCTCCACGTTCCTCATCGAACCCGCGGCCACCGTCAGCCATCTGCGTGCGGCGCTGGCGGAGCCGGGCGTCGATCCGGAGCTGCGGGCCTCCATCGTCTACCGGCTGACTCAGGCGCTGGCCCACACGGATCGGATGGCGGAGGCCGCGACCGTGGCCGCGGAGGAGGCGCGGCAGGCCACCAATCCGCGCATCCGGCTGCGCATGCAGGCCGATCACTTCGTGTGGAGCGCGTTCCGTACCGACGAGTCCGACTCGTCCGCCCGCTCGCGCAGGCTGGCCCGGCTGGCCGAACGTCTGACCGGCCGCGGACTGGAGGAGCGGTACATCCTGGGGCTGCGCGCCTGGGACGCCCTGCTGCGCGGGGAGCCGAGGCAGACCGTCCTCGGGTATGCGGAGGACGCCCTGCGCGGTGGTCTGCGCTGGACGGAGGAGAGCCGGGGTTTCGAGGTACCCGTCTCGGTCGCCCTGGCTTTCATGTACTGCGACCAGCCGCGGCGGGCCGAGGAGTTGTTCAGCAGGGGCATCGCCGAATGCGAGGGAAAGGGCTGGCGCGGCTCCCATCTGGCCCTGGGCGACACCCTGCTCGGCTACATCCGCTACCGCCGCGGCTGTCTGGCCGAGGCCGAGCACCTGGTCCGGGAGGGGCTGCGCATCGCCGACCGGGTGGAGGGGGCCGTGCCCGCGCAGTGGTTCGCGATCGGCATCCTCATTCAGACCCTGCTGGCCCGTGGCCGCGTCACCGCCGCGCGCCGGCTGGCCGACCGCTACCACTACGGCGACGTGGTGCCCAATGCCGTCATCTACCCGGATCCCCGCACGGTGTACGCCGAACTGCTGCTGGCCGAGGGACGGCACCCGGAGGCGGCAGCCCTGTTGTCCGATGTCGGGGACTGGCTGGAGGGCCGCGCCTGGCGGAACCCCGCCTGGTGTCCGTGGCAGCTGGACCTGGCGTCGGCGCTGCGCCCCACCGCGCCCGACCGTGCGGCGAGCCTGGCCGCGGAGGCGGTCGAGCGAGCCCGTGCCTTCGGTGCGACGTCCACGATCGGCCAGGCGCTGCACACCCTGGCGGAGGTGACCGGCGGACCGGCGGCGCTCGATCTGCACGCCGAGGCGGTGGAACACCTGGAGCGGTCGCCCGCCTCGTACGAGCTGGCGCGTGCACTGGTCGGCCAGGGCGCCGCGCTGTCCCGGAACGGCCGGCTCCACGAGGCCGCCGACCGGCTCTACCAGGGTCTGGAAGGCGCCGTTCACTGCGGTGCGGAGGCGTTGGCAGGACGGGCCAGGGAAGAGCTCTCCGCGGCCGGACTGCGGCCGCTTCCGCTGCGCTACGGGCAGACCGACACCCTGACCGCCCAGGAACGAAAGGCCGCGGAAAAGGCGGCCCAGGGCCAGTCGGTGGCGGTGGTCGCCAAGGAGCTGCAGCTGACCGAGCAGGGTGTACGGCAGCTGCTCTCCTCCGTCTACCGCAAGATCGGCACCGACGCCGCCGGTCTCGCCCGCGCGCTGGAGAACTTTCCCCGCCCCAAAACCTGACCGGCGTCACTCCGCGAATCGCACGCGGCGGGGACACCGGCGACCGCCTCGGCCGGGCTCCCGGGCGTGGCGATCTCAGGCCGCCGCCGCGCGTCCCGATTTCAGGCCGCCGCCGCGCCGTCCCGCTCTCCTCCGGAACGCCCCTCGTGCAGATCCGGGTCCCGTTCGTCGCGTCCGTCCCGGTGAATCGGCATCCGCGCGCCGGTGAGCGGGACGCCGGTCCCGCCCCGACGCGCCGCGACGATCTCGGCCGTGATGGACAAGGCCGTCTCCTCGGGCGTACGGGCGCCGAGATCGAGGCCGATCGGCGACCTGAGCCGGGCCAGCTCCCGCTCGCTGACGCCGGCCTCCCGCAGTCGCCGGTTGCGGTCCTCGTGAGTGCGTCGCGAGCCCATCGCGCCGACGAACGCGACCGGCATCCGCAGGGCGGCCGTCAGCAGCGGCACGTCGAACTTGGCGTCGTGGGTGAGGACGCACAGGACCGTGCGGCCGTCGGTCTCGGTGCGCCGCAGGTAGCGGTGCGGCCAGTCCACCACGATGTCGTCGGCCGCGGGGAACCGGGCCCGCGTGGCGAAGACGGGGCGGGCGTCGCACACGGTCACGTGGTAGCCGAGGAACTTGCCCGCACGCACCAGGGCCGCGGCGAAGTCGACCGCCCCGAAGACGATCATGCGCGGTGGAGGCACGTTCGCCTCGACGAGCAGGGTGAGGCCGCCCGGGCAGTGCGATCCGTCCTCGGAGAGCTCCACCGTGCCGGTGCGGCCGGCGTCCAGCAGCGCCCGGGCCTGGGCCGCCGCCGTGCGGTCCAGATCCGGGTGGCCGCCGAGAACGCCCTCATCCGAGCCGGCGCGGAAGCCGTCGTACGTTCCGTCGGGGCGCACGAGCAGGGCTCTGCCGAGGAGTTGGGCCGGTCCGCGGACGACTCGGGCGAGGGCTGCCGGCTCGCCCCCGACGGCCGCCGACAGGGCCGCGCGGAACACTGGCCTGACCGGCGCCTGCGCGCCGATCGGCGTGATCATGACGTCGAGGACTCCCCCGCAGGTCAGGCCGACCGCGAAGGCGTCCTCGTCGCTGTATCCGAAGCGTTCGAGGACGGTCCCGCCGTCCTGGAGTGCCTGCACGCACAGGTCGTACACCGCTGACTCGACGCAGCCGCCGGAGACCGAACCGACGACCGTGCCCTCGCTGTCGACGGCGAGGGCGGCGCCGGGGCCGCGCGGTGCGCTGCCGCCGACCCCCACGACGGTGGCGACCGCGAAGTCACGACCCTCCTCGAGCCAGCGGTACAACTCCTCCGCGATGTCAAGCATCCCGTGCTCCCGTGCCCGGCCCGCCCGCGCCCGTGGCCGTACTCGCACCCCTACCCCCACCGGCACCGGCACCGGCACCGGCACCGGCGGCCTGCGGTGCCGCACCGTCCTGCGCTCCCGCCAGCAGGACCCGATCGGGGCGGATCGGCAGGTTCCGGTGGCGGACGCCGGTCGCGTGCCAGACCGCGTTCGCGATCGCCGCGGCGGCGCCGACGATGCCGATCTCGCCGACGCCCTTGATCCCGACGGGGTCGTCCGGGTCCGGGTCGTCCACCCAGTCCGCCTCGACGACCGGTACGTCGGCGTGTGTGGCGACGTGGTAGCCGGCGAGATCGGCGCCGACGTGGCCGCCCGAGGCGTGGTCCCGGACCGCCTCCTCGTGCAGGGCCATCGAGATGCCCCAGATCATGCCGCCCACCAACTGGTTGCGAGCCGTGAGCGGGTTGACGATCCGGCCCGCCGCGAACACGCCGAGCATGCGCCGTACGCGCACCTCGCCGGTGGTGACGTCGACGGCCACCTCGGCGAACTGGGCGCCGAAGGAGTGCCGTTCCTTCTGGGCGAGCGCGCCGACGGCCGCGGTCGTGTCCGACCGTACGGTGATTCCCTCCGGGGGGATGTCGGCACTCAGGGCGAGCCGTTCCCGCAGCTCGTCGGCCGCCATCAGGATCGCCCAGGCCCACGAGCGGGTGCCCATGGATCCGCCCGCGATCCCCGCCGGTCCGAAGTCACTGTCCCCGATGCGCACCCGGACGCGCTCCGGTGTCACCTGCAGCGCGTCGGCGGCCACCAGGGTCAGCGCGGTACGCGCCCCGGTGCCGATGTCCGCCGCGGCGATCCGCACGGTGAAGGTTCCGTCCGCCTGCGCCGTCACGACGGCCGTGGACGGCAGGGCTCCCGCGCCGAAGGAGGCAGCCGCCGTGCCGGTCCCGAGCAGCCACCGCCCCTCGCGGCGCGTGCCGGGACGCGGGTCCCGGTCGGCCCAGCCGAACCTGCGGGCGCCCTCCTCGAAGCAGGCCCGCAGATTGCGGCTGCTGAAGGGCAGTCCGGAGACGGGGCCCTTGTCGGGTTCGTTGCGCAGGCGCAGCTCGATCGGGTCGAGGCCGCACTTCACGGCGAGTTCGTCCAGCGCGGACTCCAGCGCGAACGACCCCGGCGCCTCGCCCGGCGCCCGCATCCAGGTGGGGGTCGGCACGTCGAGCCGTACGACCCGGTTCGCCGTGTGGTGGGCGTCGGCGTCGTACATCACCCGTGCCACCCCGGCGCTCGGCTCGACGAACTCGTGCACGGTCGAGGTGAGGCTCGTGGAGTGGTGCTCCAGGGCGTGCAGCCGCCCGTCGGCGTCGGCACCGAGCCTGACCCGTTGGGTCGTGGGGCTGCGGTAGCCGGCGAGCGAGAACATCTGGCGTCGGGTCAGGACCACCCGGACGGGCCGCTGGAGTACCGTCGCGGCCATCACGGCCGCCACCTGGTGCACGCGCACGCCCTTGCTGCCGAAGCCGCCGCCGACGTGTTCGGAGCGCACCCGTACCGCGCCCAGGTCGAGGGAGAACATCTTCGCCAGCTCGCCCACCACCCATGTGGCGCCCTGGTTGGAGTCGACGACGTCCAGCCGGCCGCCGTCCCAGCGGGCCGTCGCCGCATGGGGCTCCATCGGGTTGTGGTGCTCTTCCGGCGTGGTGTACTCGGCGTCCAGGACGACGGCGGACGCCGCGAGCTCGGACTCCAGGTCGCCCTTGTCCGTCACCGCCGGCATGAAGCCGTCCGCTGGATAGGCGTCCGGGTGTTCACCGCGGAACGCGACGTCGTGCGGCTCCTCCTCGTAGTGCACCACGAGCGCTTCGGCGGCCTCCCGGGCCTGCTCGGAGGTCTCGGCGACGACCAGTGCCACCGGCCAGCCCCGGTGCGGCACCCGGTCGTGCTGGAAGAGGGCGCAGGTCGGGTCCGGCCTGACACCCAGCATGCCGACGTAGTCGGTCTCGACGCGGGGTGCGTTGTGGTGATCCAGGACGGTGAGCACGCCCGGCATCGCGAGCACGGGTTCGCTCTCCACCGAGCGGATGCGGCCGCGGGCCACGGTGGACAGCACCAGCCAGCCGTGGGCGAGTTCGGCGAAGGGGATCTCCCCGGCGTAGCGGGCCGCGCCGGTGACCTTGTCGCGGCCCTCCACACGGGTGTGCGCCGTGCCGACGTGGCTCTTCGCCGTCGTCGGTGTCGTGGCCGTGGTCATCGGGAGGCCTCCTCGGCGAGTTCGGTCAGCACGGCCACCACCAGGTTGCGCATCAGGGTCACCTTGTACCGGTTGTGGGGCAGCGGGTGCGCCGCCGCCAGTTCGGCGTCCGCGGCGGCGGCGAAGGTCCCGGCGTCGGCCGGTGCGCCGGCGAGCACCCGCTCGGCGGCCCGGGCCCGCCAGGGCCGGGACGCGACCGCGCCGAAGGCCAGGCGCACGTCGCGGACGACGCCGTCGCGGACGTCGAGCGCGGCGGCGATCGAGCCGATCGCGAACGCGTAGGAGGCGCGTTCCCGCACCTTCCGGTAACGGGAGCGGGCGGCGACCGGGGCGGGCGGCAGGGTCACGCCGGTGATCAGCGCTCCCGTCGGCAGGGCGGTCTCCCGGTGCGGGGTGTCGCCCACCGGAAGATAGAGGTCGGCGAGCGGCAACTCGCCCGGTCCGTCGACCGTTCGGTAGGAGACGGCGGCGTCGAAGGCCGTCAGCGCGACCCCCATGTCCGAGGGGTGCACGGCCACGCAGTGCTCGGACGCACCGAGGATCGCGTGGTTGTGGTGCTCGCCCTCGATCGCGGGACAACCGCTGCCGGGGACACGCTTGTTGCAGGGCTGGGTCACGTCGGCGAAGTAGCCGCAGCGGGTGCGCTGGAGCAGGTTCCCGCCGACCGTGGCCATGTTGCGCAGCTGTCCGGAGGCGCCGGACAGCACGGCCTGGGTCAACGCCGGGTAGCGGCGGCGGACTTCCGGGTGGGCGGCGAGGTCGCTGTTGGTGACGGTCGCGCCGATGCGCAGGCCGCCGTCCGCCGTCGACTCGATGCGGTCCAGGGGCAGTTCGCGGATGTCGACGAGCCGGGCCGGGCGCTCCACGCCGGTCTTCATCAGGTCGACGAGATTGGTGCCACCGCCCAGGAACCGCGCTTCGGGGTCGCCGCCGAGCAGCGCGACCGCCCCGGCGACGTCGGACGCCCGCTGATAGCCGAACTCCTTCATGCCGCCGCCTCCGTGGACTCGGCCTCGGCGATGGGGCCGGCCTGGTCGGCGGGCCCCTGAGCCTCCGCGTCGGTCGTGGCCGCCCGGGCGACGGCCTGGACGATCGAGACGTACGCGGCGCACCGGCACAGGTTGCCGCTCATCCGCTCCCGGATCTCCTCGGCGGTCAGCGGTGGTGGGCCGGCTTCCGGCCGGACGTCCTGGGTGACCGCGCTGGGCCAGCCCGCGGCGTGTTCCCGGATCACCGCCACGGCGGAGCAGATCTGTCCCGGTGTGCAGTAGCCGCACTGGTAGCCGTCCAGGTCGAGGAACGCCTGCTGCACCGGATGCAGTCGCTCGCCCTCGGCCAGGCCTTCGACGGTGGTGATCTCGCGGCCCTCGGCCGCCACCGCGAGGTGCAGACAGGAGACGGCCCGGCGCCCGTCGATCAGGACGGTGCAGGCACCGCACTGGCCCTGGTCGCAGCCCTTCTTGGTGCCGGTCAGATCGAGACGCTCGCGCAGCGCGTCGAGCAGGGTGGTGCGGTGGTCGACGGACAGCGTGTGTTTCTCGCCGTTGATGTGCAAAGTGATGGCGCTGGACGTCGATGGGGCCATGGTCAGCTTCTTTCGCGTATCCGGGCGCATCCGAGGGACGGTCCGGCAGGCAGACGTATCGGGGGTGTGTCAGGAGACAGGGGGATGGCGCTGTACGTGGCGATACGGCATCGGAGAGGGGCGGGACGCCGGGCGGGGGCGGCGGTGGGCGACCACCACTGCCCTCAGCGGCGTGCCGCCGCTATGGTGAACCTAACTGGACAGCTGTCCGTTAACAGAGAACCTAACGGACAGTTGTCCGCTTAGCAAGACCGGACTCGGCCACGAGCCCGGCGAGGAGGACGAGTGCGGCAGAAGAAGGACGCACCCCCGCGTGACGCGCCCCCGCGTGACACACCCCTGCGTTCGGACGCGCAACGCAACCGTGAGCGCATCCTGGAGGTGGCGCTCACCGAGCTCACGCGCTCGGCGGACACACCGCTGAGCGTGATCGCCAAGAAGGCGGGCGTCGGGCAGGGCACCTTCTACCGCAACTTCCCCAGCCGCGAGGCACTCGTCCTGGAGCTCTACCGCTACGAAATGCAGCAGGTCGCCGACAGCGCCGCCCACCTGCTGGAGACCAGGGGCCCGGAGCGGGCCCTGCGTGAGTGGATGGACCGCCTCGCCCAGTTCGCCATGACCAAGGCGGGCCTGGCCGACGCCATCCGCCAGGCCACCAGCGCGCCCGGGAGCCCGGCGAAACCGGGGCACTCACCGGTGACCGCCGCGGCCGACGCCCTGCTGCGCGCGAACGAGGAGGCCGGCACCATCCGCCCGGGGGTGAGCGCGGACGACTTCCTGCTCGCCATCGCCGGTCTCTGGATGATCGACCCCGACGGGGACTGGCAGCCCCGCGCCAACCGCCTCCTGGACCTCGTCATGGACGGCCTGCGCACGGGAGCGGCCCGCGGGTGAGCGACCCGCACGGGAGCAGTCGGCCGTGACACACGCCGCCGCCCCGGCCCCGGCCAGGCCGCCCGCGAACCTGCGATCTTCCTGACCACCCGGGTGCCGTCGAGCGGGTTCGGCACGTCGGGCATCCTGGGGGTGGGCCGGCGAGGCGCTGAGGAGAGCTGCGGTGGACGAGCGCGCGGGGTTCGCGTGAGGTGGGGACACCGGGGATGTCCTCCCAGCTGCGGCCGGACGCCCTGGTGGACGACCTGCAGCAGCAGGTGGCGCAGGTTCGTGCGGCCCGGGACCGGGTGCGCACGTTGCTGGACGCGGTCCTGGCGGTCGGCTCCGACCTCGACCTGGAGGTGGTCGTGCACCGCATCGGCCGGTCATGGTCTGTCGTCGCCATGGGTGTTGTCTCGCTCTCTACCTGCCCTTCCAGGGCCACGACGGCCGTCCGCCCGGGGCCGGCTCGGCTCGTCCGGCTGTCCCCCCGGTCCCGGAGACCACCGCCACGTCCCTCGGCCGTACGGTCCCCACGTGCTGTTCCTGCGTCTCGTCCACCGGACGGTGTCCACTCCTTCTGCTCCTTCTGCCATGTAGACGACGGCCGGGAAGTGCCGTGGGTGGCCGGCCCTTCCCGGCCGTCGCCTCATGATCGTCGGAGGGGTACCCGGGCCGGAGAGGGCCGAAGAACCCCACAACGGCCTCCGGATGGCCCAATGGCCCTGTTCCCGCCGCGGCAGGGGACACATCGGGCACGGCGCGCGGCGTCGGCGCCGGACACGGGCAGAGGCCGTCTTCCTCACTCGGGCGTCAGGCTGTCCCGGGCCGGACGAGGGTGTTGGCGCTGGAGCGGTCGGCGAGGAAGTCCTCGATGTTGGCCACGGTGGTCCGGGCGATCTGACCGACGGCGTCCCGGGTGAAGTACGCCTGGTGCGAGGTGACCAGGACGTTGCTGAAGGTCATCAGCCGCGCGAGGCGTTCGTCGGCCATCACCTCCAGCGACTTGTCGAGGAAGAACACCCCGGCCTCCTCCTCGTACACGTCCAGGCCGACCCCGCTGAGCCGTCCCGCGCGCAGCGTCTCCAGCAGGGCGTCGGTGTCCACCAGGCCACCGCGGCTGGAGTTGATCAGGATCGCCTCGTCCTTCATCAGCGCCAGGGCCTTGGCGTCGACGAGGTGGTGGGTGTCCGGCAGGAGCGGCACGTGCAGGCTGACCAGGTCCGCCTCGGCGAACAGCTGCTCGCGCGGGACGTACTCCATACCGAGGGCGAGGCAGTCGGGATTCTCGGCGACGTCCCAGCCCAGCAGCCGCATTCCGAACCCGTGGGCGATCCGTGCGAAGGCGGCCCCGATCTTTCCGGTGCCCACCACTCCAGCCGTCCGCCCTCGCAGATCGCGGCCCATCAGCCCGTCGAGCCTGAAGTCGAACTCCCGCGTGCGGTGGGCGGCCCGAACGATCCGGCGGTCGACGGCGAGGGCCAGCGTCCAGGCGAACTCGGCGACGGAGTACGGCGAGTAGTACGAGACCCTGGCCACCGTGAGGCCGAGTTCCCGGGCGGCGGCCAGGTCGATGTTGTTGTGACCGGTGGACCGCTGGGCGATCATCCGGGTGCCGCCCTCGGCCAGCGAGCGCAGGACCTCGGCGTCCAGGGTGTCGTTGACACTGCTGAGCACGACCTCGTGGCCGACCGCGGTCGGGACGGTGTCCCGGTCCAGGAACATCCCCAGACAGCGCAACTCGTGACAGCCGGCAAACGCCTTGTCGAAGGCCTCCCGCAGCAACGGCTCCTCGTCCACGAGAACGCCATACGCAACGATCTCCACCTGCTTGCCTCCTGCCGAATCAGGCGATCTCCCTGCCCTCCACCGTAGGTCGCGATCACTCGGGCGCAGAGGGCCGACGGGGCCAGGCAGCGCGCCCAACGACCCATATCCCGCCCGCGCAACGCTGTAAAAACGCGTCGACACCGCCCTGCCGCACCCGGCAAAGTGGCCGCCTGTGACGAGCAGTGAACTGTGGAGCAGAGCGACCGCCGACCGCTACGACGCCGAGGAGGGCGAGATGTCCTCGGCGGCCGTCCTCGGACCGACGCTCGACTTCCTCGCCGGACTCGCCGGCGACGGCCGGGCGCTGGAGTTCGCCATCGGAACCGGACGAGTGGGCCTGCCGCTCCGGGAGCGCGGAGTACCCGTGGCCGGGATCGAACTGTCCGAGCACATGGCAGCGGTCCTGCGGCGCAAGATCGACGAGGACATGCTCCCCGTCACCATCGGGGACATGGCCACGACCACCGTCCCCGGCGAGTTCACCCTGGTCTATCTCGTCTACAACACCATCACGAACCTGCTCACGCAGGACGAACAGGTCGAGTGTTTCCGGAACGCCGCACGACACCTGACGCCTGGCGGCCGGTTCGTCATCGAGCTGGGCGTGCCACCACTGCGGTTCCTGCCGCCCGGGCAGGTCGCGGTGCCGTTCGACGTCTCCGAGCGGCACCTCGGCTTCGACACCTTCGACCTGGTCGAGCAGATCCTCGTCTCGCACCACCTCACCCGGGACGGCGACGACGGCCGCTATCGCCGCGACATGTCCCGGCACCGGTACGCGTGGCCGGCGGAGCTCGACCTGATGGCCCGGATCGCGGGGCTCGAGCCGGAACGGCGCGTCGCGGACTGGGACGGGGCGCCCTTCACCCAGGACTCCGCGAAGCACATCTCCGTGTGGCGCAAGCCGGCCTGAGGCGAGTGGACGCCCGCGGCGGCAGGAACGGTCAGCGGCGGTAGCAGTACGAGTCCGAGGAGGCGTCGCCTCCTTGCAGGCGCGTCTGGTGCACGCGCAGGCCGAGGAAGTCCGGGCCGTGCGGGAAGAAGCGCCTGTCGACGGAGAGCCCGCCGTGCGAGGTGTCGGCGTCGAGTTTGACCATCCACGGGTCGATGCCCGCGGGATAGAACTGCGCGTCCCAGGCGGCGTACAGGGAGTTCGTCACATACACGCGCCGCCCGTCGCGGCTGAGCTCGACCATCTGTGCTCCGCCCGTCAGCGGAACGTCCGGCTCGGCGGGATGCGGCTGCCGGCCGACGATGCCACCAAGACGTACGGACCCGGTCTGCCTGGGACGGGACGGGTCACTTACGTCGTACTGGAGCAGATCGCCGGTTCCCCAGGCGGAGACGTACAGCCACTGGTCGTCCACCGACAGGTCGATGTCGGTGATCAACGGGGGCACTGCGCCGAACGGCCGCAACGCCGGGGGAAGGTCCTCCGGCTGCGCGGGCTCCGCGGGGATCGTGATCACCTTGCGGACCACGTAGTCCTCGCCCTCCCGGTTCCACAGCCACACCGATGCCGACAGGTCCTCGACGTTGATCACGGTGTTCGCGAACCCCCATGTCGCCTCGGGGTCGTGTGCCGGACGCAGCTCCAGCACCATCTGGTTCTCGTCCCCCAGATCGACACGCTGCCGGTGCCGGCCGGCGTCCAGGTCCCAGAAGTGCAGCGAGTGGCCGTACTGGCGGCTCAGCAACAGTTCGGGGACAAGGCCGTCCTCGATCATCGAGGGGGTTCCCCACTCGCTGGTCACGGCGATGTTCTGACGCAGATGCCACCAGATGTCGTAGGCCATCCGCTGCGGTCCGCGGTCGCTCTCCCAGGGGCGCAGCACTTCGAAGCTTTCGTGGTCCAGCAGCGCGACGCCGCCGGGCCCGTCCGCACCGTCCGCGCCGCCCAGGCAGGACAGGAACATTCCGTCGGGGCCACAGTGCAGGGTGTGCGGGCGCGAGTATCCGGCCTTGGCGGCCAGTTCCTCGGGCTCGATCACCTTGACCAGGTGCGGCCGCGCGGGATCGGGGCTGGTGTCGAAGACGTGCACCCGGGAGGAGCGCAGTCCGGGGACGATGAGGTAGCGCCGCGCAGCGTGATGATGACCGGCATGGGCCAGCGCGCTCGAGCAGGCGTTCCAGCCGAAGTGGTGCAGTTCGTTGCCCAGGTCGGGCAGCTCGGCGTGGGAGATCACACTGCCGTAGTCGGGGGATTCGGGGTCGGTGCCGACGGTGAACAGCGCGTCCGGGCACTGGGCGGCCGGGTCGAACCCGACGACATAGGCGAGCTTCTCCGCAGGCGCGGCGATCGCGTCCGCCGGAGAGCGGTACAGGGTGGGGTCACTCTGGTCACCGCGGTCGTGAGCGTGCTCGGTCGTCATGGCCGTGCATTCTCCCGGACAAGAGCCTGAATCCGGGGCGACTCCCCGACAGGCGGCCAGGGTCACCCGTTCGCGGCCGACACGTTTCGGACGCCCCGTTCGTACGCGTCGGCCCCCGCTGCACCGAACCGCGCGAGCGGCCACCTCTCGGAACCGGTCACCGCCCGTCGCCGCTCGCCCGCCCCCGGGCACTGGCTGCGGTGGTCAGCAAGCGGGCTGCCAGGTCGATGTCCGCCGGTGTGGTCCAGCGGCCCAGGGACAGGCGCAGGGCCGACAGGGCCCGGTCGTCGTCCAGGCCCATGGCGCGCAGCACCGGTGAGGGCGTGTGGTCGCCGCTGTGGCAGGCCGAACCGGTGGAGGAGGCCACCTCGGGTACGGCGGCCAGGAGTTCGTGGCCACGGATGCCGTCGATACTGATGTTGAGGGTGTTGGGCAGGCGGGCTTCGGCGGGCCCGTTGAGGTGGACCCGGCCGGGCAGCGCCTCGGCCAGCTGTGCATGGAGACGGTCGCGCAGCTGCCGGATGCGGTCGTGGCCGGCGGCGGCCGGCTCCTGGGCGGCGAGTTCGGCGGCCGCGCCCAGGGCGACGGCGAGGGCGACGTTCTCGGTGCCGGCCCGCAGCCCGCACTCCTGCCCTCCCCCGTAGACGAGGGGTTCGAGGGCGACGCCCTCGCGTACGTACAGGGCGGCGATACCCTTCGGCGCGTACATCTTGTGCCCGACGACGGTCAGCAGGTCCACGCCCAACTGGTCCACGTCCAGCGGGACTTTACCCACGGCCTGCGCGGCGTCGCAGTGGAACAGCGCACCGTGGGCGCGGGCGACGCGGGCGAGCTCGGTGATCGGCTGCAGGGCGCCGGTCTCGTTGTTGGCGGCCATGACCGAGACCAGCACAGTGCGTTCGGAGAGCGCGGCGGCCAGGGCCGCGGGATCGACGAGGCCGTCCCGGTCGACCGGCAGGTAGGTGACCTCCGCGCCGTGCCACCGCTGAAGAGCCCGGCAGGTCTCCAGCACCGCCGGGTGCTCGGTGATCTGCGTGATCACGTGGGGGCGGTCGGCCTTGGCGGCCAGCACGGTGCCGCGCAGGGCGAGGTTGTCGGCCTCCGAGCCGGAACCGGTGAACACGATCTCCCCGGGCTGTGCGCCGATGAGCTCGGCCACCTGCCGGCGGGCGTGCGCCAGTGCCGACCTGGGCCCGGTGGCATAGGCGTGGGCGCTGGAGGGGTTGCCGAACCGGTCCGCCAGGTACGGCAGCATCGCCTCCACCACCCGTGGGTCGACGGGGGTGGTGGCGTTGTGGTCGAGGTAGACCGGCCTGCCTTCGAGGCCGGGGTGTACGGGGATCACGCGGCACTCTCCGTCTCCACGGGCAGCTCGGCCAGCCGCCACTCCAGCATTCCGTCCGTCAGCCGGACCGCCCTGCGGCCGCGCGCGTTCAGCAGGCGTACGGCGTCGTGAGCGAGCACGCAGTAGGCGCCCCGGCAGTACGCCACCACCTCCGTCTCCTGCGGCAACTCGGCGATGCGGTCGGCGAGTTCCCCGACCGGGATGGAGACAGCGCCGGGGATGTGGCCCGCCGCGTACTCCTCGGCGGGCCGCACGTCCAGGACGACGACCTCGCCCGCCGCCGCACGGGCGAGCAGTTCCTCACGGCCGACCTCCTCGCCGTCGACGGGACCGAGATAGGCGGCCCGGGCGGGCTCGACCGCGTCATGGTGGGCCTGGGCGACCCGGCGCAGCAGCGCGTACAGGGCGGCGACGTCGTCCCCCGCTAGCCGGTAGTGGATGCGCACTCCGTCCCGGCGGGTGACGACCAGGCCGGCCTGTTTGAGGGTCTGCAGGTGGGCCGAGGCAGTGGTCAGGTTCAGGCCGGCGGCCTTGGCGAGGGCGTCGACGGAGCGCTCGCCCTGGGCCAGCAGATCGAGCAACTCCAGTCGCTTTCCACTGCTCAGCGCCTTGCCGGTGCGAGCGAAGGCGTCGTACAGCGCGGCTTTGCGCGCGGCATCTCCCATGACATCCTCCATAAATCCATGGAATATTGTAGAGAGGAGAGGGCGCTGAAGCGACCGTTCCCTGCCGTGGACCCCGGAGGATCCGATGGGCTTCGCCGACGACCACCTGATACCGCTCGTCGACGCCGGGCTGGGAAACAGTGCCTACCTCGTGGATCTCGGCGAGGGCCGCGCCCTGGCGGTGGACGCCTCCCGGGACCTGCGCGCCCTGCGCCGGGCGGCCCGGCAGCGCGGGCTCACTGTGGCGTACGCGGCCGACACCCACCTGCACGCCGACTTCCTCACCGGTGCGCTCCAGCTCGCCCACGACGACGATGCCACCGTGCTGGCCTCTGCCGCCCCGGGCCGTGCCTTCCCGCACCGCGGCCTGGCCGACGACGACGAGATCGACCTGGGCGGACTGACACTGCGGGCGCTCGCCACCCCCGGCCACACCGACGAGCATCTGTCCTTCCTCCTCCTGGACGGGGCCCGCGAGCTGGGGGTGTTCACCGGCGGCTCGCTGATCGTCGGCTCGGCCGCCCGTACCGACCTTCTCGGCGCGGACCGGGCCGAGGAACTGGCCCGCGCGCAGTACCACTCGCTCCTGCGCCTGGCCGCGCTGCCCGACGAGACGGCAGTCTGGCCCACCCATGGCGCCGGCTCCTTCTGCTCGGCCCCTCCCGGTGCCGAACGCACCACCACGATCGGCGCCGAGAAGCAGACCAACCCGCTGCTCGCCGCGCCCGACGAGGACACTTTCGTAAGACGGCTGCTGGGCAGCCTCGGTACCTATCCCGGCTACTTCGACCGCCTCGCCGAGACCAACCGGCGCGGTCCCGCCGTCCTCGGAACGGAACCCGGCCTCCCGCCCCTCTCCGCGATCCAGGTACGCCAGTTGCCGGGCCGGGGCGGGCAGGTGGTCGACGTCCGCCCGATGAGGGACTTCGCCGCCGGTCACATCCCGGGCGCCCTCTCCATCCCACTGCGCGACCAGTTCGCCACCTGGCTCGGCTGGCTCCTGCCCGACGACAGCCCGCTGGCCTTCGTCACCAACCCCGGCCAGGACCTGACCGAGCTCACCTGGCAGGCCCTGAAGATCGGCTACGAACGCCTCGCGGGCCATCTGCCGATGACCTCCTGGATCGCCGAGGGGGGCGAGCAGCAGACGATCGAACTGCTCACCGCGGACCGTATCGGCGACCGCCCGGTCCTCGACGTCCGCCGGCCCGCCGAGCACGCCGCCGGCCACATTCCCGGAGCCGTCGGCATCGAACTCGGCGCACTGCCCGCTCGCACCGGCGAAGCACCCACCGGCGCGGTGGTGCACTGCGGGCACGGCGAGCGCGCCATGACCGCCGCCAGTCTCCTGCAGCGGGCCGGACACCACGACCTCGCGGTCCTCGACGGCGACCCCGACGACTGGGCGAAGGCCACCGGCCGCCCCCTGAAGGAGGGTGCGTGACCGCCGGCACCACCGCCCCGGGCAGTGGCATACGGCTCGGACTGCGTGCCAACCTCGCGCAGTTCGCCCTCCTGGTGGCGGTCAACGCCCTCGTCGGCGGCATGCTCGGGCAGGAACGCACCGTGCTGCCGCTGCTGGCACGCGACGTCTTCCACCTGTCCGCCTACACCGCCGCACTGACCTACATCGTGGCCTTCGGTGCCACCAAGGCGATCACGAACTTCTTCGCCGGCACCCTCTCCGACCGCTACGGACGCAAACCCGTGCTGGTCGCCGGCTGGCTGGTGGCCCTGCCCGTGCCGATGCTGCTGATCTGGGGACCGGCCTGGGGCTGGATCGTCTTCGCCAACGTTCTGCTCGGCATCAACCAGGGACTGACCTGGTCCACCACCGTCATCATGAAGATCGACCTGGTCGGGCCCGCCAGCCGGGGGCTGGCCATGGGCTTCAACGAAGCTTCCGGCTACGTCGCCCTCGCGGTCACCGCGATGGCCACGGGCGCCATCGCCGCCCACGCCGGGCTGCGGCCCGCCCCCTTCCTGCTCGGTGCCGCCTACGCCGCCCTCGGTCTCGGCCTGTCCACCCTCGCCGTCCGCGAGACCCTGGGTCACGCCCGCGCCGAGGCCGCCCTCCCCCACGCGCTCGGCTCGCCCAGGGCAGGGGGAACCCCCGTGTCCGCGCCGGCCAACCGCGGCCGTCTCGGCGAACCGACCACCGGACAGATCGCCTGGATCACCAGTTTCCGCGACCGGGCACTGTCCGCCGTCTGCCAGGCAGGCATGGTCAACAACCTCAACGACGCCCTCGCCTGGGGCATCTTCCCCCTGCTGTTCGCCGCCCACGGCCTGTCCGTGGCCCGGATCGGCGTCCTGGCCGCCCTCTACCCCGCGGTGTGGGGGTTCGGGCAACTGCTGACCGGCTGGTGGTCCGACCGGATCGGCCGCAAGCACCTGATCACCGCCGGCATGATGATCCAAGCCGCGGCCATTGCCCTGGTGGCGACCGGCAGCACATTTCCCGTCTGGGCCGCGGCCCAGGTCCTCCTCGGCGCCGGAACCGCCCTGGTCTACCCCACCCTGCTGGCCGCCGTCGGCGACGTCGCCCACCCCGCCTGGCGCGCCCGCTCGGTCGGCGTCTACCGGCTGTGGCGCGACGGCGGCTTCGCCGTCGGCGCCCTGCTCGCCGGAGCCCTCGCCGACGCCTACGGCCTCACCACCGCCGTCTGGGCCGTCGCCGCCCTGACCGGCGCCTCCGGCCTCCTCGTGGCGGTACGCATGTACGAAACCCATCCCCGCACCTGATCGGCCGACGGCAACCGTCCGAGCCCGGTGCCGCGTCCCGGTGGTCCATCACGGTCCACCGAGCTGTGCTAGGCTTCCGGAGTTGCAGTTGTGGTACCCATGAACCTATGTGCGCCTGACAGGAATGTTTCCCTTCAGGCGCGTTATTTGTTTTTCCGGCATCTCCGGATGGGGCCTCTGCCTACAGAACGGAGAAGGTCATGGCACAGGGAACCGTGAAGTGGTTCAACGCTGAAAAGGGTTTCGGCTTCATCGCGCAGGACGGCGGCGGGCCCGACGTCTTCGCCCACTACTCGAACATCGCGACCCAGGGCTTCCGTGAGCTCCAGGAGGGCCAGCGGGTCTCCTTCGACGTCACGCAGGGCCAGAAGGGCCCCCAGGCGGAGAACATCGTCCCCGCCTGATCGCCGGACGCGTATCCGCCCACCCGGGGTCCGCACCGTCATGGTGCGGACCCCGGTTTGTGCTGTTTCCAGGAAGGCAGACAACCGCATGTCCCGCAGGCCCCAGAAGCCGAACCGGCGCGCCTCGTCACCCCCGCAGTCCGCGTCGTCGCCAAGGGAGTTCCGGCTGCCGGAAAGCACGACACCCGCGCTCCCCGCCGTCGAGGACTTCGCCGGTCTGGACATGCCCGCGGGGCTGCTGAAGACCCTCACCGCGCAAGGCGTCACCACTCCCTTCCCCATCCAGGCCGCCACGCTGCCCAACTCGCTCGCCGGCCGTGATCTGCTGGGACGGGGACGCACCGGCTCCGGCAAGACCCTGGCGTTCGGGCTTGCGCTCCTGGCCCGCACGGGCGGACTGCGTGCGGAGCCGAGGGCACCCCTCGCCCTCGTGCTGGTGCCCACCCGTGAACTCGCCCAGCAGGTCACCGACGCACTGACCCCCTACGCCACGGCGGTCAACCTCCGGCTGGCCACCGTGGTCGGCGGGCTGTCCATCGCCAAGCAGGCCGCGGCGCTCCGGCGCGGCGCGGAGGTACTCGTGGCGACTCCCGGCAGGCTCAACGACCTCGTGGAACGCGGGGACTGCGTGCTCGGCCACGTACGCATCACAGTGCTGGACGAAGCCGACCAGATGACCGACATGGGCTTCCTGCCGCAGATCACCAAGGTGATCCAGCAAGTACGGCCCGACGGACAGCGCATGCTCTTCTCGGCCACCCTGGACCGCAACATCGACCGCCTGGTGCAGCGGTTCCTGACCGACCCGGTGGTGCACTCCGTGGACCCGTCCGCGGGGGCGGTGACCACCATGGCGCACCACGTGCTCCACGTCCTGGACGAGACCGACAAGAAGGCCGTCACCACGCGCATCGCGGCCCGTGACGGCCGCGTCATCCTGTTCCTCGACACCAAGAGGTCCGCCGACCGGCTCGCCAAACGGCTCCTGGCCGTCGGTGTCCGCGCGGCGGCGCTGCACGGAGGCCGCTCCCAGCCGCAGCGCAACCGCACCCTGGAACAGTTCAAGAACGGCCAGGTCACCGCGCTCGTGGCGACGAACGTCGCGGCCCGGGGCATACACATCGACGACCTCGACCTCGTCGTGAACGTCGATCCCCCCACCGACCACAAGGACTACCTCCACCGGGGCGGACGCACGGCCCGCGCGGGCGGCTCCGGCAGTGTGGTCACATTGGTCCTGCCCGACCAGAAACGGGACGTCACCCAGCTCATGTCGGACGCGGGCATCCGCCCCCGAACGGCCCGCATCAAGTCGAGCGACGCGGAACTGGCCACCATTACGGGCGCCCGCGAGCCCTCCGGCGTCCCCGTCACCATCGAGGTCCCCCAGCCGGCGACACCGACGACGTCCCGCCCGGACCGGAAGGCCGGCACCGAGCCCGGCAAGCGGTCCGGGCGCCGACGAAACGGCGGCAGCACAGCGGCAACAGACGCTGCCACCAGAACGAGGGACCGGGGCTCGAACCGCCGGACCGCGGCCGGGGCAGCACTGGCTGACGGTCCTTCGGCAAGCAGTGGACGCCGTTCTGCCCGCCGGACGGTGGCCGGCAGGGCCACGGAGGGTGATGTCGGCTCGGGCCGCCGCAGTTCCGACCGCCGGGCCGGGGACGGGGCGGCGACCGGTGCTGCCTCTGGCAAGGTTGTCCGCGGATCCGGCCGACGGACGCCGGCCCGCGGCGCCACCGGCGATCGCGTCCCCGGCCCCCGAGGCGGCCGCGGCAACTCTGCCCCTTAGGGGGTGTCGTTTGGATCATCCCGGGTCCGCGACGCCTGGCACGGCACCTCGCCGCGTTGTCGCATCCCCCGAGTGCACCCAGTACGCGGGTCATGGGTGATCAGGTGCGGAGCGTCCGCGTCGCGGACCTCGGTCAGGTGCACCTTGTAGCCGCGCCAGTCGGCGCCGCGTTTGGTGCTGTAGCGGGCCTCGCCGTCGTAGGGCGAGTCGACGCGTAAGCGGGAGGGCGCCATGCGCTTCGGCTCGCGCAGCCGTACCCGTCCGTCGTCCAACCAGAACTGCTGGACCCAGACCATGCGCAGCGTCTCGATGGACGGCAACTGTCTCAGCCAGGGCGGCGCATCGGGAGCAGAAGCCCAGCCCATCAGCCGCAGCCGTGGTCGCCGGTCTGCTCGGCGTACTCGGTGCGTGCCTGCTCGCCGCGCGGCAGCCGGTAGTCCTCGATGCGGCGCCCGTAGCGGTCGAACCAGTCGGCCGGAACCCTCCCGGCCGGCCATTGCGGAGCCGCTGCGGCCAGAGCGTTCAAGGCCGCCGCAGATGCTCGAAGATCAACTCCGGCCGGTCCAGCCGAGGCACGGCGGCCAGGACATGGGTGGAATCGGTGCGTTGGGCGCCGGCGATGCCCAACTGATATGGCGGTCAGGCCGGTTGACCGCATCGCAGGGACAGATCAGCGAAGTCATCGTCGGTGAACAACGGACCAGGCACGTCCCGGAACCGCACGCACGGGCAGCCCATCGGGAACGCCGGCCGGGCGGCCTCGGCCGTCTGGGTCGGAACCTCGCACGGGCGGATGCAGCGACACCGCGAACACCTCACGCTCGTGTCCCCACACGCCGAACGGCGCCATCGCCCCCGGCCGGGTAGATCACCGGCAGACGTCCCGCCGAATTCGCCAACGGCGACCTCGGCGGGACGCCATCCGCTCTCGCCCGTCACGTCGGACAGCTTCCCGATCGCGGCGCACCTCTTCCCGGTCACGGAGAGTCTCCGTGGTCGAGTGGCCCGTGCCTCCGGGGGTCTCGCCCGGCTCCGGCGGCAGTGACCAGGCAGCCTCCTTACTGACGGTAGGTCAGGTAGCACCTGCGGAACCCCTCTGAGGGCCCCTGCTTCAACGGTGTGTGCCGCGTCACGCACCCAAAGCGCTGCCTAAGTTGTGTGCATCACAGCAGAAATGTCCATTTAGCGTTCATGCTCGAAACGGACTCCGACTCCCGAAGTGGAGCTCATCGGCAACCCCTTGGGCGCGAAGTTTCAAAGTGACCCATGACACAGCACTCGTGACATTCCTGCTTTTTTCCCCGGAAAGGTGCCACATTATGGCCGCTTACCTCTGCCCTCCTGCCGTGATACACGGCGAACACGCCGTGGAGACCAGCCAGATCGTGGCGGAGGTGCGCGACCGGCATCCGCACGCGGCGTGGGCGCCGCGGATCGACGGCATCGCGGCCAGCACGGGCATCGAGACCCGCGGGTGGATGCTGCCGCTGGAGGCCGCCGTCACGCCCGGCAACGGCGGCGGCCTGCGGGCTGTCGGCATCGGGTCGGCCCAAGGGGCGTTGGCACGCGACGGGTTCACCCAGCAGGACGTGGACCGCGTGATCGCCGCACTTGAGGCGATACCCGCGCCGCAGACCGTCCAGGAGCGCACCGCGCCGGCCTGGGAGGCCGTGCAGTCCTACGGGGAGCGTGCGGCGCGCGGGGCCCTGCAGATCGCCGGGCTGGACGCCGCAGACATCGACTGCCTGATCACCAGTCACTCCACCACCCCGGCGCTGCCGGGTCTGGACATCGCCCTGGCCAACAGGCTTCCGCTCCGCAAGGACGTGATGCTGCTGCCGGCCACGCAGTGGGCCTGTATCGCGGGGACCCGCTCCCTGGCGCTGGCGGCGGATCTCGTGGCCGCGGACCCCGACCGGGTCGTCCTGGTCGTGATCGCGGAGGCGCTGAGCACGACCTACCAACCCGCGGACGACACTCTCGAGTCCCTGATCGTCCGGTTGCTGTTCGCGGACACCGCGGTCGCCGCGGTGGTCACGGGCCGCCCGAGGCGCGAGTCGGTGCTGCGACTGGACGCCGCCTGGCACCACACCCTGCCCGGCACCCAGGACCTGCACCGGCTGGATACGCGGGCGGACGGCACCCACTTCGTCATGGACCGGCGCGGGCCGCGCGCCGTGCAGGAGACGGTCACCGCGATGTGGGAGTGGCTGCGTGTCCGTTACCAGGACGAGCCCGACGCCTGGCACCCCGACGTGCTGCTGGCGCACCCCGGCGGGACCCGGGTGCTGGAGTACATGGAGCAGACGATGCCCGACGCGTGGCCGTCGGGGCTGCTGGACCACAGCCGGGACAGCTACACCAGCGGCAACCGCGGAGGCGCCGCCGTGTTCGACATCATGCGGCGAGCGCACGACGCGGGGCAGAAGCCGGGCAATCGCGCCGTCCTGTACGCGGCGGCACCCGGCCTCACCGCCACCGCCCTGGAAGGGGAGTGGCTGTAGTGCGGGCCCGCGCCGCCCGTACCGGCGAACGGGCCGTCCGCGTCACCGGTACCGTCAAGGGAACCGTCCGTACCGTCGGTGGCGCCGGGTGACGCGTACGCCGCCCGCACCCTCGCCGCGCTCCCATGCGCCGGCCGCGCCCCCGCCCCGCAGCCGCGTCACCTCGCGACTTCCGCCCAGACCACCTTGCCGGTGTCCGTCCACCGCACCCCCCACCGGGTGGTGAGCCTGTGCACGATGTGCAGGCCACGACCGCCGTCGTCGAGGAGGCCGCCCCGGCTCAGACGTGGCCTGCCGCCGCTGGTGTCGCCCACCTCGCACAGCAGGCCGTGACCGGTCCTGATCAGCCGTACCGTGATGGGACCGGTGGCGAAAAGCACCGCGTTCGTGACCAGCTCGCTGACAAGCAGCGCCACGTTGTCCCGGGTGTCGTCCCTGGTGCGCCATCGCCGCAGCAGCGCGGACACCTGCGCGCGGGCACGGGCGGGGGCGTCGTCGCGGGCGGGCAGCCGCCAGGTCGCGGTGTCCCCCTTGCGGTAGCCGATCATCCGCGCGAGCAGCAGGGTCACGTCGTCGCGCTGGCGCGCGGGTGCGAGCGCGGAGGCGACGTGCCGTGCGGCCTGCGGCAGCGCGTCCCAGGGGTGCACCGTGGACAGGGCGTCCGCCAGCCTGCCGATGCCCTCGTCGATCGACAAGGCCGGATCCTCCACCAGGCCGTCGGTGTAGAGGGCGAGCAGGGAGCCCGGGGGTGCGTCGAACGTGTGCACGTCGAACGGCTCCCGCAGCGCGAACTCGGCGCCCAGGCCGGGGTGAGGGCGGACCGCGAGCGGGCCCGCGCGCCCGTCCGGTGAGACCAGGACCGGGGGGAGGTGGCCGGCGCTGGACAGCGCCACGTGGTGGCTGACCGGGTCGTAGAGGGCGATGCAGCAGGTCGACCCGAGGGCGCTGTATCCGGCCGCCAGCCCGGACTCCGCGTCGTCCAGCAGCGTCACGGTCTCGTCCAGGTGCTCCAGCACCTCGTCGGGCGCCAGGCCCGCGGACAGCAGCGCGCGGGCCTCCATGCTCAGCTGGCCCATGGTTGCCGCGGCTCCCAGGCCGTGCCCGACGACGTCACCGACCACCAGCGCGGTACGACCGTCCGGCAGCGGAAAGCTGTTCACCCAGTCGCCGCCGACGCCCGCGCTGTCGGGCGTGGCGGGCTGGTAGACGCTGGCGATCTCGATGGTGTCGCCGCCGGTCCGGGGCAGCAGCCGGCGCTGCAACGCCAGCACCTGCGTGTGCTCGCGCTGGTGCTGACGGGCCAGGTCGACGTGATGGGCGGTCCTGGCCACCAGTTCCTGCAGGTCGAACAGCTCGCTGTCACGGAAGGGGCAGTCCGCCCGCCGCCAGACCTCCGCCACGCCCAGCACGACGGGCGGCGCGCGGTCCAAGACAAGCGGTATGCACACCACACCCGCCGACCGGTCACCGGGCACCAGGGCACGCATCACTCGCGGACTGCCGAGTACCCGCTCGACCGCCTCCCGGTCGGGTATGACGATGGCCTGCGGGGCGTCGTCCCGCCGTACCGCCTGCGCCAGCAGGCGACTCGCGTCGCTGGGAAGATCGTCGCCCGGAGTCACGTAGCCCTCGGGCCACGCCCGGTCCGGCACCAGGGCCGCCCGCCGTAGCCGGATGCGCCCCTGCCCCTGCCCGGTGACTCCCTCGCCCGTCCACACGGCGAAGTCGAGGTCGACGGCGGCCACGTCTCCCCAGGCCAGCAGGGACTGCGCCAGCGACTGCGCGGTCTCGCCGATGTCCAGCGAGGTGCCGATAGCGGTCTCGGCGGCGTACAGGTGCAGCCTCTTGGCCATGGCGATCAAGGAGACGGTCAGGCCCTCCTGAGGCGCCGCGGCGGGCAGGATGCTCAGCGAGACCACCAGCTCCGACCCGTCGCCGCGCCGCAGGCGCTGGATCCGGGCGACGTGCGCCTCACCCGTCTCCAGGACCTGCCGCAACCGCCGTGTGACCGTCGGTACGTCCCCGGGGGGCAGGAGATCGACGAAGGAGCTCCCGGCCACGGCATCCAGCCCCGCGAATACGGGGGCGTCCAGATTGCACCGGGTGATCCTCAGATCCCTGTCCAGGTTGACCGCGCCGAGAATCTGATCCTGACGGCCGGCTGCCGGGATGTCGGGTGCGCGTCGGCGGGCGGTGGGGTCGCCCTGCGCGTCGGCAGGACCGGCGGCCGCTGCCGCTCCGCCGCGCGGGATGTAGCGCTCCAGGGCGCTGCTGACCAGTTCGAACGGCGAGGAGGACGAGGGAGAGGGTGTGGAGTCCATGCGGCTCTCTCAGCAGTCCCCGGCGCAGCGCCGGGGCCGTACTCGGACCCGTGCGACGGGCCCCGAGATCCCCGACCGCACACCTCATTGAATAACACCGTGGGTCGCTTCGCACACACCAGCGAATCGCCCGGTGAGCGCGGACAGTGAGGGAATCCCGCGGCCGGTGGGGCCGTGCGCAGAGCCTGAGGTCCCGGGCGGGGACTCGTTGTCGCCGCCCCTCGGCCCCCGGCGTCTGTGACCGACAGGTACGCGGCCGTGTCGGCTGCAGACGCCTGTGGCCGACAGGGGCGGTGCCGTCCGGGCGGGCCTGGCCGCGAGCCTCTGTCAGGCGACGTTCATCGAGGTGCCCGGCGTCGTGGTGCGTCCCCTCGCCGGCGATCCTCTCTGGTACCGCCACGTCCTCGGCCGGCGCCGCGACGGACCTCTGGCGGCATACGGCGACGAGATCGTCCGCAGGGTGGGCGAGGGCTATGTCGCCACCTGTGTCGCCGCACCGGCCTGCGCACGGTGGCGCAGACGCCGTCCGGATCACCGTGCCCGACCGAGTGAGCCGGTGCGGGGACGATCCGCTCTCACGGCTTGCTGATCGAGATCTCGTCATGGAGGGGGCTGCTGTTGTCGACGTCGATCCGGACACCCGTGGCGGGATCGGTGAAGGTCGGTTCTCCGTCGGCGCCGAGGGCTTCGTCCAGCAGCCAGTGCAGGCGCTCGGCTCCGTCTCCCATGCCCAGCATCAGGCCGAGCGTGCGCAGCCGCCGAACGGTGAGTCGGTCCCCGTCCGGCAGCCGCACCGTGCGGCGGTCCAGCAGATCGGCGATCCGCCGGACCAGCTCGCGGTCACCGGGGTAACGGGCGTAGAAGGCGCTCACCTTCTCCCTGACCCGGGGATACGTGGCCGCGTACACGTCGTCGGCTGTGGCCTCCAGGCCGGGCAGGCCGCCGGTGATGTAGCAGGCACGCAGTCCTTCCGGGGCCCGGGACAGGTAGGTGAGGGTGAGGAAGCCTCCGTAGCTCTGGCCCAGCGTCTCCCATGGCCCGTCCCCGCACAGCTGATAACGGATCAGCTCCGCGTCGGCGACGATCGAGTCCGCGCGGAAGAACGCGAGATGGCCGGCCAGCTCCCGGGCATCGGAGCACCGCACGGCCGACCGGGCCGTGACCGGAGTGCTGCGTCCGGTGCCGCGTTGGTCCAGCAGCAGCACCCGATGGGTTCTGAGGGCACGGGCGAGCCACCCAGTGGTGGGGGTCACCGGCCGGGGTGACCTGCCTCCGGGGCCGCCCTGCAGATACAGCAGCCAGGGCAGCCGCTCGCCGACGCGGGCCGGTCGGACAGTTCCCGGGCGAACACCCGGATCGAGGGGCCCGCTGATTCGGTGTGGTCGAGCGGCGTGGTGAAGGTGTGGTCGGTCACGGCGAGTCCGGGCAGGCGGTAGCTGCGGCTCATGGGGTCCTCTCCTCGGTGAACGAAGTGGACTGCGGCTGCGGCAGAGGCTCGGGGTAGTGGCAGGCGACTTCGTGCCCCGGAGCGAGCGCGCTCAGCACGGGCCGCTCGGCGGCGCAGCGGTCGGCCGCCCTCGGGCAACGGGTGCGGAACGGACAACCGCTCGGCGGATCGAGCGGACTGGGCAGGTCGCCGCTCAGCACGATCCGCTCGCGGGCCCGTTCGGCGTCCGGGTCCGGCAGCGGTACGGCGGAGAGCAGGGCGTGGGTGTACGGGTGCGCGGCACTGGCGTACAGGGTGTCCCGGTCGGCCCTCTCCACGACCGTGCCCAGGTACATCACCGCGACGCGGGTGCTGATCCGGCGGACCGCGCCGAGATCGTGCGCGATGAACACGTAGGCGAGCCCATGCTCCTGCTGAAGGTCCTTGAGGAGGTTGAGGATCTGCGCCTGCACCGACACGTCGAGCGCGGAGACGGGCTCGTCGCACACCACCAGTTTCGGCCGCAACGCCAGCGCCCGGGCGGCGCTCCCAGTCGTAGTCGGTGGAGTTCTTGGGCATGCGCACCCAGTTGCCGTACGGGGCCTCAAGGTCGAGCCATGTCCTGCCGTTGGAGGCGTTCCACATCCAGTCGGCGGTTCCCGACAGTTGGTTGTACTACGGCGTCAGGGGCAGTGAGGTACAGACGGCGTCGGGGAAGTCGACGTAGAGCGCGGCCACGTGCTTGGTGCCGACGGGGTTCTGGAACCGCGTGTAGTCGGTCTGCCGGCCCTCGTCGGTGTACCCGGTCGTCCCTTGCAGGGCGCATGCGGAACTGCCCCCGTGGTACGCGCGGGCGGGGTGGGCAGGGGCGATGACCAAGGCGAGCAGGGCGGACAGGACGATGAGGAGCGACGCCGAGTGCCATGGGCGCCCGGTTGGCGGCCGCCGACGTGACGGTCAGGGCTCGCGATCGTACAGGGACCCCATTGCCGGCCTATGCGCCACGACGGACCCGGGCGGCCTTGCGGGCCTCGGCGATCTGGCGGGCCTCAGCAGACCGGCGAGACTCGCCGCCGGCCCGCCCCGGGCGGGTGCCCAGACCGCGGAATGGGGCACCGCCGCGCTTCGGGCGCTCCGCGACCGGCCCGCTGCCGCCGACGGGGACACCCGAGGGAGCCTGTGCGCCGGTGATGCGGCTCAGCTCGGCCTCGCCGGAACGGACCTGCGTGATCTGCGGCCTGATGCCTGCGTCGGACATGAGACGGGCCATGTCCCGGCGCTGGCTGGGGAGGACCAGCGTGACGACACCCCCGGACTCGCCGGCGCGGGCAGTACGGCCGCCGCGGTGCAGGTAGTCCTTGTGGTCGCTGGGCGGGTCGACGTTGACGACGAGATCGAGGTCGTCGACATGGATGCCCCGAGCCGCGACGTTGGTGGCCACCAGCGCCGTGACGTCACCGCTCTTGAACTGTGCCAGGGTGCGGGTGCGCTGGGGCTGCGACTTGCCCCCGTGCAGCGCCGCAGCCTTGACGCCGCTGCTCAGCAGGTGCCTGGTGAACTGGTCGACAGCGTGCTTGGTGTCCAGGAACATGATCACGCGCCCGTCGCGGGCAGCGATTTCGGTGGCGGTGGCGTACTTGTCGGCGCCATGCACCTGCAGCACATGATGCTCCATCGTGGTGACCGCGCCCGCCGAGGGGTCGACCGAATGGACCACCGGGTCATGGAGGTAACGACGGACCAGGAGGTCGATGTTGCGGTCCAGCGTGGCCGAGAAGAGCATGCGCTGGCCGTCGGGACGTACCTGGTCCAGCAGTTCGGTGACCTGCGGCATGAAGCCCATGTCCGCCATCTGGTCGGCTTCGTCCAGGACGGTGATGTTCACTCGGTCCAGACGGCAGTCCTTGCGCTCGATGAGATCTGCGAGGCGGCCAGGAGTCGCGATGACCACCTCGGCCCCGGCACGCAGTGCGCCGGCCTGCCTGCCGATCGACATGCCGCCGACCACGGTGGCCAGCCGCAGCTTCAGCAACCGGGCATACGGGGCGAGCGCATCGGTGACCTGCTGGGCCAGCTCGCGCGTGGGGACGAGGATCAGGGCCAGCGGCTTCCGCGACTCGGCGCGCTGCCCGGCCGTGCGTACGAGGAGCGCCAGACCGAAGGCGAGCGTCTTGCCCGATCCGGTGCGCCCGCGGCCCAGGACGTCGCGCCCTGCCAGGGAGTTCGGCAACGTGGCGGCCTGGATCGGGAACGGCTCGTTCAGCCCGAGAGCGGTGAGCATCTTCAACAACTCGACCGGCATGTCCAGTTCACCGAAGGTCCCAACTGCGGGGAGGGCCGGAGTGACGGTGACCGGCAGCGCGAACTCTCCCTGCGGTGCGGAGGGGCGGCGTCCGGTGCCGCCTGGACTGACGCCGGGGAGATCCTGACCCCGTGGACGGAAACGGTCGTTCGTGCGAGCTGAACGGCTCATGGAGAACCTTCCTCGACAGGGCGCGCATCGAGGAATTCCCGACAGGGATGAGTCGGATGAATTGCAAGAACGGGCCGAATGTGAGACTAAAAGAATTTGATCGGAATACAAAAGCAGTAGGCTGGGGCCCCGCCGCAAGGCGGGGCCCCAGCCTACTCATGCGTTTCGGCGTCAGGCGGGAGTGATGTTCTCCGCCTGCGGACCCTTCTGGCCCTGCACGACGTCGAAGTTCACCTTCTGGCCTTCCTGGAGCTCACGGAAGCCCTGCGCGGCGATGTTCGAGTAGTGGGCGAAGACGTCCGGGCCGCCGCCGTCCTGCTCGATGAAGCCGAAGCCCTTTTCCGCGTTGAACCACTTGACGGTGCCAGTAGCCATGTCACATCTCCTTGGGGGCAGTGCCCGCGGGCCCACGCGGTGTGAACCCCTGCGTTGCCACAATGAACCCCGTCCGGATAAGCACCGGAGATACAAAAATGCCCGGCGGCATACGGCCGCGAAGGCACTTGAAGTTTCGGGAACCACAACTGCAACTGCCAACAAGTTTAGCACGGGTCGCACATCGGCACTGCGTTTACCGGCGGCGCAAGGCCTCGACCCCGGGAGAGCATCGGATCAATCACATAGTGAACTTTCGCATTGCACAAGGTGCAGCCAAGGAGAACTCACCCTCTCCAGCAACGAGCACTTGGCCTCCACTCCCCCTCCTTTGCCCGAGAAACGTCAATCGCACCTCTCGGCTCGGACCACCCCGAGTCGTTTCAGCAAGGTCGGGCCCCTCGGGTGCCTGGACCACCGATTCCAAAAGGTCGGCCGGGTGCCGCCGATGCCCGCAACGGCGGGCCGACCCGTGCTCCGTTGCGCGAGGCCCGGGGGATGCCCACACGCCGCCGGTTCAGCGCGGCCGCAGCCCGTCGAAGATCACCTCGAAGATCAGCTGCCGGGCCACCGGGTCGGCTCCTAGGTGCTCCATCGTCTTGCTGGTGCCGACCAGCAGGGCGATCAGCTCCGGCAGGCGCAGCTCCGAGCGGACCGCCCCAGCCGCTTGCGCCCCGGCCAGCAGCTCGGCCAGCTGCGCCTGGATCACCTTGCTGGACTCCTGCAGGGCAGCGTGTGCGTCCACCCCGGCAGCGGCGAGGGCCTGGGCGAACTCGTTCTTGCCCTCGGACCGCTCGATCACCAGGCGGAAGCAGCCGAAGAAGGCCTCGGCGGGCTCGGACTCGGCGGCCAGCTGCGCGGTCTGGGCGGCGATCGCCTCCAGCCTGCGCACCATCACCGCTTCCAGCAGCGCCTCCTTTGTCGGGAAGTGCCGGAAGAGAGTGCCGACCCCCACCCCGGCGGCCCGGGCGATCTCCTCGGTCGGCACGCCAACGCCACGGGTGGTGAACACCTTTGTGGCGACGTCCAGCAGCCTGGCCCGGTTACGAGCCGCATCCGCCCGCAGCGGGCGTTCCTCAGCGCCGCTCACCCCTCCCGCCCTTCCCCGCCGTCGGCGGAGCCACACTGGACAACCGGAGTTGCCAGTCCGTATCGTTTGAAACCGGAGTCGCTGGTCCGATTCTAGCGACGGATCCGGCTGGGGGTTGATCATGTCCGGAACGCTGTCACCACGCGAGGTCTTCCAGAAGCTGCTCAAGGGCATCACGGAGGGGCGGTTCTCGCAGCTGGCCGAGCTCTACGCCGAGGACGCCGTGGTGGAGACCGTCTTCGAGCCCGTCGGACCGCGTCGGTTCGAGGGGCGGGCCGCACTCAGGGAACGGTTCGCGGAAGTCTCCGTGAATTCGCCCGTGGAGCTGACCTCGACGAATGTGGTGATCCGGGAGACTGACGACCCGGAGGTGATCGTCGCCGAATGGACCTACCAGGTGCACCACCGGGCGACCGAGCGAAACTTCGAGGTCGCGAACATCCAGGTGCTGCGGGTCCGTGACGGCCTGATCGTCAGCAGCAGGGATTTCCACGATCACCTGGCCCTCATCGTGGCCGGCGGCGGACTGCCGCAACTGGTGGCGGCGTTCGACGGCAAGTAGCAGGAGTTCGGGGCTGCGAGCCGGGACTCCCGGAGCAGCGGGCGGGCGGATCGACGCCGCAACCGAATACAGCCCGGAAACCGGTATTCACGGGGCAAGGCGGCCCCCGCCACGATCTGGTGCTCCCGCGCAGACTGCTCCTTCACCCGGCTACGGAGCCCGGCTGCTCCGCGGCCTGCTGTCCCGGCCCGCGGCTTGGCGGTGCCGGACGGCCTGGTCGCCGCCACCATGCTCATCATGAGCCGACTGCTGGCGGCCGGCGCCTGACCGCCCCGCGTTCCGCACCGCTTTGCGCTCGTCGAGCTCCATCGCTCCATCGCCCCCGGGGCGCGCATCATCAAAGGAGGGGAGACCATCGACGAGGAGTGGCGATGAGGTTGTCGTTCCTTGAACCCCTCTACGCGGAGCCTGGCCCGTTCGCCTCCGTGTACCTGGACACCTCCCGAAACGTCGAGCACCCCGAGCGGGCGATCGCACTGCGCTGGCGGCGGCTGCGCGAGAGTCTGTCCCGTCAGGGCTCGGAGCCGGCGCTGTTGAACGTACTGGAGGAGGTGGTCGGCGCCGACACAGAGGTGCCGGGGGTGCACGGTCAGGCCATCTTCGCCGCCCATGGCACACTCGTCCTGGACGGGGAACTGCCCAGGCCGCCCGAGCACGACTCCGCGCGCTACAGCACCCTGCCGGACGCGATGCCCCTGGTCACCCAGCACCTTCCGGAGATCCCCTACATGGCCGTAGTCGTCCACTACGGCGGCCTTCCGACCGCCAAGACCCACGGCTGGGTAACTCTGGAGGCGGAGACCGGCACCTGGCCCGCGTCCACCGTCACCCCGGGTGAGCGGCTGCGCCGCAGGGTCGCGGTGGCGACCTGGCACCACACCTCCCTCCGGCTCGGCCACCGGCTGGACGAACTGGCGCGGCGCGCCCATGCCGACGCCGTCGTCGTGGGCGGGGACGAGTGGGCGTGCAACGTACTGATCCACCGCCTGCCGCACACCCTGCGGGACAAGGTCGTACGCGTGGGCGGCCGGACCCCCACCGACACCGGACGCGCCCTGTTGGAGCCACAGCTCGACGGCGTCTTCCGCGGCCGCATGGCCGCGCACGACCGGGAACTCGTGGACATCTTCATCGGCCGACGCGCCCTGGACGGACCCGTGACGGAGGGGCTGGCCACCACCGTCGCCGCCCTTCAGCGCGGCCAGGTCGCGGCACTGCTGCTGAGCCGACCGCCGGCGTCTTCGCTGCGGCTCTGGGCGGGCTCCCAGCCCACTCAGCTCGCCCTGACCGAGGGGGAGCTGACGTTCTTCGGCGTGCGGGCCCCGCGCGAGGAACGCGCCGACGAGGCCCTCGTCCGGGCCCTCGTCGGCACCGGTGCCGAGCTGGTCGTCGTACCGGAGAGCGAGCTGAGGCTGCACGAGGGCGTGGGCGCCCTGCTGCGGTACACCGACCCGGGGACCCCGTCCTGACGCCGCCGCGGTCGAGCTGGAGAGCCCGGTCAGCCGCCTGACCAACGCTGCTGGGTAGTCCGGATGCGCCGGGGGGTGTCGGTCAGGGATTCGTCCAGGCCTCGGGGTCCTCCGCGAGGCTCAGGACCTCGTCGGGCAGCTTGGCCGCGGCCACGTGGGCCAGGGTGACCTCGCCGAGGATCTTGCGGACGTTGGCGCGTACGGCGATCCACAGCGGCAGCAGCGACTCCGCGGGACCGCAGTAGGAGAGCTCGGGTGGGCGCACTCCCCGCACCGAGACCAGGGGGCCGTCCGCGACGCGGATGACGTCGACGATGGCGATCGACGCCGCCGGGCGGGCGAGCCGGTAGCCGCCCTTGCCGCCTCGCTGGCTGACCACAAGACCGCCCCGGCGCAGGTCGCCGAGGATGCCCTCCAGGAATTTGTGCGGGATGCCCTGCGCCGCGGCGATCGCCTCGGCCTTGAGCGAGGCCTCGCTCCCTGCTGCGGCCAGCTCCAGTGCCGCCCGCACCGCATAGTCCGCCCGCGCCGAGATCCGCATGCCGCGATTATCCATCACTGTCGTGTCGGCCCCCCGCACCGGTCGTCCTCCCGGTCAGGCTGGAAGGGCGAAGGGTGGGTGCGCGCCGTTGAGGAAGTAGTCGCCCACCTCGCGCAGTCTGTGGGCGACCGGCTCGCGCAGGGTGTGTGTCCGGGCGTTGCGCCAGAAGCGGTCGAAGCCGTGCCGCGCGGAGGCGGCGTCGGCGCCGTTGACGTCCAGGGCACGGGTGGTGATCTCCTGCGCGGCCCCGGAGGCGGCAGACTCGGCCACGCTCGCGAGGACGGCGATCTCCGCGCACTCCTCGTGGTCGAGATCCTCGCCCTGTTCGAGGCCGTGCACCAGGGCACCCACCGCCTGCTCGGCGAGGGCGGACGCGGCACGTGCGACGACGGTGAGCTCGCCGTACACGGCCAGCGCGTAAGGATCGTGCGGCGGGCTGTCCGGCCAGCGCTGAGGCGAGAAGGGCTGCCAGGGGGACCTCATGCCCCTTCCGTGCTCGCGAACCTCGGCCAGCAGGCCCTCTGCCACGCCAAGATAGAAGTGGACGGAGACCAGACGCGCGGTCGGCGCGGCCAGAGAGGCGAAGGGTGACAGGACGCCCTCGTCCGGCGAGAGGGAGCCGAGCACATCGTCGGCCGCGACCGGCACGGAATCGAACTCCACGCCGCCACCGGCCGCCAGCCGCTGGCCGAATGCGTCCCCGCTGCTGCCGCTCACGACGCCCGAGCGGGCGGGGTCGACCAGGACGGCCAACGGCTCACCGGTGCCGTACTTGGCGGCTCGAACCACCAGCCGGTTGGCGATCCCGACTCCGGTGGCATACCTCTGGAAGCCGTTGAGCAGATAGCCGCCTGACGCGGGGGTCAGGATGAGTGGTGGTTCGTGTGAGGCGATACCGCCTCCCCAGCACCACTGCCCCGCCGTCGACTCCCGCTCGATGCGGGCGGCACGGGTGCGGTCGGCGAAGAACCGGGCGCTGCAGGACAGGAAGTAGTGGTTGCCCAGCAGGTGACCGATGGCCCCGTCGGCTGCGGCGACGGTCCGGATGACCGCGTAGGCCGTACGCCAGTCCCCACTCCCGCCCCCGAGTTCGGCCGGTGCCGGCAGTGTCAGCAGTCCCGATTCACGCAACCGCGCCACCTCGTCGCGCGGTGCCTTGCCGGCCTGTTCGCGCTCGGCCGCGTCCGTGGCCAGGTCGTCCGCCATCTCACGGGCTATGTGCAGCCAGTCGGCCCGCCCGGCTCGCGCGTCGGTCACCTCGTCCACCGTCACCGTCATATCCTCACCCGCTTCATGCGACTGTGGCTGTCGCTACAGCTCAGTGTTGTGGTCATGGCGTGGCGTCTTCCTTCAGAGGACCGAGGACGACGCGGTGCCCGGCGGAGGCGGCTCGGGAGTGCGGCGGTGCGCAGTGACGCGTCGGCTTCATCATCCTCACTCTCCTCTTCGACGACCGTAACATTTCCCTAGTAATCCGATAGGAAAACTAGGGAACCTGATGTGTTCCGGCTGATTCACGCTCCCGGATGGCGAGTTCGCGATGGCGGGCGGCCGGGTGGTCGTCCCTGACCCGGGGGCGCAGCCGCCCAATTCCGGGACGACGAGGTCGACGAAGGCGGCGAAGGTGCCAAGGGTGGTGGCGTAGGCGGGGTTGAAGCCGTCGAACCTCGGCGCCTCCGCGGGAGCGGGGGACTGGTGATGCCCAGCAGCCCCGGGTCCGACAGTTCGTCGAGTTCTGTGCGGGGCAGGACGCGTTCAGCGTCGCGTTCACATGGGTCGTCGCGCGCTCCCGGCACCGGCGAAGGGGACCTGGGCGGCGGGGGCCACCTGCTGCCCGTACGGATGCCGCCACAGACCCTGCGCCTGAAGCTTCTGCAGCACGCCCTCGCCGAACCAGTACGCCTCTTCCAGATGCGGATACCCGGAGAAGATGAACTCCTCGATCCCCAACGCGGCGTACTCCTTGATCCGCTCGGCAACCTCGGTGTAACTGCCGACCAGGGCGGTCCCCGCCCCACCCCGCACCAGCCCGATACCCGCCCACAGGTTGGGATGGATCTCCAGCCCGTCCCGGCTCCCGCCCCCGTGCAGGGCCAGCATCCGCCGCTGTCCCTCCGACTCACTGCGGGCAAGCCCGGCCTGAACCTGCCGCACGGTCTCCGCATCGAAGCCCGCCAGCAGCCGCTCCGCCTCGGCCCAGGCCTGCTCGGAGGTATCGCGGGTGATGACGTGCAGCCGGATGCCGAAGCGGACGCTGCGACCTTCCTTCGCGGCCAGCGCCCTGATCCAGGCGATCTTCTGCGCGACGGCGGCGGGCGGCTCACCCCAGGTGAGGTAGACGTCGACATGCCTGGCGGCGACTTCTCCGGCGACCGGCGAGGAGCCCCCGAAGTACACCTCGGGGATCGGGTCGGGCACCCGGGCGAGTTTCGCGTCCTCGACCTGGAGGTGCTCGCCGGACAGGTCGACAGTCTTGCCCTCCCACAGCCCCCGGACGATTTGCAGGAATTCGCCGGTACGGCGATACCGCGCGTCCTTGTCCAGGAAGTCCCCATAGGCCCGCTGCTCGTGGCTCTCGCCGCCGGTGACGACGTTGAGCAGGAGCCGTCCGCCGGTCTGCCGCTGGAAGGTGGAGGCCATCTGCGCCGCGAGTGTCGGCGAGACAAAGCCGGGGCGGAAGGCGACGAGGAACTTCAGCCGTTCGGTGTTCTGGCTGACCATGGCGGTGGTCAGCCAAGCGTCCTCGCACCACGCGCCGGTCGGCGTGAGCGCGCCGACGAAGCCGAGGTCCTCGGCGGCGCGGGCGATCTGGCTCAGGTAGGCGACCGTCGGCGGCCGGTCGCGCCCGGACTCCGTGGCGGGGGTGCCGTGGCCGCCGCCGACGACGTGGCGGCTGTCGCCGTTGGTGGGCAGGAACCAGTGGAAGGTGAGGGACACGTGGGGGCTCCGATCGGTGTTCGTCAGCGTTCGTCACAGGGGGCCGTGCCGGGGGGCTTGGTGCCGCCCAGCACGTAATGGCCGATGTGCTGGACCTTCCAGCGGGCCGGGTCGTGCAGCGTGTGGGTGCGCGCGTCGCGCCAATGGCGGTGCAGGCCCAGGGAGTCGAGGGCCGAGCGGGTGCCGGAGACCTTGAAAAGGGCACTGGCGACCTCCAGGGCGGCCTCGGCCGCCGTCACTTTCGCGGTGGCCACCGCGATCGAGGCCGCGGCGGCCGAGTCGTCGGTCAGGTCGGCGCGGGCGTCGTCGACCGCGCGGGCGGGCTCGCGAAGCAGCGCTTCGGCAGCCCGTTCTCTGATCGCCAGTTCGCCGAACCGCTGGATCAGCAGCGGATCCTCCGCGGCGATCGCGTGCCCTCGGCGGCACTCCCGAACCAGGGGCGGCTCTTCGTACGGACGAACTCCACCGCCTCGGCCGGCATCCCGGAGGCGATCCCGGCGTCGATGGCCGCGTACAGCAACTGGGCTACCGCTCCGTGGAGTTGGAGGTCCTGGAAGGTGAGGTGGTACGGCACGACGCGGTCGGCGAGCACGGGCACGGGCACGGGCACCGACTCCAGGCGCCACGACCGTGAGGCCGGGCGCGTCACTCGGGACGTACGCCACGTGCAGGGTGTCGTCCTCTCGGCGTCATCCGCGATGACGTGCGCGACGCTCATCCGGCGGCCGCCAGCAGCGGCGTCCGCCCGCCCAGCGCGGCCGAGAACTGGTCTGTGACCTGCGCCAGAGCCTCGGCCGACCCCGGCGCGACGGTCAGCGTGCCGTCCTCGCCCACCGTGATGTCCTTGTCGAGCGTGAACCAGCCCGGCGTGATGTGCGCAGGGCCCATGGAGGCCAGCACCGGGCGCAGGGCGTAGTCGATGGCCAGCACGTGGGCGGTGGAGCCGCCGGTGGCCAGCGGCAGGACCGTCTTGCCCGCCAGGGCGTACTGGGGGAGCAGGTCGAGCAGGGACTTCAGCAGTCCGGAGTAGGCGGCCTTGTAGACGGGGGTACCGATCACCACGCCGTCCGCCTGCTCGAACAGGGCGGTGGCCCCGACGATCGCCGGGTGAGCGAAGTCGGCCCCGAGCAGCG
Organism: Streptomyces sp. NPDC046197; assembly: GCF_040646295.1. Lineage (NCBI taxonomy): Bacteria > Bacillati > Actinomycetota > Actinomycetes > Kitasatosporales > Streptomycetaceae > Streptomyces > Streptomyces sp. NPDC046197. Next base: position 294,655 of record NZ_JBEYZY010000004.1, on the reverse strand, counting down.
CCTCGGCAGGCAGGGTACGCACGTCCAGCGCGATCACCTCGTGTCCCTGCGCGATGAGCCGTTCGTCCAGGTGGCGCAGCAGCCGAGCGGTGCGGGAGGTGGCGGAGGGGCTTCCGGAGACGGACAGGACAGTGGCCATGGAAAGGACCTTTCGGTTCGTCGTTTCGTGTGCGGGCCGCGGTCAGGCGTGGGCGGCGGCGGGCTCGGACGCGGCTTGCTCTGCTTCCAGTTCGCGCACCAGGGGCAGCACCCGCTTGCCGAAGTACTCGACCTCCTCCAGGTAGTGCAGGAAGCCGAGGAGGAAGAGGTCGACGCCGAGCCGCTTGCAGGCGACGACCCTCCCCCTGCCTTCAGCAGGGGCCCCCACGGCGATCTGCTCAGGGGGGCCGATCAGACCCGTGCGGAAGCCGTCGCGTGCAGCCGGTCGGTGGGGATTCTCGAACATCAGCTCGACTTAAAAGAGTGACCCCGTCGGCGCCATTCCTCCGCGAGCAGTTCGTATGAACGGACCCGGTCCGTGTGGTCGTGGGTGATGGTCGTGATGAGCAGCTCGTCCGCGCCCGTGGCCTCCTGGAGCTGTTCCAACTGGTCGGCCACGCGGCCCGGTGAGCCGACGAACTGGGTGTCGAGACGGTCCTGGACGAGGGCATGGTCCTCGTCGGTCCATGGATGGGCGCGCGCCTCCTCCGGCGTCGGGTACTCGATGGCGCCCTCGGCGGTGCGGATGCTGCGGACCCACGGGCCGTAGCCGGTGGCGAGTGCGCGGGCGGTGGCGTCGTTCTCGGCGACGACGACGTCCGCCGAGACGCTGACGTACGGTTTGTCGAGGAACTCGGAAGGCTGGAAGAAGGACCGGTAACCCTCCACGGCCTCCAGGACCGTGGCCGGGCTGACGTGGTAGTTCGCCGCGAACCGCAGACCGCTTTGGCCCGCGACAGCGGCGCTCTGACCACCGCTGCTGCCCAGGATCCACACCTCCACGTCGGCGCCCTCCCCCGGCACGACGTGCGCCTCGACGCCCTCCGGGGAGCGGTAGGTGCCGGCGAGCAGGGCGAGGATGTCGTCGATCTGCTCGGCGTAGTCCTGTGACTCGGCGCCCGGCAGCAGAAGCAGCCTGCGCTGCAGCGCGACACGGGGTGACCCGAGCAGATGCTCGAAGGAGAAGCGGGGCGGGATCAACAGGCCGTTCGGGGTGCGGCCGTCGACGACCGGGGTCGCCGTCGGCAACGGTGCGGCCGGCTGTCCCGGCGGGCGGCCGCCCGAGCGGCCCAGGCCCAGATCGAAGCGGCCCGGGTGCAGCGCGTCGAGCAGGCCGAACTCCTCCACCGTGGACAGCGCCGTGCGGTGCCCGAGCTGCACGGCCCCGGAACCGAGCCGGATGCTGGAGGTGGCGGATGCGGTCAGGGCCAGGACGACTGCGGGGGCCGTGCCGGCCACGCCCGGATTGAGGTGGTGCTCGGCGAACCAGTAGCGGGCATACCCGAAGCGCTCGGCCTGCTGTGCGAGGTCGATGGAGTTGCGCAGGGCATCGGCTGCCGTCGAGCCGGAGGGGATCGGGACCAGGTCGAGAACGCCGAGGGCAATATCAGACATGGACGGACTCCTGGGTGAGCGGTGGCGGCGGAAGCACGGGTCCCCATACGAACGGCGGGTCCGGGATCTCGCGGCGCAGCACGGGGGCGATCTTGGACTGGAACAGCTCGAGGGAGGCACGGTGCTGGGACTCCGTCAGCCCGCTCGCGTCGGCGTGCAGGTGGAGCACGGTGTGCCCGAACTGTTCGTGGTAGCGGTGCACCTTGTCGATGACCTGTTGCGGGCTGCCGATCAGAGCGGAGCTGCGTTCGACGAAGTCCTCCAGGGTCTCGAAGACGACCGGCAGGCCGGCCTTCTTGAAGAACGCCAGGTTGGACTCGAAGACCGGCCGGTACCCAGCCAGCGCCTCCTGCGAGGTGCGGGCGACGTAGATGCCCGCCGTGCCCGCGCCGACGGCGATCTGCGCCGGGTCGTGGCCGTAGTGCTCCCACCGCTCGCGGTAGTGGCGGATCAACTCGGCATACGGCTCGATGGGGTTGGTGACGTTCGCCGAGAACAGCGGGTCGCCGTAGCGGGCCGCCAGATCGACGGACTCCTTGCTGGTCGCGCTGCCGTGCCAGACCCGGACCGGCCGCTGATACGGCCGCGGCCACACCTCGGCGTTCGTCAGCGGGGGACGGAAGCGTGTGTCGGCGGTGACCTTGTCCTGGCGCCAGATCTTCCGGAAGACCTCGTAGCTCTCGGCGCTGCGGTCCCACTGGTCCTCGGGCGTGACGTGGAACAAGTCGCGCTGGGCGGCGCCGTTGCCCTTGCCAATGATCAGGTCGAGGCGCCCGTTGGACAGGTGGTCGAGGGTGGCGTAGTCCTCGTATGCCCGGACCGGGTCGAGGAGGCTGAGCGTGGTCACGGCCGTGAACAGCCGGATCCGCTTGGTCAGGGCGGCGACGTGGCTCAGTACGACCGGCGGCGAGGAGGAGATGAACGGCCGCTCGTGCCGCTCCCCCACGCCGAAGCCGTCGAAGCCCAACTCCTCGGCGAGCAGGGCGTTGTCGAGCACTTCGCGGAACCGGTCGTGCGTCGGCTTCTGCACGCCGGTGACTGGGTCCGGGCGGTGCACGATCAGGGTGATCACGAGGAACTTCACGAGGCCACCCGTCCGTCGAAGGCATCGTCCGGGTGGGCCAGGCCCAGATGGTGGCGCAGGGTCGGGCCCTCGTACTCGGTGCGGAACACACCCTGTTCCTGCAGCAGCGGGACGACCTTCTCGGCGAAGTCGTCGAGGCCACCGGGGGTGATGTGCGGGACGAGGATGAAGCCGTCACTCGCGTCCGCCTGGACGTACTCGTTGATGGTGCGGGCGACGGTCGCCGGGGAGCCGAGGAAGTTCTGGCGGTTGCCCGTCTCGATGACCAGGTCGCGGATGGACCAGTTGTGGGCGGCGGCCAGCTCGCGCCACTCGCGGGCGGTGGCCAGCGGGTCACCGTACATGCGCACCTGTGCGCGGCCCTTGGAGATGTGGTCGGCGCTGACGTCCGGGTCGATGTCGGGCAGCGGGCCCTCCGGATCGTAGCCGGACAGGTCCCGGTTCCAGACGAACTCCAGGTGCTTGAGGGCCGTGGCCCCGCTGACCTGCTGGCGGCGCACGTCCCTGGCCAGTTCCTCGGCCTCCGCGTCGGTGTCGGCGAGGACGAAGGTCGCGGCGGGCAGGATCAGCAACTGGTCATGGCGGCGGCCGTACTTGGACAAGCGGTTCTTGACGTCCGTATAGAAGGCCCGGCCCTCCTTGAGGGTGGCGTACCGGCTGAAGATGGCGTCGGCGCCAAAGGCGGCGAACTCCCGGCCCTCGTCGGAGTCTCCGGCCTGGAAGACGACCGGTCGGCCCTGTGGGGAGCGCGGCACGTTGAACTGGCCGTGGATGTCGAAGTGCTGGCCGGTGTGGACGAAGGAGCCGGCCTTCGCGTCCCGCAGGAAGACGCCGGTGGCCCGGTCAGCGATGATCTCGTCGCCGTGCCAGGAGTCGAAGAGTTCGTGCGCGGTGGTGAGGAACTCCTTGGCGCGGGAGTAGCGCTCCTCCCGCGGCAGGAAGCCGCCGCGGCGGAAGTTCTCGCCGGTGAAGGCGTCCCAGGAGGTGACCACGTTCCAGGCCGAGCGACCGCCGGAGAGGTGGTCGAGGCTGGCGAACTGGCGGGCCACCTCGTACGGCTCGTTGAAGGTGGAGTTTATGGTGCCGGTCAGACCGAGGTGCTCGGTGACGGCAGCCAGCGCGGCGAGGATCGTGAAGGTGTCGGGGCGGCCGACCACGTCCAAGTCGTATATCTTGCCGCCCTGTTCACGCAGCCTGAGCCCCTCGGCGAGGAACAGGAAGTCGAACTTGGCGCGTTCGGCGGTCTGCGCGAAGTGGACGAAGGAACTGAACTCGATGTGGCTGCCGGCCTTCGGATCGCTCCACACAGTGGTGTTGTTGACGCCGGGGAAGTGTGCGGCCAGATGGATCTGCTTCAGCGGCTTGCTGCTCATGTCGGTACGGTCCTTCCGGCTCAGACGGTGGCTGCGGCGTAGCGGTTGGCGGGGCGGGCGAGGCCCAGCAGGCCGCGCAGGGTGTCGGCCTCGTAGGCGGTGCGGAAGGCGCCCCGGCGCTGGAGTTCGGGGACCAGGTCCCGGGTGATGGCCGGCAGGTCGTGTCCGGCGACGGCGGGCCGCAGCCGGAAGCCGCTCAGCCCCTCCGCCGCCAACTCCTGGATCAGGTCGGCGAGTTCGGCGGGCGTACCGGCGAAGATGCGCGCGTCGCTGGTGTACGGCTCCCCCGCGAGGGCGTCGAGGCGGGCGCGCCGGTCCTCGGCAGCGGCCTGGTCGTCGTCCAGGAAGACCACCAAGTCGCCGAAGACATGAAGGAGTTCACCGGCGCGTCCGGCCGCCTCCTGCTCGGCGCGGATCCCGGCGACGATCGCACGGGCCTGCTCGGCGTCGTGCGGGGTGACGTAGCCGACATCGGCCTGGCGGGCCACGAGCCGGTACGGAACCGTCTGGTGGGCGAGGGCGGTCACCAGCGGCTGGCCCTGCGGCGGGCGCGGGGTGATGGACGGACCCTTGACGCTGAAGTGCCGGCCCTCGAAGTCGATGTAGTGCAGCTTCTCCCGGTCGATGAAGCGGCCGGTGGCCACGTCCCGGATCTCCGCGTCGTCCTCCCAGCTGTCCCACAGCCGGCGCACGACCTCGACGTAGTCGGCGGCCTCGTCGAAGTGCTCGGTGAGCCGCTGCTGTCCGGCGGGGGTCTGCAACTCCTCCGGGCTGATCGGCGGGAAGGAGCGCCGGCCGAAGTGGTCGGCCTCGTGCGGGCGGGCGCTGATCTGCACCCGCAGGCCCGCGCGGCCGGAGCTGACGTGGTCGAGGGTGGCGATCGCCTTGGAGATGTGGAACGGCTCCGTGTGGGTGGTGATCACGGTCGGGACCAGGCCGATGTGCCGGGTCAGGGGCGCGATGCGGGACGCGGTCAGGACGGCGTCCAGGCGGCCGCGCACCTGGTCGGTGCGGCCGTCCGGCTCGCCGTAGTGCGAGGACTGCAGGCCCAGCCCGTCCTCGAAGGTGACGAAGTCGAGCAGGCCGCGCTCGGCCTCGGCGACCAGGTCGGCCCAGTATCCGGCGGTGAACAGGTCCCGGGGGCGGGCGACCGGCTCGCGCCAGGAGGCGGGGTGCCAGCCGGTGCCCTCAAGGGCGACGGCAAGGTGCAGAGGGGAAGCGGGAGTTGAGGACACGAGGGTGCCTTCCTGGAGGTCCGTACGAGATCGCCGGCCCTCGGACATGGGGCGAACGGCGGCTGAAAAACGGGGTCAGGAGCAACAAAGGGCGCCGGCCACGCGCTGGAGGTCGATATGGGGCCGGCTGTGGAGGGGCACGGCACGCAGTACACGTGTCACGGGGCCCACCTCCAAGTCATCGCCTTCGACACACACAACGGCACGGCTATGCCGTTTCTTCCAGGACGGCGGCTTCGGTCTGCCGTAGGAGCGAGAAGACCGTACGGCGGCGCAGGGTGAAGCCGATCGACTCGTACAGCCGGATCGCGTTCGCGTTGTCGGCCCTGGCGTGCAGGAAGGGCCGCTCGCCGCGCTCCTTGATGCCGGCCGCGACGGCGCGGACCAGGCGGGTGGCCAAACCCCGGCCGCGATACGCCGGGTCGGTGCACACGGCGCTGATCTCGGTCCAGCCGGGTGGATGGAGGCGTTCGCCGGCCAAGGCGATCAGGCGGCCGCGGTATCGGATGCCCAGGTAGGTGCCCATCTCGACGGTGCGGGGCAGATAGGGGCCGGGTTCGGTGCGGGCGACCAGGTCGAGGATCTCGGGCACGTCGGCGGGGCCGAGCCGTACGGCCTCGGGGTCGGGCTCCGCGCGCAGGCCGGTGTCCACGAGCTGGACGCCGTGTCCGGTGCCCACGACCTCCCAGCCCTCCGGGGCCTCGGTGACGCCCCGCACCGAGGCGGTGCCGCCGGGTCCGACGAGCGCGGCAAGGTCGACCCAGGCGCGCGGGTCGTCCTCGTCGGAGACGGCGTAGAAGGGAGCCACGTCCTGGTGATAGCGGGCGGCGTGGCCCATTCGTTCGGCGAAGTGGGCGTGGGGGCCGGTGAGCGCGGCCCAGGCGGGGTTGTCCAGGATGTGCGAGGAGCCGGCGTCGAGGGTGGTGACGGACATGGTGTGGCGGTCTCCGGGGTGCGGCTGGGGGGTGTCCGGCGTGCCGGGACTCCACCGCGGGGCGGCGGTGGAGTCCCGGCACGCGGTGGTCAGGAGTTGTCGAGCGGCAGGCCCGGCGGGTTGACCTCGGACTTGGCGACGGCCTCGTTGGAGAGGTTGTACGCCTTGAGCCACGCGGCGTACTGACCGTTCTTGATCAGGTAGTTGATCGCGTCGGCCAGCGGCTTGGCGAGTCCGCTGTCCTTCTTCGCCGTTGCCGCGATCAGGCCCTGCAGGCTCGCGCCCGCGCCGGAGTAGGTGCCCGCGATGCGAGTGGCGTTGGGCGTGTTGGCCACCTGACGGTTGTGGTAGGCGAAGCCGGGGTTGGGCCCGAAGGAGGCGTCGATCTTTCCGCTGTTCAGGGCCAGGAAGGTGCTGGTGCTGTCCTGGAAGTACTTGACGGTGAGCTTCTTGCCCTCCTTGGCCAGCTTCGCCTGCCACTCGAGGAGGATCTTCTCCTGGTTGGTGCCGGAACCGACGGCGATCGTCTTGCCGGCGAGGTTCTCGTAGTTGCCGTCGAAGTTCCAGGTGCTCTTCTTCGGCACGATGAAGGCGAGGTTGTCCTGCCGGTAGGAGGCGAACTCGTACTTCTTCTTGCGCTCCTCGGTGTCGGTGACGTTGGAGAAGGCCACGTCGGCCTTGCCGCTGTCGATGCCGACGAAGAGGTTCTCCCAGGTGGAGTTATTTACCTCGGCCTTGAGTCCGAAGACCGCGGCGACCAGGCGGCCGAGGTCGGGCTCGGAGCCGGTGAGCGTCTTCTGGTCGTCGCCGACGTACGCCAGCGGCGGGAACCCGGCGGGCAGGGCACCGATGCCGATCTCCAACTTGCCGCTCTTCTTGACGGCGGCGGGCAGTTCGGCGCTGATGGACTTGACCTCGGAGACCTTGATGGTGGTCTGGGTGGCGGCGCCGTTGGAGACACGTCCGATGACGACCTCGCCCGACTTGGCGCTGTCGGTGGTGGTGGCCGCGTCGCTGTTGCCACCGCAGGCGGCGAGCCCGGTGGCCAGGGAGGCGACGGCGGTCGCCGCGGTGATGCCGCGTATCAGGCTGCGTCGGGTGAAGTGGGTGGGCATGGCCGTTCCTTGTCGCTGAAGGTGATGAGGGTGGCGTGGGGGGGTCTTGGGGTGCGGCGAGTCAGAGGACTTTGCTGAGGAAGTCCCTGGTCCGCTCGTGCCGCGGTTTGTCGAGGACCTCGGAGGGCGGGCCCTGTTCGATGATCTTGCCGCCGTCGATGAAGACGACCCGGTCGGCGATCTCGCGGGCGAAGCCGATCTCGTGGGTGACGATGACGAGGGTGGTGCCGCTGGTCGCCAGGTCCTTGATGACGGCGAGGACTTCGCCGACGAGTTCGGGGTCGAGGGCGGAGGTGGGCTCGTCGAAGAGGATGACGCCGGGGCGCAGGGCGAGGGCGCGGGCGATGGCGACGCGCTGCTGCTGGCCGCCGGACAGTTGCCGAGGGTAGGCGCCGACGCGTTCGCCGAGGCCGACGCGTTCGAGGAGTTCCTTGGCCAGTTGCTGCGCCTCGGGCTTGCCGAGCTTTCCGGTGGCGACGGGAGCGGCGGCCACGTTGTCCAGGACGGTCAGGTGCGGGAAGAGGTTGAAGTTCTGGAAGACGAACCCGATCCGGCCGCGCTGGGTGAGGATGGCCCGCTCGCTGAGCTCCTTCAGCCGCTCGCCCTGCCGCTTCACGCCGATCAGCTCGCCGTTGATACTGACGTAGCCGATCTCGGGCTTCTCCAGGTGGTTGATGACCCGCAGCAAAGTGGACTTGCCGGAGCCGGAGGGGCCCAGGATGACGGTGACCTCGCCGGGGCGGACGGTCAGGTCGACGCCGTCCAGTACCCGGTGGGTGCCGTACCACTTGTGCACGTCGTGGACCTCGACGGTGGCGGCCTCGACGTCCGCCACGGCTTCGAGCGTCTCGGCGGTCATACGGCGGCCTCCCGGCGGATGCGGGCCCGCAGGTCGGAAAGACCGGTGCGGAGCTTCTGCAGTGGCGTCGGCGGCAGTCCGCGGGTGGCTCCGCGGGCGTAGTGCCGCTCGACGTAGAACTGGATGACGGACACGATGCTGGTCAGGATCAGGTACCAGACGGTGACGACCAGCAGCAGCGGCACGATGTCGCCGGGGTAGGTGGAGCCCATGGTCTGCGCGGAGCCGAACAGGTCGAGCAGGGAGACGTAGAAGACCAGTGAGGTGCCCTTGATCAGGCCGATGAGCTGGTTGACGTAGTTCGGGGTGATCGAGCGCAGCGCCTGCGGGAAGACGATCTTCCGGAACTGGTAGCTCTTGGGCAGGCCGAGCGCGGCGGCAGCCTCGTGCTGGCCCTGGTCGACGGAGAGGATGCCGCCGCGTACGACCTCGGCCGCGTAGGCGGCCTCGTTGAGGCTGAGGCCGACGACGGCGACGACCATGTCGGTGGCGAGTCTCGACTCGTCGAAGGAGAAGAAGGCCGGCCCGAAGGGGATGCCGACGCTCACCGTCTTGTACAGGGCACTGAAGTTGTAGAGGAAGATCAGCACCACGATGAGCGGGATGGAGCGCAGCGCCCAGACGTAGGTCCAGCTGACCGCGCGCAGCGCCGGGCTCTTCGAGAGCCGGCCCAGTGCGAGCACGATGCCGCCGACAAGGCCCAGCACCGCACTGCAGGCGGTGACTTCGAGGGTGACCAGCAGGCCGTCGAGGATGGTGGGGCGCAGGAACCAGTAGCTCCAGCGGTCCCACTGGTAGAAGGGGTTGGTGACCAGTCCGTGCACGAACTGGGCGACCAGGACCAGCACGACCGCGGTGACGATCCAGCGGCCTGGCCGTCGCAACGGGAGAACTCGCTGCGCGATGAGGGCTTTTGACGGTTCGTCGGTGCTCGGCGCCTCGGCGAGGGTGACGGTGGCACCAGGGGGTTCACTCATGGTGGGCTCCGGCTGGGTGGGAACACCCCGGAAGCACGGCGGCATGCGGCGGTGCACACGACGGCGGGTACCGGGGGCGGGGAGGACGACGGCACACCGCGGTCGCGGTGTTCGTCAGGAAGTGCGGGGGCTGCGGGGAGAGGTCAGCCCCGACAGCGGGCGCGGCCCGGCGCGGTACACAGTGCGCTGTTCACGCGGAGCAGATCGACGGCACGATCGCCGACGAGCAGGTTCGCATACGACGGTACGCAGCTCCGGGAGCGGCGTGCGGCCGTCCTGGGAGCTGCGTACATGGCGTCACCGTCACTCTTCCGGCCCTGTGGACCTCGCGCTTACCGAAACTTCATCGGCCGGGTCGTCACCTGGGGCACCCCACCGCGATGGGAGGGTTGCCGGTCAGCAAGCCAGGGCTTGTCGCTGACGCTCATGACCGTTCTGGGCGGTAGTTAAAACAACGGCCCGAACATTTGTCAACGCCGGTCCAGCAGGTGGAAAGGCAGGCGAGCGGTGTGGGCCGTCCGGTCCAGGATCCGGACGGCCGCCCCGGCGGCCTTCAGGCCCCGGCAGCGGGCGCGCTGGCGGCGTTCGATGCCGTCGATGTCGAGGCGGACGCCGAACGCCGGGGGGCGGCGAGCATGCGGGCGTAGGCCCACAGGGTGGGGTGATCGGCGACGGATCAGGGCTTGAGGCGACCGGTGCCGAACATCGCGGCCGACCAGGCCGTCAGCGCCGCCCCGAGGCCCCAGACCACGGCAAGGGCCCAGCCCGCGCCGACGTCGCCCTGGCCGAGGAAGCCGATCCGCTCGACCTGGACCAGCCAGAAGACCGGGTCGAGGCGGCTCAGGACGTCCCAGAACTGCGGCAGTTGGTGGACCGAGTAGAAGACGCCGCCGAGAAAGCCCAGCGGCAGCAGGATGATCGACTCCATGGAGTAGACGTGGTCGAGGGACTTGGCGTGGCCGCCCGCGATCACGCCGACCTGTGCGGCGACCAGGAGCACGCCGAGTGTGCCGAGCAGCAGGACGAGAGGGCGGGCCGGGGTGGCGCCGTGGGTGAGCGGGAGTGCGACCGCCAGGACGCCCGCACCCACGACGACGCCTCGGGCGATGCCGCCGCCCACCAGTGCCGCGTTGATCTCCCACCACCTGAGCGGGCTCGCGAACACGTCGTCGATGTACTGGTCGCGGCGGGACTCGAACAGGCTGGTCGTTCCGTTGAAGAAGCCGACGTTGACGATCGCCTGGGTGAAGAGGCCGGGCACGATGAACCTGCCGTAGCCGATGCCGTCGATCGTGTCGACGTGCCGGCCGAGAGCCGATCCGAAGACGACGACGAACAGCACGGTCGACAGCACCGGGCCGACGACGCTGTAGCGCCAGATCGTGAGGAAGCGCAGGACCTCGCGCTCCAGGAGCCACAGGAACGGCGACCGCTCCGCCCTGAACGGTTCGTCGAACGCCGGGAGGGCCGGGGCCTCGGTGCCGCTCACGAGGCGACCTCCTCCGCCGTGCTCACCCGGTCGTAGACCTCCGAGATGTCCCGGGCCGCATACCGCTCACGCAGCGACGCGGCGGAGCCGCGGTCGACGATCCGGCCCGCGCGCAGGAGCGCGATCTCGTCGCACAAGGTCTCCGCCTCCTCCAGGTAGTGAGTCGTCAACAGCACAGTGGTGCCTGCCGCGTTAAGGCCCTTGACGACCCGCCAGGTCTCCGAGCGCAGCTCGACGTCGACGCCGGCCGTCGGCTCGTCGAGGATCAGCAGGCGGGGCCGGTGCATGAGGGCCCGCGCGAGGACGGGGCGCCGTTGCATGCCACCGGAGAGTTCGTAGGCGCGTACGTCGGCCTTGTCGTCGAGGCGGAACAGGGCGAGCAGTTCATCCGCGCGCCGGGCGGCCGCCTTCCGGCCGATGCCGTGGTATCCGGCGTGGTAGATCAGGATCTGCCGGATGGACAGGAACCGGTCGACGTTGATCTCCTGCGCGGCCAGGCCGAGGAACCGACGGGCCTGACGGCTGCGGTGGTCGTGGCCGAAGACGGACAGGGTGCCGGCGGTGGGTCGGACGATGTTGCACACCGAGCCGATCAGCGTCGTCTTCCCGGCGCCGTTCGGGCCGAGCAGGCCGAAGAAGGCGCCGTCCGGTATCTCCAGGTCGAGCCCGGCCACCGCGGTGAAGCCGTCTTCGTAGGTCTTGCGAAGGCCCTCGACCCGCAGCGCGGGCGGACTCCCGCCGCTCCGGGAAGCGGCGGGAGTCGCGAGCGGGTCAGCCATGGAACTGGTTCGCCGGGACCGGCAGCCCGTAGTGCTCACGCAGGGTCGTGCCCTCGTACTCCTCACGGAACAGCCCCTTGCCGCGCAGGATCGGCAACACATGCTCGACGAAGGCCGCCAGACCCGACGGCAGGGCGGGCGCCATGATGTTGAACCCATCCGCGGCACCGCCCTCGAACCAGGCGATGATCGTGTCCGCGATCTGCTCGGGTGTGCCGATGAACTCGAAGTGACCGCGTCCGCCGCCGAGCCGGGAGATGACCTGCCGGACCGTCAGCTGCTCGCGCACCGCGAGGTCGATGATCAGGTCGGAGCGGCTCTGCGAGCCTTCCAGCTTCGGCCTGGCGAGGATGAAGTCCGGCAGGGGCTCGTCGAGTTCGAAGACCGACGGCTCGGTCTCGAACACGGCGGCCAGCTGACGCAGCCCGTACTCCGGAACGCGCAGCTCGTCGAACTGCCGGGCAAGCGCCCGGGCCTCCTCCTCGGTGGACCCGATGTACGGGACGACGCCGGGCAGGACGATCACACCGTCCGGGTCGCGGCCTGCGGCTCGGGTGCGCGCCTTGATGTCGGCGAAGAAGGCGGCCGCGCGCTCGTACGTCGTGTGCGCGGTGAAGATCGCCTCGGCGTGGCGGGCCGCGAAGTCCTTACCGTCCTGGGAGGAGCCGGCCTGGACGAGCAGCGGGTAACCCTGCGGTGGACGCTCGACGTTGAGCGGGCCGGCCACCTTGAAGTACCGGCCCCTGTGGTCGAGGCGGTGCAGCCGCGCGGGGTCGGCGTAGCGTCCGGTGGTCCTGTCCGCGAGGACGGCCTCCGACTCCCAGCTGTCCCACAGCGCCTTGGCGACCTCCAGGAACTCGTCGGCGCGGGCGTAGCGTTCGGCGTGGCCGGGGCGGTCGTCGAGACCGAAGTTGGCCGCCTCGTCCGCCCCTGCCGAGGTGACGATGTTCCAGCCGGCGCGGCCGCCGCTGACGTGGTCGACGGAGGCGAGGCGGCGGGCGAGGTTGTACGGCTCGTTGTAGGTCGACGACACGGTCGCGATGAGGCCGATCCTGCTGGTCGCCTGGGACAGCGCGGTCAGCAGGGTCAACGGCTCGAGCTGGCCCGGCGGCCGGAACTCGCCGGTGCCGATGAGTGCCGGGCCGTCCGCGAGGAACAGCGAGTCGAACTTGGCGCTCTCGGCCAGCTGCGCCAGCTCGATCCAGTGCCGCAGGTCGAAGTCCGCCCGGGGATTGCTGTGCGGGAGCCGCCACGCCGCCTCGTGGTGACCCGCCTCCATGAGGAAGGCGTTGAGATGGAGCCGACGCCGTCTCGCGATCATGAGGTGACCTTCAGCTTGGAGCTGTCGTAACCGACCGGCAGGAGGTTGTCGGTGATCGACTTGACGTCGACCTTCTTGGTGATCTGACCCGCCTCCAGGAAGGCGTCGGCGAGCTTCTGCTCCAGCTCGATGTCCGACTGCTCCACCGGGGTCACCCGGTTCGAGTAGGCGGCCAGGGACGCCTTGGCGTCGGCCAGCGGGATGCCCTGCTCCTTCGAGAGCGCCTGCGCGTACTGGTCGGGGTTCTTGACGGCCCAGGCGAACTCTCGCGAGAGCCTCTTCAGGACATCCGTGAGAGCGGCGCGCTTGGTCTTGTCCTTCAGCGACGTGTCACTGGCGACGTAGTAGCTGCTCGTCTGGTCGATCGGCGGGAGACCCTTCACCAGGATCCGCGCGCCGTTCTTGACCGCGATCGCGGACTGGGGGTTCCAGATCGACCAGGCGTCCACCTTGCCGGTGTTGAACGCCGTCGCGCCGGCCGCCGGGTCGAGGAAGGTCAGCTTCACGTCCTTGGGGGTGAGGCCGACGCTCTTCAGCGCGTTCAGGGCCAGGCCGTGGGCCGAACTGCCCTGCGGAACGGCGATCTTCTTGCCCTTGAGGTCGGCGGCCGTCTTCAGCTTCGAGCCCTTCGGCACGATGATGTTCTCGTTCGACTGGGTCGGTGTGAGTGAGCGGTTGACGGCGACGACCTTGAAGCCGTACTCCTTCGCGGCACCGGTGATCGGCGGCACGTCGCCGACGCTGCCGAGGTCGATGTCGCCCGAGGCGGCGGCCTGCACGAGCGGCGGGCCGTAGGTGAAGCGGGCGAACTTCACCTTGTACGGCGCCTTGTCGAACACGCCGGTGATCTTCGCCAGTTCCTGGCTGCCGTCGCCGCCGTTGTCGCCAATGGTGAAGGTGTACTTGCTCCACTCGGGGTGCTTGGCGTCGCTCGCTGCGGCGGCGTTGCTCAGCGGCGCGGTGCCGTCCGAAGACGACGATCCGCAGGCGGCGAGGGTGCCCGCCAGGGCGAGGGAGCCGGCGGCGCCGATGAGTCTGGTGGTTCTCTTTCGCATGGTTGTCGTGCTTTCTGTGCTGAGTGAGCGTGTTCGGGGAGATCAGTGCTGGCCGGCGAGGCCGAGGTCTGCCAGGAGCCGGGCGCGGAGTTCCTCGCGTGCGACGCTCGCTTCGCGGTCCGCGGCGGAGAGGTGAACCTCGTGCGCGGTGCCGATACGACCGTTGCTCATGACGACGATGCGGTCCGCCAGGGCGATCGCTTCGTCGACGTCGTGGGTGACGAGCAGCATGGCGGCGTGGTGCTTGGTCCGCAGCGCCCGTACCAGGTCGTGCATGCGCAGCCGGGTGATGGCGTCGAGGGCTGCGAACGGCTCGTCGAGCAGCACGAGTTCGGGCTCCGAGACCAGGGCCCGTGCGAGCGACACCCGCTGGGCCTCGCCACCGGAGAGCTCCTTGGGCCAGGCCTTCTCGCGGCCCGAGAGTCCGACCTCGGCGAGCACATCGAGGGCGCGCTGTTCCGCGTCGGGTCCGTGCAGCCCGAGCGTGACGTTGCGCAGCACCCGCTGCCACGGCAGCAGCCGGTCGGCCTGGAAGACGATCGCACGCCGTGCCGGGACCTCCACGCGCCCTCCGTCGGGCCGGTCAAGGCCGGCGAGCAGCCGCAGCAGGGTGCTCTTGCCGCAGCCGGAGGGGCCGAGCAGGATCACCAACTCCTCGTCGGCGAGGGTGAGGTCGAGGTGGTCGAGCACCACCCGGTCACCGAACCGACGGACCACCTGCTCGACGACGACCCCGGTCTGCCGACGGCGCTCCGTCGCGATCGTGCTGCTCATGACGCCTCATAACTGGGCCGCCACCGCAGCAGCACCCGCTCGAGAACTCGGACGAACTGGTCGGCGAGCAGACCGAGGAGCGAGTAGATCACCAGCCCCACGAAGACCTGGTTGGTCTGCAGATAGGTCTGCCCCTGAGTGATGAGGAAGCCGAGTCCCTTGTCGGCGTTGACCGTTTCGGCTGCGACCAGACCCAGGACGCTGTATGCGAGGGAGAACCGCAGGCCGACCAGGAACCCCGGCAGGGCTCCGGGCACGAGCACCCGCGTCACCAGGCGCCAGGTGCCCGCACCTGTCGTGCGCGCCATCTCGATCAGCCGCTGGTCGACGCCCCGGATCGCGGCGAAAAGGTTGAGATACATCGGGACGCCGGCGCCGAAGGAGATCAGCAGCACCTTCGTGAGTTCGTCGATGCCGAACCACACGATCATCAACGGCAGTACGGCGAGGAGGGGGATCGTGTTGAGCACCTGCACGAGGCCGTTGAACAGGTACTCGCCGCTGCGCAGCAGCCCGCCGAGCACGCCGGTGACGATCCCCACCGTCAGACCGATCGCCAGACCGATGTCGGCCCGCTGCAGCGAAATGGCCACGTCGGGCCCGAGGACACCCTGTTGCCACAGATCGGCGGCTGACTTCACGATCGAGGTCGGCGCCGGGGCGTAGGTCTTCGACACCACTCCGGCCCGGGCGAGCGCCTCCCAGGCGATGAGGATCGCGACCGGGGTCGTGTAGATGCCCAGCGGCCAGCGCAGGCGCTCGCGGAGTGTGCTGAGTGATGTGCTTCGGCGGGCGTCGCGCGGCAGGAACACCTCACGCTCGCGTACGCTCGCCGTCTCGGCGTCCGGGCGCTCGGTGACGACCGGCGCCTTGAGACTGAGCTCGGTCATGCCGCCACCGCCAACACGCTGCTGTAGTGCGAGGAATCGCCGACGAGTTGCTCACTGCGGCGGCCGTCGACACCGGTCGGCACCTCACCCGCGACCGTCACCCGGTTGAGGCGGCGCGGGTGGTCGTCGTAGTTGTCCACTCCGTAGTGCTGGGTGATCCGGTTGTCGAAGATCAGCAGCTGGTTCGGGGACCAGGTCCAGCGCAGGATGTTCTCCGGACGGGTCACGTACGACTGCAGGATGCGCAGCAGGTCCACCGAGTCACTGCCCGACAGCCCGACGATCCGCTTGGCGAACCCCCCGATGAACAAACCGCGTTCGCCCGTCAGCGGATGCACCCGCACGACCGGGTGCTCGGCCTCGTAGGGCGTCGAGACGAAGATGCGGTCGTACTCCTGCTGTTCGGCGGTCACGGCTGCGGGGCGCGCGTAGTCGTACTGGTTGGTGTGTACGACGCGCAGCGTGTCGGCGAGGGCGCGCAGCGGTTCGGGGAGGTCGCGGTAGGCCGCGGCGGCGTTGGCGATGAGCGTCTCTCCGCCGTACGGCGTGGTCACGATCGACCGGAGCGTGGTGAGCTGCGGCGGGTTGACAACGAAGGTGACGTCCGTGTGCCAGGCGTTGGCCTTGGAGGTCTCACTGTCGATGGCGAGCACGTTCGTCGTGCCGTCTGCCGCCGGCACGTTCGGATGAGCGGTCGTCAGCTCGCCGAACCACCCGGCCACACGCTCCTGGCCGGCGTTGTCGAGCCGCACACCGTCGAACACGATCGCCTTGTGCTCGTTGAGGGCGTCCCGGAGCGTGGTGATCGTCGAGAAGTCCGGTGGCGTCGCGAGGTCGACGCCCTCGACGACTGCGCCGATACGGCCGGTGAGCTTACGGATGGACGGAGGCATGAGGGGGTCCCTCCCGGACGGATGGGCACACCAAGGCGTGCGGGGCAGTTGGATGAAGGCGCTGGTGGCGCGCAGGGCTGATCGACCCGGCACGCGGAACGCCGAATCGGCCGGGCCGGAGAGAAAAAGCGTGGTCGCAGGACTGCTACAGCCGCGTTCTCAGCGACCCGGTCGGCGTGCGCGAACAGGCTTGCGGCTGATACGAGGCTGAGAACTCACAGGAGGCGGATACGACGATCCGATGGGGAAGCATCGCAGTGCGGGCGGTTTCACACCGCCCCGGCCCGGCGCGCGCCGACTATGCACACCGGCCGATGCCGGCGACCACTTGCCGGGTCAGTGACAACAAAACGCGCTGGAGACGTGCGCCAGATCGATGTGGCGCCGCCGGGTCAGGTCCACGCGCGGGTTCATGGGACGGGAGTCCAGCAGACGGCCACCACGTTGGTCAATGCTTTTTTGGACAGGTCTTGCATCGCGGACACGCAGCACCTCCGCGCCGGTCGACGCTCGGTACGGCTTGCCCGACGTCCCCGTCGACGTGGACGGGGACGTCGACGGCGGGCAAGATCCGCGCAGTCGAAGCACAGGAAGGCACGCAGGCGTCCCAGCGGTGAGACGCCCCGCCAACCATGTACCACCTTGACATTCGCCGGGGCGGACGACGTAGGTGAAAAGGACGCCGGGCTGCTGTGGGGCTTCGACCTCTCGGACCGCGACGCCGACGGGCCACTGCCGAAGGAGGATCCGGTCGTCACCGAGAACGACGGCTCTTTCGGCGCCCGGCGCATCGCCGATCCGCGCGCGGTCGTGGCCGAATGGCGGGCGAAGGCGAAGGCGCACGGCTGGACGCTGCGCGAGACCGTCATCGCGCTCGGCCCGCAACGCGGGCACGTCGGCACTCCGTCCGGCCCGGCCGACAAGTTCGCCCACTTCGTGCGGCACGGCGCGCTCGACGGCTTCAACGTCACGCCGTACCTCATCCCCGACGGCCCCGACGGCCCCGACGACATCGTCGACCTGCTCGTCCCGGCACCGCAGGAACGCGGGGTCTACCGCACCGAGTACACCGGCACCACCCTGCGCGAGAACCTCGGCCTGCGCGAACCTCTCACGCACCGGTCCGCGCGGGACCGACGGCAGGCGGGACGAGCACCGGAATGGCCTTTCCGCTCAGGACTGAGTACACATGACTGACAAGAAGCTGTCACGCACAGACCGGAATGCGGGTTCGACCGACGCCTGTTCTGACTGACATGACTGTTGGAGTAGCGCTCAACGCGTCCGACGCGCCGAACCAGGTCGACGCCACCGTGCAACTGGCCCAGGAGGCCGCGGGCGCCGGTCTGCGGTCGGCCTGGTTCGGGCAGACCTTCGGCGCGGACTCACCCCAGCTCGCGGCGATCGTCGGACGCGAGGTGCCCGGACTGCAGGTCGGCACCTCCGCGATCCCCGTCTTCGGCCGCCACCCGCTGCTGGTCTCCAGCCAGGCCCAGACTGCCCAGGCCGCGACCCACGGCCGCTACCACCTCGGCCTGGCCCTGGGCACGAAACTGCTGACGGAGACCGGCTTCGGCCTGCCCTTCGAACGCCCCATCGCCCGCCTGCGTGAATTCCTCACCGCACTGCGGCAGTTGACCGAGACCGGCACGGCGGACTTCCACGGCGAATTGCTCACTGCGACCACCCCGGTCCCGGCGCGGGTACCAGGTGCCGAGAGCGGTGTCCCCCTCCTGGTCGCCGCGATGGGGCCACAGGCGCTGCGGGTCAGCGGTGAGCTGGCGGACGGGATCCTGCCCTACCTGGCGGGACCGCGCGCCCTTGCGGAACACATCGCGCCCGCCCTGACCGCAGCCGCCGAGGCCGCCGGTCGTCCCGCGCCCAGGATCGTGACCCTGGTGCCCGGCGTGGTCACCGACGACGTGGAGGCGGTGCGGGCCAAGGCCACCGAGAACCTCGCGTTCTACGAACAGATCCCGTCCTACGCCCGGGTCATCGAGCTCTCCGGCGGCCGGCGGGCCGCCGACCTGGCCGTGATCGGCGACGAGAAGACCGTCGAGGCCGGGATACGCCGTTACCGCGACGCCGGCGCCACCGAGGTCGTGTTCTCGGGCACCGAGATCGCGGGAGAAGCCGACCGCCGACGCACCTGGCGGCTCCTCGGCGAACTGGCCCGCTGAGCACGCCGGTCGAACCGACGGCCCGACCGGCCCCCCTGCACCCCCGTGACGAAGGAGAACCCATGACCACCGAGGCCACCACGACCGACTTCCATGCCTTCACCGAGAACTGGCGGGAGTGGTACCGCGCCCATGAGGCCCGGCTCGCCGACCCGCACGGGTTCCTGGCGGTCACCGGCCTGCACTGGCTCGACGACCGGCCCCAGCGCTTCCCGGACGCGCCCGGTGCGTGGCGCACCGGCCCCGACGGGGTCGTCGCAGACCTCGACGACGGCGAGGAACTGATCGTCGACGGAACCCCGGTGCACGGTGAACACCGCTTCGGCATGCTTCCCGAACGCGGCGGCGTCGACGCCGTCTGGGGAGACGCCGTCATCGAGATCGCCAGGCGCGGCGGGCACGACATCGTGCGCCCCCGGCACCCGGACGCACCGCTGCGCACGGCCTTCACCGGAACGCCCGCCTACGCCCCCGACCCGCGCTGGGCCGTGACGGGCCGCTGCATCCCCTTCGACACGCCACGACCGACCACCGTGGGCGCCGCGGTCGAGGGCCTTGAGCATGTGTACGACGCTCCGGGCAGGGTCGAGTTCGAGCTGGACGGGCGCCCCCTGTCGCTGACCGCGTTCCCCGGCCACGGTGCGGGCCGACTGATGGTGCTGTTCACCGACGCGACCTCCGGAGTCACCACCTACGCCGCCAACCGGGCCCTGACCCTGGAGCCGCCCGCCGCCGACGGTACGGTCGTCCTGGACTTCAACCGCGCCGCGAACCTGCCGTGCGCCTACACGGACCTGGCCACCTGCCCGCTGCCCCCGGCCGAGAACCGGCTGCCGGTGGCGATCGAGGCCGGCCAGAAGATCCCCCGCGAGCGCGGCGGTTCCTGAGCCGGAACCGGTACCGGTCCGACTGCCCCTGCAGGGCGTCGCTTTCCGGCATTGACGCACGACAAGAGCCCTCCGTACGATCACGAACGGCATTGAGTGTCAGCGTCAAGCCCTGGCTCGCTGACCGGCAACCCTCCCCGCGCGGTGGGGTGCTCCAGGTGAAAGCCCGGCGGGATCACCGACGATCTCCGCAAGCGCGTGGCCTCGTGACCGGGGCCGGAAATGTGGAGGACCGGTATGCGGCACGGTGGTGACCTCAGCGCCCGCTTCGTCGGCGCCACCGTGTTCTCCCGGCTCTCGCGTCGGCGCCATATCGACCTCAAGCGCTCGACCAGCTGCCTCTGTCAGGCCTGACGGCCCCTTCCGCCGCCGGTCGTGGTCCGGCACGCACCGGCCGTCACCGCACCCGCCTGCGGCTGCCCCCCGCTCCGCCCTGATCCCTGTCTGCACAGCGCTTCCCCGCCACCGGTCTGGTACCGGCCGGGGCCGTACACCCATGCACGGTCGTGCCTTGTACGGCGCCTTCTTGCCTGGTGACACGAGTAGGAGAACCCTCCGTGAACGCACTTCCGGCTTTCAGAGCCCCCCGCTGGGCGCCCCTCGCCGCCCTGCTGACCACAAGTGTTCTGCTGACCGCCTGCGGTTCGGGCGACGACTCCGGTAGCGGAAGCAGCCGGCCGAAGTCCGGTGGCACCCTGACCTTCGCGGTGGGTTCCGACGCCGGCTGCGTGGATCCACAGCAGGTCGGCAGCAACGAGAGCATCTACTCGGTGCGCCAGACCGTGGACTCCCTGACCGACCAGGACCCCAGGACCGGCAAGATCGTGCCGTGGCTCGCCAAGAGCTGGGACATCAACGCCGACGCCACGGAGTTCACCTTCCATCTGCGCTCGGGCGTCACCTTCAGCGACGGCTCCCGGCTGACCGCGCAGGTGGTCAAGGACAACCTCGACGCGGTGCCGGAGCTCGGCGCCCTCGGGGTCCTCGCCCAGGGCTATCTCAGCGGCGTCAAGAGCACCACCGCGGTGGACCCGCTCACCGTCAAGGTGACCTTCAAGGAGCCCAACACCCAGTTCCTCCAGGCGACTTCGACCCACTCGCTGGGCATCGAGTCGTCGGCGAGCGTGAAGAAGACCCCGCAGCAGAAGTGCAGCGACGGTGTGATCGGGTCGGGGCCGTTCGTGCTCAAGCAGTACGTCCAGAACCAGTCGATCACTCTGGCCAAGCGCACCGGCTACGACTGGGGCTCCTCGCTGTGGTCCAAGAAGGGCGAGACCTACCTGGACAAGCTGGTCTTCAAGGTCGTCCCCGAGGCGGGGGTGCGGGCCGGCAGCCTCCAGTCCGGGCAGGTGGACGCGATCAGCAGCGTCGGCAAGGCCAACGAGGCGGCACTCGGGGGCGGTCAGGTCACCCTGCTGCGCCGGGCCAACCCCGGCGTGGTCTTCGGGCTCGGCGTCAACAACTCGCGGCCGCTGCTGAAGGACGTAAAGGTGCGTCAGGCGATCCTGGCGGCCATCGACCGCAAGCAGATCGCCGACACCGTGTTCCCGACCGGCACCCAGTCGGCGACCAGCGTCCTGGCGCACACCACGCCCGACTACACCGACCTCTCCTCGGACCTCGCCTTCGACGCGGCCAAGGCAAAGTCCCTGCTGGAAGCGGCCGGTTGGAAAGCCGGCAGTGACGGCATACGCGCCAAGGACGGCAAGGAGCTGAGCCTGACCATCAGCTGGTTCCCCAACGCCGCCACCAACCAGCCCGCACTGGAGCTGGTCCAGCAGCAGCTGAAGGCCGTCGGGATCGACGTGGTGCTCAAGCAGGGTCAGGTCAGCCAGTTCGCCACCACACTCCAGGGCGGTGACTTCGATCTGGTGTGGGGCAACGTGACCCGCTCCGACCCTGACATCCTGCGTACCTCCTTCTCCACCCGGCTGGCCAACTTCTATCGCCTGCCCGCCACTTCCCTGGACACGGCGCTGTCCGGCCAGGCCGCGACCACGGACACCGCCAAGCGCGAGCAGCTGGTGGACGAGGCGCAGAAGCTGATCGTGCAGAACGCGTACAACGTGCCGGTGGTGGAACTCCAGACCCAGCTGGCCGTGTCGAAGAAGGTGCACAGCCTCGACTTCGACTCGGGCAGCCGCATCCAGTTGCACGACACCTGGATCGGCTAGCGCATGCGCCGCTATGTGATCAAGCGACTGGCGCAGGCGGTCGGGGTGCTGTGGGCGGCGTACACGGTGTCGTTCCTGGTACTGAACTGGCTGCCCGGTGACCCGGTCACCGCGATGGCCAGTGCCGGGATGGACTCGGGGGACGTCGATCCGGCCCGGCTGGTCGCGCTGCGGCACGAGTACGGCTTCGACAAGCCGGTGCTGGTGCAGTACGCCGACTGTCTGGGAGGGGCGATGAGCGGGGACTTCGGCGACTCGGTCGCCACCGGCCGTCCGGTCACCTCGACGCTGGCCGACGCGCTGCCGCAGACCCTCCAACTGACCAGTGCCGCTCTGCTGTTGGCGGTGCTGCTCGGCGGTGGTCTGGCGGTGCTGGCGACCTACACCACCCGGCGCTGGCTGCGGCAGCTGCTGCTGTCGTTGCCGCCGCTGGGGGTGTCCGTCCCGACGTTCTGGGTGGGGCTGCTGCTCGTCGAGACGTTCTCCTTCCGGCTGCACTGGTTCCCCGCGTTCGGCAACGACGGCCTGGAGGGGCTGGTGCTGCCGGCCCTGACGCTGGCGGTCCCGACGGGCGCGCAGGTCGCCCAGGTGCTCGCCAAGAGCCTGCTCACCGCACTGGACCAGGCGTATGTGGAGACCGCGCGGGCCAAGGGTGCCGACCGGTGGCGGGTGCATCTGCGGCACGCCCTGCGCAACGCGTCCCTGCCGGCGCTGACGGTCGTCGGCCTGCTGGTGGGGCAGCTGATCGCCGGTTCGGTGGTCGTCGAGACGGTGTTCTCGCGCGACGGCCTCGGGCGCGTGACCGCGGCGGCGGTCACCGCCCAGGACATCCCGGTGGTCCAGGGGGTGGTGGCCTTCGGGGCGCTGATCTTCGTGACGACGAACCTGGTCATCGACCTGGTCTATCCGCTCCTGGATCCGCGGATCGTGGTGGCCTCAGGCAGAAGGGCGGCACTCGCATGAGCCAGAGCCTTGTCGACGACCCGGCCGAGGCGGCGCTGGGACCGGCCCGCCCGGTCGAGGCGGGGTCGGGGCCGGAGCCAGGACGCCGCGTGGATGTACGGCGGCTGCTGCGCTTCGTGGTGCGCCGCCCGGGTCTGCTGCTGTCGGTCGTCGTCCTCGTGCTGGTGGTGCTGGCCTCGTTCTGGCCCGACCTGTTCACCTCGCAGGACCCGCTGAAGGGCGTGCCGTCCCAGAACTTCCGCGGCCCGAGCGGAAGTCACTGGTTCGGCACCGACGAGCTGGGCCGCGATGTGTTCTCGCGGGTCGTCCATGGCGCCCAGTTGTCCCTGAAGGCCACACTGATCGCGGTGCTGGTGGCGTTCGTGGTCGGCGGGTTGCTCGGGGTGGTCGCCGGGTTCGTGGGCCACTGGGTGGACGACGTGCTGATGCGCTTCGTCGACGTACTGCTGTCCATCCCCGCGCTGTTCATGTCCCTGGCCCTGGTCACCGCGCTGGGCTACGGCACGGTGAAGGTGGCGGTCGCGGTCGGCATCGCCAGCGTCGCCGCGTTCGCCCGAGTGGCGCGCGCGGAGGTACTGCGCGTGCGGCAGGCGGTGTTCGTGGAGGCGTCGCGCGCGAGCGGGGCCCGCTGGTACTCGGTGCTCGGCCGACATGTGCTGCCCAATGCCGCGGGCCCGGTGATCGTCCTGGCCACCCTCGACTTCGGATCCTCCATCCTGGCCGTCTCCGCCCTGAGCTTCCTCGGCTACGGCGCTCCCCCGCCCGCCCCGGAGTGGGGCACGTTGATCTCCGACGGCCGCAACTACCTCGCCAACGCCTGGTGGCTGACCGCACTGCCCGGCCTGGCGATCGCCGCCACCGTGCTGACCACCAACCGCATCGCCCGGGCGCTGGACGGCGAATGGTCCCGGCAGCCATGACCGACGAACGTGAGAGCGGTGACGACGTGACCACACCCCTGCTGGAGCTACGCGGCCTGTCGGTGTCGTACCGCACCCGGGGCGGCACGATCCCGGCGGTCCGGGGCGTCGACCTCGCCGTATGGCCGGGACAGGTGACTGCGGTGGTCGGCGAGTCCGGCTCCGGCAAGAGCACGACCGCGCACGCCATCACCCGGCTCCTGCCGACGAACGGCCGTATCGACGCGGGCACGGTCCGCTTCGGCCGGCACGATCTCGCCGCCCTCTCCGAAGCCGAACTGCGCACCGTACGCGGAGCACGGATCGGACTGGTCCCCCAGGACCCGACCGTCTCCCTCAACCCGGTCAAGCGGATCGGCGACCAGGTCGCCGAGGTGCTGCGCATCCACGGTCTGGCGACCCGCCGCTCGGCTCCCGCCGAGGCGGTCGCCGTCCTGGACCGGGCCGGACTGCCCGACGCGGTCCTCCGGGCCCGGCAGTATCCGCACGAACTGTCCGGCGGCATGCGGCAACGCGCCCTGATCGCCATCGCCATCGCCGCGCAGCCCGAGCTGATCATCGCCGACGAGCCCACCAGCGCGCTCGACGTCACCGTGCAGCGGGTCATCCTCGACCATCTCCAGCGCCTCACCGAGGAGTCGGGCACCGCGGTCCTGCTCGTGACCCACGACCTCGGGGTCGCCGCCGACCGGGCACAGCGGCTGGTGGTGATGTCCCAGGGCAAGGTCGTCGAGGCGGGCCCCACCCGTGACATCCTGGCCGACCCGCAGGACGACTACACCCGGCACCTGCTGGCCAGTGCCCCGAGCCTCACCACCGCCCGGCCCCGCACCCCGGTCTCCAACCCCGAGGCGCAGACGGCGCCCCTGGTCGAAGTGCGCAACCTGGTCAAGGAGTTCAGGCTGCCCCGCACCGGGGACGGGCCCCTCACCCTGCGCGCCGTCGACGACGTCAGCCTCACCCTCCACCGGGGCCAGACCCTCGCCCTGGTCGGCGAGTCGGGCTCGGGCAAGTCCACCACCGCCCGCCTGGTGCTCCGCCTTGCCGACGCGACCGCGGGGCAGATCCTCTTCGACGGCACCGACGTCACCACCGCGCATGGCGCCCGGACCAGGGAGCTGCGCCGCCGCGCCCAACTCGTCTACCAGAACCCGTATGCCTCGCTCGACCCGCGCTTCTCCATCGGCGAGGTGATCACCGAGCCGCTGCGCGCCTTCAAGGTCGGCGACCGCGCCTCGCGGCTCGCCCGGGCCCGCGAACTGCTGGACCGGGTGGCGCTTCCCTCCGCCACACTGGAGCGCCGGCCGGCGGAGCTGTCCGGCGGACAGCGGCAGCGCGTGGCGATCGCTCGCGCCCTCGCCCTCTCCCCCGACCTGGTGGTCTGCGACGAGCCGGTCTCCGCCCTCGACGTGTCCGTGCAGGCCCAGGTCCTGGACCTGCTGGCCGAGTTGCAGGCCGACACGGGGGTGGCCTACCTCTTCATCTCGCACGACCTGGCCGTCGTACGGCAGATCGCGCACCAGGTTGCCGTGATGCGGACCGGCCGCGTCGTCGAGACAGGCCCGCCGGAGGAACTGTTCACCCGCCCTCGCCACGTGTACACCCGCGAACTGCTCGCGGCGATCCCCGGCGGCCGTCTCCCCTCCCCCGCCCCCGAGACCACCACGAGCCGAGGACCAGCGTCATGAGCACTCCCACCATCACCTCGTTGGCCTTCCCCACCCCGGGCAACTTCGCCGACGACGACCCCTATACAGGCCTGGTGGAGACCCTCCAGCTGTTCGAATACGGCGAACGGCTCGGCTACGACGGGGCCTGGATTCGCCGGCGCCACCTCGAGCACGGCGTCGGTTCCGCCGCGGTGTTCCTCGCCGCGGCCGGCCAGCGCACCGAGCGGGTCGAGCTGGGAACGGCAGTCATCCCCATCGGGTACGAGAGCCCCTTCCGCCTGGCCGAGGACCTCGCGCCGGCCGACGTACTCTCCCGCGGCCGCCTCCAGGTCGGCTTCAGCACCGGCATGCCGCACGCCGAACTGCTCGGCGACCTGGTGTACGACGGGGACTGGCGCGGCTTCGACCTGTCGTACGGCAGGATCGCCCGCCTCGTCGACAACCTGCGCGGCGACTATCTCGGTGGCCCGGACACGGTGATCCACTCGCCCGGCAACATCCAGCGGCCGCGGCTGCAGCCGCACAACCCCGGTCTGGTGGAGCGGATCTGGTATGGCGGAGGCAGCCTGCGCTCAGTCCGCTGGGCCGCCGAGAACAGTCTCAACCTGCTGTCCGGCAACATCGTCTCCGGCGAGGACACCGACGACTTCACCACCGCCCAGCTGAACCTGATCTTTCGAGTACCGGTCTCTCATCGCGAAGCCAGGGGCCCAGTTTCGGCCGGGTCATCGGGTCGGTGGCGTCCGACACCTCCCAGTCGTCGGCCCAGCCGATGATGTGGCCCCCGACGGATGCGGCGGCGGTCAGCACGTCCTCGCGTTGCCGCTCCGGAGACGACGTGGCGAGCTTCATCCGCGACAGCCGTCGCACGCCGAGAAAGCACTTTCCGCATCCGTCGTAGGGGCGTTCGATCATGTTCAGGTCCGTACCGCGCAAGGCTTCTCCGTTTCGAGCACGCAAGGTACGGAGATTTGGCGGCCACACCCAGGATGATCTTGCTCAGCCCAGGAAGCTCAGTCGAACCTGACGGTTGACATTGGAGATGTTGGTGTCCACCAGGCACACCGACTGCCACGTCCCCAGCTCCAGGCGTCCGTCGAGCACCGGGAGCGTCGCGTGCGGGGGCACCAGGGCCGGGAGGACGTGGTCGCGGCCGTGGCCGGGGCTGCCATGACGGTGCTGCCAGCGGTCGTCGGCGGGCAGGAGGGTGTGCAGGGTGGCGAGGAGGTCGTCGTCACTGCCGGCGCCCGTCTCGATGACGGCGATACCGGCGGTGGCGTGCGGCACGAACACGTTCAGCAGTCCGTCGCGACCGGCGGCGGTCTCCCGCAGGAAGGTCTCGCAGTCCCGGGTGAGGTCGACGACCGTCTCCCGGGAGCCGGAGGTCACGTTCAGCACTCGAGTGGTGAAGGCATCTGACATGCAACCCATCCTCACCCCTGCGCCAGGGTTCACACGCGAGCCCCCCGGCACCGGCCTCCGCGGCCCGGGCCCTGGTGCGTACCGGGAAGATCCACCCCCTCGGCGTGGTTGGTGGAAGCGTGAACAACGCGCGCGAGGTCGAGGTAGTCGTCATAGGCGCTGGACAGGCCGGTCTGTCCAGCGCCTATCACCTGCGGCGCACCGGTTTCCGGCCGGACTGCGACTTCGTCGTGCTCGACCACTCCCCCGGTCCCGGCGGCGCCTGGCAGTTCCGGTGGCCGTCGCTGACGTACGGCAAGGTGCACGGGATGCACGCACTGCCGGGCATGGAGCTGAGGGACGCCGACCCCGCGCGGCCGTCGGCGGACGTGATCGGCGAGTACTTCGCCGCCTATGAGCGCGCCTTCGACCTGCGGGTGCGGCGGCCCGTGGAGGTGCGCGCCGTGCGGGAGGGCTCCGCGGGACGGCTGCTCGTGGAGACCTCCGACGGTACGTGGGCGACCAGAACCCTGATCAACGCGACCGGTACCTGGGACCGGCCGTTCTGGCCGCGGTATCCAGGCCAGGAGACCTTCCGGGGGCGGCAGTTGCACACCGCTCAGTACACGGGTCCCGAGGAGTTCGCCGGACAGCGGGTCGTCGTGGTGGGCGGAGGTGCGTCCGGCACGCAGCACCTGCTGGAGTTGGCGCCGTACGCGGCCGCCACCACATGGGTGACGCGACGCCGGCCGGTCTTTCGCGAGGGGCCGTTCGACGAGGACGCGGGCCGGGCCGCGGTCGCGCTCGTCGAGGAGCGGGTGCGGCAGGGGCTGCCGCCCAGGAGTGTCGTCTCGGTCACCGGTCTGCCTCTCAACGACGCCATACGGCAGGGGTTGAAGGACGGGACCCTGGACCGGCGGCCGATGTTCGACCGGATCACCCCGGACGGCGTGGAGTGGAAGGACGGACGGCGCGTGGCGGCCGACGTCATCCTGTGGGCGACCGGTTTCCGTGCCGCACTCGACCACCTGTCCCCGCTGAGGCTTCGTGAGCCGGGCGGCGGAATCCGTGTCGACGGCACGCGGGCGGTCGCCGATCCCCGAGTCCACCTCGTCGGGTACGGCCCGTCGGCGAGCACCGTCGGCGCCAACCGGGCCGGCCGCGCGGCCGTGCGGGACATCCGCAGGCTGCTGGCGCAGGAGCCCGCGACCGCCGCATGAGGCCCCGGCAGAGCCGGGGGACTCCCCCGCCGCAATTGGCCCCCACGGTCAGCGCGGGTGGGCTACCTCTTGCCGCGCATCACTTCTTCGGCTGGGGGGTGGCGGTCCGCTGGCGGGCGTTGAACGCCTCGACGTTGCGCAGGTGCTCGTTGTAGTCGGCCGTGAAACGCGTGTCCCCCGGTTTGACCGTGACGAAGTAGAGCCAGTCGCCCGGGGGCGGATTGATCGCGGCCCGCATGGCGTCCTCGCCGGGGCTGTCGATCGGCGTGGGCGGCAGACCCATGCGCTGGTAGGAGTTGTACGGGCTGTCCAGCCGCGTGTCGTCGGTGCTCGTCCGGAACGTGGAACGGTTCAGGGCGTAGTTGATGGTGGCGTCCATCTGCAGCGGCATGCCGCGCCCCAGCCGGTTGAGGATGACCCGTGCCACCTTGCCCATGTCGGTCTTGGAGGCGGCCTCGGCCTGGACGATGCTCGCGATGGTGACCGCCTGGTAGAGGTTCATGGAGTTGCGCTGAGCGCCGGCGGCGATCGGAGCCCCGTCGTACCTGTGGTTCGCGGTGTCGACCATGGAAGCCAGCAGGGACTCCGGCGTCGTCTTGTCGTCGATCGGATACGTCGCCGGGAAGAGGTAGCCCTCCGGGTTGCCCTCGGCATCGTTCGGCAGTTTGAGGTTGGCCTTCTCCAGCGACTTCTTCGTGGTGCCGGCGGGCAGCGCGAGGGTCTTGTCGACGGCCTCGTACACCTGACTCGCGCGCCAGCCCTCGGGAATCACCAGGGTGCGGGGGCGCGTGACCGCATCGCCGCCGCCCAGGGTCAGCAGCGGCACCGCCACGGCGGTGCCGGCCACCACGGCCCCGGACACGACGAGAACCAGTCGGCCCCGCCGCGTCAGTCGGATCGCGCTCCGTGACGGAGTGTTCGTCTGCATGCGGGCACGGTATCCCCCATAGGTTCATAAACCCGGCATATCGTCAGCTTGTCGGCTCCAGTTGCGCATCCCGGCGGACCAGGGCGGCGTAGCGCCCGTCGAGCTCCAGCAGTTCCTCGTGGGTGCCGCGCTCGGCCACCCGCCCGGAGTCGAGGACGACGATCTGGTCGGCACCGCGGATGGTGGACAGGCGATGCGCGATCGTGAGGGTGGTGCGGTTGGCCGACAAGGCGTCGATGGCCTCCTGCACGGCGGCCTCCGTACGCGTGTCGAGGGCGCTGGTGGCCTCGTCGAGGATGAGGACCGGCGGATCGCGCAGGATGGTGCGGGCGATGGCCAGGCGCTGCTTCTCACCCCCGGAGAAACGGTGGCCGCGTTCGCCGACGACCGTGTCGTAGCCGTCGGGCAGGGCCGCGATGTGGTCGTGTATCTGGGCCGCGCGCGCGGCCGCGTGCAACTCCTCGTCGGTGGCGTCGGGCTTGGCGAACCGTAGGTTCTCGGCGACCGAGGCATGGAAGAGGTACGTCTCCTGGGAGACGACGCCGACCGCACGGGCGAGGGTGTCGAAGTCGAGGTCGCGGACGTCCACCCCGTCGAGGGTGACGCGGCCGCCCGTGACGTCGTAGAGCCGGGGCACCAGGTACCCGAGCGTGGACTTGCCGGCGCCGGTGGGGCCGACGATCGCCAGGCTGCTGCCCGCCGGGACGCAGACGTCGATGCCGTCGAGGATCGGGCCGCCCTTGTCGTCGTAGCGGAAGCCGACGCCCTCGAAGGCGACCTCGCCCTTGACCCGGTCGAGACGGACCGGCTGCTCCCGCTCGGTGATGTCGATCGGCAGGTCCAGGTACTCGAAGATGCGCTGGAAAAGCGCGAGCGACGTCTGGATCTGGACGCCGGTCGACAGCAGGCTGACGGTGGGGCGGAACAGGCCCTGCTGGAGGGAGACGAAGGCGACGATCGTACCGATGGAGACCTTGGGACCGCCGAACTGGAGGGCGACGCCCGCGGTCCAGTAGATGACGGCAGGCATGGCGGCCATGACGATGGTGATGACGGCCATGCGCCAGCGCCCGGCCATGTTCGACCTCACCTCGAGATCGACCAGACCTTCGGACTCCTCCGCGAAGGACCTGGTCAGCGAGTCGGAACGGCCCATCGTACGGCCGAGCAGGATGCCGCTGACGGAGAGCGACTCGGTGACCGTGGCGGCCATCTCGGCCATCTGCTTCTGGCGCTGGGTGGTGATCTTCTTGCGTTCGTTGCCGACACGGCGGCTGATCCAGACGAAGACCGGAAGCAGGAGCAGTGACACCACGGTCAGCCGCCAGTCGAGAGCGACCATCGCGACGATCGTGGCGACCACACTGGTCAGGTTGGAGACCAGGGAGGTGGCGGTGGAGGTGACGGTGGCCTGCATGCCGCCGATGTCGTTGGCGATGCGGGACTGCACCTCGCCGGTGCGGGTGCGGGTGAAGAAGGCGAGCGACATGCGCTGCAGGCGGCCGTAGACGGCGGTGCGCAGGTCGTGCATGACGCGCTGGCCGACGGTCGTGGAGATGAGGGTCTGCAGGACGCCGAAGACGCTGGTCAGAACGGCGCTGAGGATCATGCCGAGGGCGAGCAGGCTCAGCAGGCCGGTGCGGCCCTGCGGGATCGCCACGTCGAGGGTCGCCTTCAGCAGGAAGGGTGTGGCGACCGAGACCAGCGAGGAGGCGCCGACGAGCAGGCCGACGATCGCGAGGCGGCCGCGGTAGGGCCGGAAGAGTTTCAGGATGCGGCGCACCTGCCGGGGACGCTCCTTGGCGTCGGCAGGTGGGGTCCAGGAGGGTTGGCGGTCGGGGTGCATGGGCTCCTACGGAGGTGGGCGGGTGCCGACCGGGCGTTGCGGTCGACGACGACGAAACGGATCCTAGCTCATTGTTACCTATACTCACAATGAGCGTAGTCCTGATATTGTTCCCGCATGACCAGCCCCGACCCCGACGGCCTCCTCGCCGAGCAGTTGCTGCGGCTCACCCGCCGGGTGCACCGCATCCAGAAGCGCCATCTGCAACAACACGACCTGGGCATCACCCCTGCCCAGTCCCGCCTGCTGCGCACGCTGGCGCACTACGGCGAGCCGCCCCGCATGGCGGACCTCGCCGAGTCGCTCGAAGTCGTCCCCCGTGCGGTGACCACGCTGGTGGACGCGCTGGAGACGAGCGGCAGGGTGCGCCGGGTGCCCGACCCGACCAACCGGCGCGTCATCCGGATCGAACTCACCGACGACGGGCGCAGGGCCCTGGACGAGCTGCGCGGCGCCCGCCGAGCCGCCGCCAGGGAGATCCTCGCGCCGCTCACGGAAGAACAACGGACCGCCCTGGGCGGGTTGCTGGACACGCTGGTGGGCGCAGCGGTGCCCGAGCAGGGGCACCGCTGCTGAGATGAACGGCTGCTTCAGCAGCCGGTGCGGTCCTCCGTGAGCACTCCCTGCACGGTGGTCAGCGCACGGTCGTAGCACCCGCCGGAGCCGTACAGCCGGTAGTGCTCGTTCGTCGTGCCGACCGCGTGCCGTTGTTCGCGCGGCACGTTCAGCGTGTACGCGGCGTCCCCGGTGTAGGTGTCGTCGAGTCGCCACCACCCGATGCGCCGGCCGCCCCGTGCCTGCACGACCGCGGCCCGGTCCCCCATGGCCACAACCGTGCGCAGCCGGCCGTCCGCTGCGATGGTCGTGGTGCCGTTCATGGCGTACGTCAGGTGGGTGTGCGTCACTGCGGCCGGAACGCCGTCTCCGGCGACGGTGACGGTCTGGTCGTCGGTCCAGGTGGCGTCGAGTCCGTCGGTGTTCTCGCCGTCGGTCCAGCGGTGGGTGGAGGTGTTGCGCAGGGCGCGGGTGACGGTGGTGCTCACCCGTCCGTGCGAGGTGTCGACGTACCCGGCGACGGTCAGCCGGTGCCCGGCCTCGGTGTCCACACGCTCCTGCGAACCGGGCGCGTACGTCGACGAGTTGGAGAGGTCTCCCGCCCTGTCGACGGTGAGCTTCCCGGTCACCCGGGTGCTCCTGGCGTCCTGCCAGACCAGCACGTTCACGGGTGTGCTCCATCCGGCCTGCCCCTCGGGCACTCCGGCGACCGAAACCTCAAGACGGTGCGGGCGTCCGTCGTCGAGGATGCCGGCGAAGGGGGTCAGGTCGTACTCCACGGGCTTGACGTCGAAGGCGCGCGGGCCGGGGATGACGTACCAGAGGAAGGGGTTGGACCATCCGCCGGTCCACACGGTCGGGAACGGCGCGGCGATTCCGGCGAGCTGCCCGTCGACCCTGATCTGCACCTCGTGGTAGGGACCGTGGTCCGACTTGCAGGAGTACGGCGCCTGGGCGGGCACCGTCAGGTACCAGAACTCCTCGCAGCCGCCACCGGATCCGGTGGCGTACACCTCGGCGACGACGCGTTCGCTGTTGCGCGGCGTGGTGAGCGTGCTGCCGTCGCCGAGGGTGAGCACGCGGTCGGGAGTGGCGGCGGGCCGGGTGGCCTCGTCGGCCGCGTAGAAGGTGAGGGTGACCTTGACGTCGATGACACCGGTGTACGTGTCGTCGACGACGTTGCCGATGAGCATCTCGACGTCCTGGTTTTGGCGGAAGGTGGCGCTGTAACGCGTGACGTCCTTCTCGACGGACCAGGCGATGCCGTCGGGCGAGGGTTCCGGGGTCGACGTGCGCAGGATCTCGACCCCGCCGACGTGCAGGTAGCCGAGCCGGTCGTACTGACGCCCCTTGACCTTGCCCTCGAGCCGCAGCACGACCTTGCTCCAGCGAGCGCCGCACCCCTTCGGCGGGGTGTAGGTGCCACGGTAGGGCGTGAAGTCGCGGAATTGCGCCTCTGCCAAAGTGATCCGGCAGGACCCGGTGGCGGGCCTGTCGACCGGCGGGGCCGCGGTGACGGGATCGTGCCAGTCGGTGCCGAACTCCGGTGGCGTGTCGACCGGTTGGCCCGAGTGGCGGACGGATCGGGCGGGGACATCGGCCGCCCGAGCCGGGCCGGCGCCGAGGAAGACACTCGCCAGGAGGGTGACTCCGGCGAGCATGGACATGACTATCCGGCTTCTCATGGCCCGTGTTCTACGGGCTGTTGGCTCCCCGCCGCAATGAGCCCACGGAAGGGCTGCCCTCTATCGGCCACCCGCGACGACCCTCACCGGGCCAGGCAGATCTCAGCTCCGCAGACTGGCCTCGTCCCCCATCACCACCACGGGGCCCTGTCTCGGGTCGAGTACGCGCAGCAGGTACTCCATCGCGGCCTCCGGGACACTCACGCACCCCAACGTGCCGTCGCCGTGGTCCACGTGCAGCCAGATGCCGCCGCCCCTTTCCTGCCCTTCGGGACGGGTCGGATCGTACGGAGGCGCGCCCCTGCGCCGGTTGTAGTCGACCGCGACGACGTAGTCGAAGTCGTGCCAGTGCGCCGCGTCCCCGAAGTAGGGGGAGACGAAGGCACCCTCGTCCTGGGTGTAGGAGAGCCGGGTGCCCGGGTCGGCGAGGCGGCCGCCGGCATCGGAGAGGGTGAACACCCCGACGGGCGTGCGCTCGTCACCCGCACGGTGGTCGGCGGCCCAGCCCCGCCTCCCGTTGTGCGCCGCCCAGTTGCCGAGCCGCTCCCACGCGTCCCCACGTCTCTCGTAGAGCGCCAGCGTCGAGTCCGAGGAGTCCCTGTCGCCCCCGTAGACCACCACGACCTGGCCCGTGTCCGCCGGAACCTCCCGCCACAGCAGGTCACCCACGCCGGGGAGGTGTGGCGGCTCCGGCCGGTTGGACCGGGTGCCGCTCTCCGCGCCACCGGGCCTCGGCACACCGCCGTGCGAGACCTCCGTCCGCGGACCGTTCCAGACGGCCAGAGCCATCAGCAGGAAACCGCAGGCCGCCACCATCGTCGCCCGCCGTGCACCGTCACTCCGCATGCCCCCCATGCCACCATCGCCACCCAGGACGATCTACTCGAAATGGGCCAATCAGCCTTACTCGTGTCATGTGGCGTACGGTGTCCCCGACTTGCGGACCCTCTCGCAGTGCCGTCGCCCCGCCTTCCGCCCATACGCCGGAAGCAGCCAGTCCCCACCCCGGCCGCGGAAAACCGGTTGCCTCCGACCACGCTGCGACGCGACCCTGTCACGGCTTGTTGCCGCCGCCGCTTTTACCTTCCCTTACCCACCCCCCCTTCCCCACCCCTCCGCCGCCTGACACGAGCCAATGGGACGTCATGCAGATCCAAGATCTTCCGTATCCCGACCCGGGTGTGCCGGACGCTCGCTCGGGTCCCCGATTCCTCTGGTGGCTGGGGCGGAACCAGCTGGGCGGGCAGATGAAGGCACTGGCCTGGGGACTGCTGCACTTCGCCTCGGTCTCCGCCCTGCCGTTCTGCGTCGGCCTCGCAGTCCAGGCGGTCGTGGACCGCTCCGCTGCGCGCCTCGCGACGGCGGGCGGGCTGATGGCCCTGTGCTGCCTCGGAAACGCGCTCGGCGACACCTTCCTGCACCGCGCCGCCGTCACCAACTGGATCACCGCGGCCGCCCGCGTCCAGCAACTGCTGGCCCACAAGGCCGCGCAACTGGGGTCGGCACTGACCCGCCGGGTCGCCGCCGGCGAGGTCGTGGCCGTCTCCACGGGCGATGTCGAGAAGATCGGCTGGTTCGTGGAGGCCGTCTCCCGGTTCACCGCGGCGGCGCTCACCATCGTGCTCGTCTGCGTCGGCCTGCTGGTCTACCAGCCTGCGCTCGGGGTCGTCGTCGCCGCGGGCCTGCCCGTGCTCGCCCTGGCCGTGCTGCCGCTGCTGCCCCGGGCGACCAGGCGCGCCGACCTGCAACGGGAGAAGGCCGGCCGGGCCACCGAATTGGCCTCCGACACCGTCGCCGGGCTGCGCGTGCTGCGCGGCATCGGTGGCGAGGAACTCTTCCTCGACCGCTACCGCCGCGCCTCCCAGGAGGTCCGGCACGCCGCCGTGCGCAGCGCCCGCATGTGGTCCCTGATCTCCGCCCTCCAGGTGCTCCTGCCGGGACTGCTGCTGATCGCGGTCGTCTGGTACGGCGTGCACCTGGCCAGGGCCGGCCGCATCACCGTCGGCGAACTGGTCACCGTCTACAGCTCCGTCATGGTCCTCACCTATCCGCTGCGGCACTTCGAGGAGATCGCCATGGCGTACTCCTTCTCCCGCCCCTCGGCCAGACGAGCGGCCAGGGTGCTGTCCCTGGAGCGGGCCACGGACACCGCGGGGACACGCACCGCCGAGAGCCGGGCCGGGGACCTGTACGACCCGGCGACCGGTCTGCTGGCGCCTGCCGGACGCCTGACCGCCGTGGTGTGCGGCGACCCGGATGCCGCCGGACTGCTGGCGGAACGGCTGGGCGGACACCCCGCCGAACAGAGTGTGTCGGTGCTGCTGGACGGAGTACCGCTCGACGATCTGCCGCTGGAGTCCGCCCGCACGGCCGTCCTGGTCCAGGACAAGGACCCGGTGCTGCTGTCCGGTTCGCTGCGCGAACTGCTCGCCGTGCCTTCCTCGGGTGACGTCAGTGCGCGGGAGGCGCTGGCGGCCGCCCAGTGCGGGGACGTCCTGGAAGCGCTCGCGCAGGCATCGCCGAGCGCGGCGGACCCCATGGACGTACGGATCACCGAGCGCGGCCGGTCCCTCTCCGGCGGCCAGCGCCAGCGTCTCGCCCTGGCCCGCTCGCTCATCACCGACCCGGAGGTACTGGTCCTCGACGAACCCACCTCCGCCGTCGACTCCCACACCGAGGCGCGCGTCGCACAGGGCGTGCGCGGTCTGCGGGCCGGCCGCACCACGGTGGTGTTCACCTCCTCGCCGCTCCTCCTGGACCTCGCCGACCGGGTCGTGCTGGTGCACGAGGGCGAGGTTGCCGCGGTCGGCGTGCACCGCGACCTGGTACGCACCGAGCCCCGGTACCGGGCGGTGGTGACACGTGAGACCGACGCGAAACGCGCCCTGAGCGACGCGCTGCAAGCGGACCACACCCTGACCGCCGCCCTGGAAGACGACGAGGCCGCCCTCAGGGGTGGTGCGCTGCACGACGACGAGGCCGCCCTCAGGGGCGCGCTTGAAGAGATCGAGGAGACGGCATGATCGGGGTGGCGCCACCTGCGTACGACCCGGCGGCCCCGACGACGGCGAACACCCTGCCCGTCGGTGCCCCCGCGACCGTACGCGCCTACGTGGCCGAGTTGTTCCGCCGGCACCGGCGTGCCTTCCTGCTCCTCGTCACCGTGAACACGGTCGCCGTGCTCGCCTCCATGGCGGGCCCCTGGCTGCTGGGCGGGCTCGTCGAGCGGGTTTCGGACGGCGCACCGGAGCTCCATCTGGGGCGGACCGCCGGGCTCTTCGTACTCGCCCTGCTCATCCAGACCGTGTTCGTACGGCAGGTGCGCTTGCGTGGCGCGATCCTCGGCGAGCGGATGCTGGCGGACCTGCGCGAGGACTTCCTCGTACGGTCGGTCGGCCTCCCCCCGGGGGTCCTGGAACGGGCGGGCACCGGCGACCTGCTGTCCCGCATCACCACGGACATCGACCGGCTGGGCAACGCCATGCGGGAGGCCGTGCCACAGTTGGCGATCGGCGTGGTGTGGGCCGCGCTGCTGCTCGGCGGTCTCGTCGTCACGGCGCCGCCGCTCGCCGCCGCCGTGCTGCTCGCCCTGCCGCTGCTGGTGGTCGGCTGCCGCTGGTACTTCCGGCGAGCGCCGTCCGCCTACCGCTCGGAGGCCGCGGGCTACGCCGCGGTGGCCGCGGCTCTCGCCGAGACGGTCGACGCAGGACGCACCGTGGAGGCACACCGCCTCGGTGACCGCCGCATCGCCCTGTCGGACCGCCGGATCAAGGAGTGGACCGCGTGGGAGCGCTACACGCTCTGGCTGCGCTCGGTCCTCTTCCCGGTCATCAACGTCACCCACGTGACCGTGCTCGGCTCGGTCCTCATGATCGGCGGCGTGTTCGTCCTGCAGGGCTGGGTCGGAGTCGGTCAGCTGACGACGGGCGCGCTCATCGCTCAGATGCTCGTCGACCCGGTGGGACTGATCCTGCGCTGGTACGACGAGCTGCAGGTCGCCCAGGTGTCGCTGGCCCGGCTGGTCGGCGTGCGTGACATCGAACCGGGCGCCGGTGACGCCTCCCTGACCCCCGACGGACGCGACGTGCGCGCCGACCGGGTCCGCTTCGGCTACCGGGAGGGCCTGGACGTGCTGCACGAGGTCTCCCTGGAGGTGCCGCCCGGCACTCGGGTGGCCCTGGTCGGCCCGTCGGGCGCGGGCAAGTCCACCCTGGGCCGGCTGCTCGCCGGGATCTACACGCCCCGGGACGGGCGGATCACCCTCGGTGGTGCGGAGCTGTCCCGGATGCCCGCCGAACGCGTCCGCTCCCACGTCGCCCTCGTCAACCAGGAGCACCACGTCTTCGTCGGCTCCCTCCGCGACAACCTCCTGCTCGCTCTGCCGCACTCCCGGCTGCGTGCGAACGGGGAAGGTCCCGGCGACGCCTTCGACGCGGAACTGTGGGCGGCGCTGGGCGCGGTCGACGCCGACGGCTGGGCGCGTGCTCTCGACGACGGTCTGGACACCGAGGTCGGCTCCGGCGGCCTCCCGCTCACCCCGGCCCAGGCGCAGCAGATCGCGCTGGCCCGCCTGGTGCTGGCCGACCCGCACACGTTGGTACTGGACGAGGCGACATCGCTCCTCGACCCGCGAGCGGCCCGTCACCTGGAGCGGTCCCTGGCCCGCGTGCTCGACGGCCGTACCGTCGTCGCCATCGCCCATCGGCTCCACACCGCCCATGACGCGGACGTGATCGCCGTCGTCGAGGACGGCCGTATCAGTGAACTGGGCAGCCACGACGACCTGGTCTCGGCGAACGGCGCCTACGCCGCTCTGTGGCGGTCGTGGCACGGGTGAGCGGGGCAGGTCGACGGCAAGGTGACGGTGGGCGACCGAGCCGGGCCAGACCGTGGCCGCGCGGGGGCGGTTCAGGGCCTGCCGACGGCACGCGGCAGCTGCGAGACGCATGGCACGGCCCCTTCTGCGGGAGGCCCAGTGGCCGCTTCTGCGGGCGACCCCGTGGCCACGGCAGCGTGCGGCAGGCATCGACCCTGGTGGCGCGGCCGGCGCCCCGGCCCCGGCCCCGGCGTAGGCGCCGGCGTCGGGGTCTGCCCCTGACCTGGGCCTGTCGGAGCCGTCCTCCGAGGCGGCGGTAAGAGGTGCGGGGGCCGATCGAAAGCGGGTGGGTCCACAGCCGGGCGGTCCGGAGTCGCGGTGCGGGCGGGTCGGTCGGGAACCGGCGTCGGATCGGGTGTCGTCGTCTTGCGCCGTTGCGCGGTGCCGAACAGGGGTGGAAGGCTGGGTAACGGCACCGGCTCGGGGAGTGCCCGGGAACCTTCCGGTTCGCGCCGGGTGACAGCCGTGCCCCGCGCACCGGCGGCCGGTGGCCGCCCGCGGTGAGAACGGGCCCGTCCCCACCACCTGGAGGTACCCGTGGACAGCGCCGACGGATGGGGAGACGACGTCTACCAGCCCGATGAGGACTCCGAGGTCAAGGAGGACACCGGGGTGCTCGACGCGGAGGACACGCTGGAGTACGACGGTGTCGACGATCCTCTCGACCGAGGCTGGTCCCCTCCGGAGCGACCCTGGGCCGTGGAGCATCTCGGCGTGACCGCGGCCGAGCGTCGCCAGGGCGAGACCCTGGACCAGCGTCTCTCCGAGGAGCAGCCCGACCTCGTGACCGCCGACGGCGACGGCATCGGCGACTGTCAGGGCACCGACGGGGAACTCCTGGACAACGAGGTCGGCGACACCCGGTCCGGCCGTCTGGTCGCGCCCGACGAAGGGGCGCACGAGGACGAGGAGAGCGCGCTGGTCGCCACGGACGTGGGAATCGACGGTGCGGCCGCCTCCGCCGAGGAAGCCGCGATGCACGTCGTCGACGAGGACACCCTGTCCAGCTGACCCCGCTGCCCGCGCGCCGTCGCCACCTCCCCCGCCGCACAAGGAGCACCGATGCAGCAGGACAAGCACCCCGACTACCGCCCTGTCGTCTTCCGCGACCGCGCCGCCGGATACGCCTTCCTGACCAGGTCCACCGCGACCAGCGACCAGACCATCGAGTGGGACGACGGCGAGACCTACCCGGTGGTGGACGTGGAGATCTCCTCGGAAAGCCACCCCTTCTACACCGGCAAGGCCCGGACAGTGGACTCCGAGGGGCGCATCGCCCAGTTCGAGCGGCGCTACGGCGGTGGCACGGGGCAGGGCTCCGCAGGGGGCGGTGGAGTCTGACCCGTCACGGCCCGGGCTGAACACCGAGCCGGAGTCGGCGTGGGCCTGGCAGTGGCCGTGAGCGACCGTACGCCTCAGATGAAGTTGAGCGCGGCCGCGCAGCCCACTCCGCCCAGCAGCATGAACACCGGCATCAACACCTTGAGCTCCACCCAGCTGCCCGCCCTGAACCGCATGGCCTTCGGCGGGCCGATCGGGTACCAGCGCTTGCGGCCCACCGGTATCGGCCACAGGACCGGGCAACCGGAGACCGTCAACGCGTCCCCGATGTCGTGCACCAGCGCACCCAGCACGATCGGCAGCCCCAGCCACAGGTACTCCTGGCCCGGCGCCGTGAACAGCCAGTCCGAGCCATCGCCCGGCTTGTCCAGGATGCCGGCGAGGATCCACGCGCTGGTCGCGGCCAGCAGCCACACCAGGACGTCGCTGCTGGACCCACGGGCCGCCCGCCACAGCAGGCCCTCGATGGCGAGCACCATGTGGACGAACAGGATCGCCAGCACCGCCCAGCGGCCCCCGGTGATCGCCGCGACGGAGGTGCCCGCGCCGATCAGCACCGCCCACAGCCAGGTGTGTGTAAGAGTCCGGTGGCCGCCGGAGCGGCGCGGGTCGCCCTGCTTCTTCGTGGCCTTGTAGACGGCGTACGAGAGCTTGTCGACGATCTCGCACAGCCACCGCGACAGCGGTCCGAAGGCACGCGAGATGGTGGCGGCCTTGTGGTCGAGGTCGGGGGCCAGCGCTGCCCCGGCGCAGATCAGCGCGCCGCAGAGGAGGACCGGCCAGGGCATCGGGTGTCCTGCCGCGGCGGCCGCGGCTCCGACGCCGAGCCAGGCCGCGGCGCCCGACAGTGAGTGTGCTGGTCCCATCATGGCCGTTCCCCGCCCCATTCTTCGTGTGCCGCTGTCCAGTTGGCCCGGTGCGCTGATGCCCCGTCGGCGACACAGCGTAGCGGTCGTGATCTTCGGGACGGCATCCGATTCCCGTCTGGGCCACAAGGCCAGGCAAGATGGGGGCGTGACCCTCATCGATCAGCTGCCGCCGACCGCCGACCCCGACGCCCTCTACGAAGCCTTCGAGTCGTGGGCGCAGGAGCGCGGTCTCACGCTCTACCCCCACCAGGAGGAGGCGCTGATCGAGGTGGTCTCCGGCGCGAACGTGATCGTGTCGACACCCACCGGTTCCGGCAAGAGCATGATCGCTGCCGGCGCGCACTTCGCCGCGCTGGCCCGCGACGAGGTCACCTTCTACACGGCTCCGATCAAGGCCCTGGTGTCGGAGAAGTTCTTCGAGCTGTGCAAGCTGTTCGGCACGGAGAACGTCGGAATGCTCACCGGCGACGCCTCGGTCAACGCCGACGCGCCCGTCATCTGCTGCACCGCTGAGGTCCTCGCGTCGATCGCGCTGCGCGACGGCAAGAACGCCGACGTCGGCCAGGTCGTGATGGACGAGTTCCACTTCTACGCGGAGCCGGACCGCGGCTGGGCCTGGCAGATCCCGTTGCTCGAACTGCCGCAGGCGCAGTTCATCCTCATGTCGGCCACTCTCGGTGACGTCTCCTTCTTCGAGGAGGACCTCACCCGCCGCACCGGCCGTCCCACCGCGGTGGTCCGCTCGGCGACCCGCCCCGTACCCCTGTCCTACGAGTACCGGCGCGCCCCTCTCACCGAGACGCTCACCGATCTGCTGGAGCGCCGGCAGGCTCCGGTGTACATCGTGCACTTCACGCAGGCCCAGGCCGTGGAGCGGGCGCAGGCGCTGATGAGCATCAACATGTGCTCGCGCGAGGAGAAGGAGCAGATCGCCGAGCTGATCGGCAACTTCCGCTTCACCACCAAGTTCGGCCGTAATCTGTCCCGCTACGTACGGCACGGCATCGGCGTCCACCACGCCGGCATGCTGCCCAAGTACCGGCGCCTGGTGGAGAAACTGGCACAGGCCGGTCTGCTGAAGGTCATCTGTGGCACGGACACGCTCGGCGTCGGCGTCAACGTGCCCATCCGCACCGTGCTGTTCACGGCGCTGACCAAGTACGACGGCAGTCGCGTGCGCACCCTGCGCGCCCGGGAGTTCCACCAGATCGCGGGCCGGGCCGGGCGTGCGGGCTTCGACACGGAGGGCTTCGTCGTCGCGCAGGCCCCGGAGCACGTCATCGAGAACGAGAAGGCGCTCGCCAAGGCGGGCGACGACCCGAAGAAGCGCCGGAAGGTGGTCCGCAAGAAGGCACCGGAGGGCTTCGTCGGCTGGACGGACAACACCTTCGAGAAGCTCATCGCCTCCGAGCCGGAACCCCTGACGTCCCGCTTCCGGGTGACGCACACGATGCTGCTGTCGGTGATCGCCCGTCCCGGCAACGCCTTCGAGGCGATGCGGCGCATGCTGGAGGACAACCACGAGCCGCGCAAGCAGCAGCTGCGGCACATCCGGCGCGCGATCGCCATCTACCGCTCGCTCCTCGACGGCGGCATCGTCGAGAAGCTCGACCAGCCCGACGCGGAGGGGCGCATCGTCCGCCTCACGGTCGATCTGCAGCAGGACTTCGCGCTGAACCAGCCGCTGTCGACATTCGCGCTCGCGGCTTTCGAGCTGCTGGATCCGGAGTCGCCGTCCTACGCCCTCGACATGGTGTCCGTCGTGGAGTCCACGCTCGACGACCCGCGGCAGATCCTCGTCGCCCAGCAGAACAAGGCGCGCGGCGAGGCCGTGGCTGCGATGAAGGCGGACGGCGTCGAGTACGAGGAGCGCATGGAACGCCTCCAGGACATCACCTACCCCAAACCGCTGGAGGAGCTGCTCTTCCACGCCTACAACACCTACCGCAAGAGCCACCCCTGGGTCGGCGATCATCCGTTGTCGCCCAAGTCCGTGATCCGGGACATGTACGAACGGGCGTTGTCCTTCACGGAGCTGGTCTCCTTCTACGAGCT
The DNA here is from genome assembly GCF_040646295.1 of Streptomyces sp. NPDC046197. NCBI lineage: Bacteria > Bacillati > Actinomycetota > Actinomycetes > Kitasatosporales > Streptomycetaceae > Streptomyces > Streptomyces sp. NPDC046197. Next base: position 252,714 of record NZ_JBEYZY010000004.1, on the reverse strand, counting down.
GGCCCGCACCGAGGGCATCGTGCTGCGCTACCTCGCCAGTGCCTACAAGGCCCTGGAGCACACCGTCCCGGACGACCTGAAGTCCGAGGACCTCCAGGACCTGATCGCCTGGCTCGGCGAGATGGTGCGCCAGGTGGACTCCAGCCTGCTGGACGAGTGGGAGCAGCTGGCGAACCCGGAGGAGATGACCGCCGAGGAGGCTCAGGAGCGCGCCGACCAGGTCAAGCCGGTCACGGCCAACGCACGGGCGTTCCGCGTCCTGGTGCGCAACGCCATGTTCCGCCGCGTCGAGCTGGCCGCCCTCGACCAGGTCGGGGAGCTGGGCGAGCTGGACGGCGAGTCCGGGTGGGACGCCGAGGCGTGGGGCGAGGCGATGGACAAGTACTGGGAGGAGTACGACGACCTCGGCACCGGTCCCGACGCCCGCGGCCCCAAGCTGCTCGTGATCCAGGAGGAGCCGCAGAACGGGCTGTGGCGAGTGCGGCAGATCTTCGACGACCCCAACGGCGACCATGACTGGGGTATCAGTGCGGAGGTCGACCTCGCGGCCTCCGACGAGGAGGGCCGTGCGATCGTGCGTGTCACCGATGTCGGTCAGCTGTGAGCCCGGGAGAACTCCACCCATGACGAATCCGGCCGAAAGGCTCGTGGACCTGCTCGACCTGGAGCAGATCGAGGTCAACATCTTCCGCGGCCGCAGCCCGCACGAGTCCCTGCAGCGGGTCTTCGGCGGCCAGGTGGCGGGCCAAGCCCTGGTCGCCGCCGGACGCACCACCGATGGCGAGCGCCCGGTGCACTCGCTGCATGCGTACTTCCTGCGCCCGGGCCGGCCGGGTGTGCCGATCGTGTACCAGGTCGAGCGGGTGAGGGACGGACGGTCCTTCACCACCCGAAGGGTCACCGCGGTGCAGCAGGGCCGCACGATCTTCAATCTCACCGCCTCCTTTCACAAGCCTGAACAGGGGAGCTTCGAGCACCAGCTGCCGCCGGCCCGCGAGGTCCCTGATCCCGAGTCCCTGCCGACGGTCACCGACGAGATTCGTAAGCATCTGGGCGCGCTGCCCGAACAGTTGGAGCGCATGGCGCGTCGCCAGCCCTTCGACATCCGTTATGTGGACCGGCTGCGCTGGACCACCGAGGAGGTCAAGGACGCCGAGCCGCGCAGCGCCGTGTGGATGCGCGCGGTCGGACCGCTCGGCGACGATCCCCTGGTGCACACCTGCGCGCTGACCTACGCCAGTGACATGACCCTGTTGGACGCGGTGCGCATTCCGGTGGAGCCGCTGTGGGCTGAGCGAGGCTTCGACATGGCGTCGCTGGATCACGCCATGTGGTTCCACCGGCCGTTCCGCGCGGACGAGTGGTTCCTGTACGACCAGGAGTCCCCGGTGGCGACCGGCGGACGGGGCCTGGCCCGCGGGCGCATCTATGACGTGGAGGGACGCCTGCTGGTGTCGGTGGTCCAGGAGGGGCTCTTCCGCGCGCTGTAGAGGATGGGCCGCACAGGGGGGTGCGGGCGGGCCGTGGTTCAGACGCCTCTGCGGAAGAACCGGCCCAGCAGGCCGCGTGACCGCTGGGACCGATCGGGAGTGGTCGGCCGCTGTTCCGGAGCCGGACGCCGGTCGGTGTGCCGTGCGGCCGGGCGGGGTGCGGGCCGGTGGGCGCGTGCCTCTTGAAGTGCGCGTGCCAGGTCGGCCCGCAGCCACGCGATCTCGTCGGGGCCGTCCGCCGTCAGGATCCGCTCGGTGAGCTGAGCGGCGGGTGAGCCCGGTGCGCCATGGGCCGGCGGCTGGGGCCGGAAGCGGTTCAGGTGGGCGCGTTCGTAGGGGTCCGTGACGACCTCCGAGACCTGCACCGCGTCGAGGAGCGATGCCACGGCGGCCGCCCTCTCCCACGGGTCGTCGGCCTGGCGCAGCAGGCAGCCCAGGTGGCGTCCCCGCCAGTTGCGCGGACGCAGGTCCAAGCCCGCGTCCAACTGGTCGCGCAGCCCCTCGGGCAGCGGCCGGTGGCCGAGCAGCGAGGAATTCTCCGTGGCGCCCGCGAACTGCCGTAGTTCGTCGGCCAGATACAGCCACACCACGGACCGGTAGCGATTGAGGTAGAACTTGGCCGGCACCACCAGGCCGAGGCGGGCAAGACGCGTGAATCTGGCCGGGGTCACCTCCATCATGGCGGCGCCTTCTCGGGTGCCCACCACTTCGATGCGCCTTTGCAGCGCCTCCGGGAAGCCGTCCTGGGCGCGCAGCCGGTCGACCTCCGAGCGGGCGACGAGGCGCCCGCCTCCCCCTTCATCGGGGACGGTGCGGATGTGGCCCAGGTGGACTGCAAGGTCGAACTCGCTGCGTTTCAGGCCGAGTTCCCGCCCCGCGCGGCCCAAGCTGAGGGGCACTTGGCCGGTGCCTGCGGTCCGTTCGGCTGTGGGCGTGACCTCGTGGATGATGGTGTTGCCGGACATGCTCGTCTCCCCCGTGGAGTGTGTGACCGGCGGCCGTGTGCGTCCGCCTGGAAAAAACGGTAGCCGGTGCGGCGGATCTGGTGGCGAGCCTGTGGATAACTCCACGGGGGTCGGTGAACTCGCAGGTCAGAGGTCTGTTGCGGGTGCTCGCTCCGGATGGCGTGCGTCGACGTCGAGGTGGTCGCCGACCCGGTTGACGAGCAGGGTCATCTCGTAGGCGATCTGGCCTATGTCGGCCTCCGCTCCACTGAGCACGCATAGACAGCTGCCCGCGCCGGCGGCCGTGACGAACAGGACCGCGTCGTCGAACTCGACCATGGTCTGGCGAACTTTGCCCGCGCCGAAATGGCGTCCTGATCCTTTGGCCAGGCTGTGCAGCCCGGACGAGATGGCTGCGAGGTGCTCCGCGTCCTCGCGTCGAAGTCCGGTGCTCGCCCCCGTCACCAGTCCGTCGTTGGACAGCACGAGTGCGTGCCGTACGTGCTCCACCCGCTGGGTCAGGTCGTCGAGCAGCCAGCCGAGTGTCTTCTGCGCCATGTTGCGGTCTCCCCGTGTGATGTGTCCTCCTTTGCCGGAGGATCTCCCGCAAGCCTTCCCCACCCTTGCTGCCGCGGCAAGGAGGATGGGGGCATGGCACACAAGATGACCGACGAGGAGTGGCGGGCTTTCGTTTCGTACGGCACCCGCACCGGCAAGTTGTCGACCGTCCGGGCTGACGGGAGCCCGCATGTCGCGCCGATCTGGTTCGTGCTCGACGGCGAGGATCTGGTGTTCAACACCGGGAAGGAGACGGTGAAGGGACGCAATCTGGCCCGGGACGACCGGGTCGCCCTGTGCGTGGACGACGACCGGCCGCCGTTCAGCTTCGTGGTCGTGCAGGGCCGCGCCCGTCTGTCCGAGGACTTGGACGAGCTCCGGCACTGGGCCACCCGCATCGGTGCCCGCTACATGGGCGAGGAACGCGCCGAGGAGTTCGGCGCCCGCAACGGGGTCCCGGGCGAGCTTCTCGTTCGCGTCTCGGTCGGCAAGGTGGTGGCGGTGAAGGACCTGGCGGACTGAGAACGGTCGCCGTTGCGACGGCTCCCGCCGAGTGCCTGGGCGGCGGTTCCGGGTCAGCTCACGGATTCGAGCAGCCGGGCGGTGTACATCCGCCCGGCGTACTCGACGAGCCGGATCAGCACCTCCTTCCCGGAGTCGCGGTCGCGTGCGTCGCAGAGGACGACAGGCGTTCCCTGGTCGAGGTCCAGGGCCCGTGACACGTCGTGTGCCCCATGGATGCGGGCTCCCGTGAAGCAGTTGACTGCCACCACGAAGGGGATGCGCCGGTGCTCGAAGTAGTCGACCGCGGGAAAGCAGTCCTCCAGCCGCCGGGTGTCCGCAAGGACCACGGCACCGAGGGCTCCCTGTGACAGCTCGTCCCACAGGAACCAGAAACGGTCCTGGCCCGGCGTGCCGAAGAGGTAGAGGGAGAGGCCGGATCGAATCGTGATCCGCCCGAAGTCCATGGCGACGGTCGTGGTGACCTTCTGGTCGATGCCGTCGGTGTCGTCCACCAACTGGCCGGCTTCGCTGAGCAGTTCCTCGGTACGCAACGGCCGTATCTCACTGACCGCACCCACCAGGGTGGTCTTGCCCACGCCGAAACCGCCGGCGACCAGAATCTTCAACGCCAGGGCGGACGTCTCGCCGTCCTGGGCATCGGAGTGCTCGGAGACCATGGATCACTTCTCTCAGGAGTGCCGGCGACGATCGACGCCCGTGCAGGCCTGCCGCACACCGGCGCGAGGTCCGCACGGGACATCGGTGACCGGGGTGCTCGGGTAGGAAGTCAGCATCATGACAAGTGAGGCACCCTTTCGAGGGATTGGATCGTAAATTCCCCGATCCGACCGTCTGGCGCCCGTTGGCTACCAGGATGGGTGCACAAGAGGGACGTATACGTTCGCAACAGGACTTGGTCCTTCCTTCACAGTGCTCTCAGCCCCTCGATCACCTCTCGCAGAATCCGCTCGTCGGGTAGCTGCGCGGGCGGCACCGGACGGCTGACGGTGACGCAGCCGAGCTCCAGGAGGTCTCCGAGGAGCACCCTGACCACTCCGACGGGCAGGTCGGCGTCCGTGGCGAGTTCGGCGACGGACTGCGTCTCCGCACGGCACAGGTCGATGAGGTTCCGGTGCTCCGGTCCGAGCGCGGAGTCGTCCTTTGCGTGGGGGGCGCGTGGGTCGAACGTGACGAGGGCGATGAGGTCGAAACGGACGCCGGTGGGGCCGGGCGTGGTGCGTCCCCCTGTCATGGCGTACGGGCGGACGAGGGGGCCGGCCTCGCCGTCGTACCACTGGCTGCCCGGCTGGTGCGGAGCGCCACCGAAATCATCAGTCATCTGCGCGGACCGCCCTCTCGCTTCATCCGGTGGTGGGCGGCCGCGCCGTGACGCGGGGCGGCGCGTAGAGGTGCTCACCCACCCGCTTGACCAGGCGTGCCATTTCGTACGCCACCAGGCCGATGTCGGCCGTGACGGCGGTGAGGACGGAGAGGCAGGAGCCGTCGCCCGCGGCAGCCACGAAGAGGAAGCCGTCGTCCATCTCCACCATCGTCTGGCGCACGCCACCGGCCCCGAAATGACGGCCCGCCCCCTTGGCCAGACTGTGGAACCCGGACGCCACGGCGGCCAGATGCTCGGCGTCGTCACGCTTGAGGTCGGACGACGCGCCGACGGCGAGCCCGTCGTTCGACAGTACGACCGCATGCCGCACCTCACGCACGCGCAGCACCAAGTCGTCCAGCAACCAGTCGAGTTCACCGGACCGCTGGGCGGCCCTCATGCGGGGGTCCTGGATCATGCGGGGTCCCTATGAATGTCGGCGGTCCGCGAGGACCGGGGGTGGCTGATGCGTGGATGCCGTTGACGGCTCATGCGCACTGATCATCGAGCCTCTCCTTCACTGATGTCGCTGCCTGCTGCCGGCTCCGGTGCGCCACCGCGGCCGGGCTGCCGACCGCCGCCGCGGGCCCAGCCGTCGCGGTATGCGGCCATGCGGTCCCTTACGAGCTCGGGTGTGCGCCGGTCGTCGTCGCGGGAAGCGCGGGGGTGCGCAGGATCCCCGGTGCGCCGTTCGCGCAGCTGCGGGGCCAGGCTCGCCTGCCGCATGCGCCGGGGGAGCTTGTCGGAGCCGTCGGGGTTCTCCGGGGGACGCTGCATGCGCAAGGTGGTGACTCCAGGGAGCGGGGTGTCGGTCGCGGTCTCGGGGGCGGCCTGCACGGCGGGGGCCAGTGCGGGGCGGTCGGCCGGTGCGGAGACGGAGTCCTGGTGCCGCCGGGTACCCGGCACACGCGCGTACCCGTGTTCCGCGCCCTGTTCCTGATCCGCCGTGGAACGGGGGGAACGTTCCTCCGCGCTGCTGTGCAACAGGGCCGTGGGCAGCAGAACGACCGCGGTGGTACCGCCGTAGGGCGAGGTCCGCAGGTGCACCTTGATGTCGTGGCGGGCGGCCAGCCTGCTGACCACGAAGAGGCCGAGCCGGTCGCTGTCGAACAGGTCGAGCGCCTCGGACTGCGTGATGCGGCGATTGGCGTCGGCGAGGGTTTCCTTTCCCATGCCCAGGCCTCGGTCCTCGACCTCGATGGCGTAGCCGTTGCCGACGGGCTCGCCGGTGACACGCACGCGCGTGTGCGGCGGTGAGAACTGGGCGGCGTTCTCCACGATCTCGGCGAGCAGGTGGGTGAGGTCGGCGACGGCCGCTCCAATGACGGAGGCGTCAGGGAGCTGTCGTACCTCCACGCGCGCGTAGTCCTCCACTTCGGAGACAGCCGCGCGGACCACGTTCGTCAGGGACACCGGCATCCGCCAGGCCCGGCCGGGTGCGGCTCCGGAGAGGATGATCAAGCTCTCCGCGTGACGCCGCATGCGGGTGGTGAGGTGGTCGAGCCGGAAGAGGTCACTCAGCTCGTTGGGGTCCTCCGACCGCCGTTCCATGCTGTCCAGCAGGCTCAGTTGGCGGTGCACGAGGACCTGGCTGCGTCGGGCGAGGTTGACGAAGACCCCGGAGATGCCGCCGGCGAGTTCGGCGCGTTCCGCGGCGGCTCGCAGTGCGGCGCGGTGGACGGTGCCGAGGGCCTCGGCGACCTGGCCGGTCTCGTCCTGAGCGGGCGGCCCGCTCGGGGCTTCGGCCCGGATGTCGATCTCCTCGCCCGCCCGCAGTCTGCGCATGGCCTCGGGGAGTTTGCGGTGGGCGATCTCCAGGGCGCTGTTGCGCAGACTCACCAGTTCGACGACGAGGCCGCGTCCGATGCGGACGGAGATGAGGAGGGAGGCGCAGACGGCGGCGAGGCCGAGGAGCACCGCGGCACCGGCCGGGGTGAGCAGACCGCGCGTGAATGGGTCGGCTCCGTTCGTGACGCTGCGGCCGGCGTCCGTCTCGATCGTGCGCATGCCGTCCTGCACGCGCGCGTGCACCCTGGCCCAGGTGGCTTCCGGCGCCGCGGCGATCGCCCGGTGGCCCTGACCGGTGGACAGCACCCTGTCCTCGACGGCGCCCAAGGTGACGTAGTCGCCGCTGTCGGCGAGGCGCTGCCACACGGCACGTCCGGAGCCACGCAGGTCGGCGACGGCGGTGCCGGTGAGGGCACGGCGTGTGTCGACGGCGCCGGTGAACAGGCGCAGCCGCTCTCCCTCCAGTCCGCCGGCCAGGCGAGCACCGGCCAGCACGACGTGTTCCTGGGCCAACGCCTCACCCGCGCGGGAGAACTCCAGCAGGACGCGTGCGTCGGATCCGAGGTCGGCGTCCTGGACACCGGTGAGCGCGCCGTCCACACCGAACGCCGCCGAGATCGCGTTCGTGTACTGTCCATACACCTCATCCCAGCCCACGCGCCGGTCCAGCACCGCTGTGCGCAGGGAGCGGAGATTCCCGGCGCCGGTCACGAACGCCCGGAGGCGCAGGGCGACCCCGGTGGGCAGTTCACCGCTGTCGGCAATGGTGTCGTGGTCGCCGAGCCGGAGCCGGGCCACGGCCCGGTCCATGCGTGCGGCGCGGTCCTTCAGGTCCTCGCTCCCCCCGGCCCCCGGGGCGAGGGCACAGCGCAGTGCGGCCTCCCGCTCGTCCTGCAGCGCGGCGACGGCATCGGCGACCGGGGCCCGCACCTCGGAGTCCACGCGCTGCAACTGTCGTAGCCGCGAGACGTCCTGGGCGGTGCTGACCGTGGCGTACGCCCACAGTGCCAGCAAAGAGACGACGGGCACCATGAGCAGACAGACGATCTTGGCCCGGATGGTGCGGGGACGCATCGCCCGGCGCCCCGCGCGCGTGGGCGCATCGTGCGGCGAGCCAGTGAAGGGCTTTTCGGATCCTTCGTCTGCGGGCGGTCCGGCGTGCGCCCGGCGGCCGCGTACCGGCGGCGGGGCCGACGTCTCGGCTGTGGGGGTCCTGCGGGGTGTTCGCATGGCTCCTCGCTCGGAAGGGTTCGGGGGCGTTCCGTCCACGCCGGGGCGGCCGTCCTTCTAGGGGACGGCGCTCTCGACCGGCCGCTGGGCCGAGGCGGACGCCTCGCGCTCCCGCGCCGTGGGCGACAGCGCGACGAAGGCCGAGGTCAGGAAGAGGTAGGACCCGAGGCCGACGGCGAGGGGGAAGATGAACTGCATCGCCGTGGCCCCGGGCAGGGCAGCGTCGGAGGGCGCGACGTGCACGCGCACCGCGAACATTCCGGTGTAGTGCATGCTGCTGACCGCCGCTCCCATGACGAGCGAGGCGACGGTGACAGCGACCGGTGACTTGATGTTGAGGCCGGCCCACAGGGCGGCGGTGGCCGCGACGACGGCTATGACCACGGAGAGGGCGACGAGCACGGGGTCGTAGCTCACGTCGCCGTGCAGACGTACTGCCGCCATGCCCAGGTAGTGCATGCTCGCCACACCCAGTCCGGTGGTGAGTCCGCCGAGGATGAGCGCGCGCCGACGGTCGCGGCCGTAGCCGACGGCAAAGACGCCCGCGCACACGACGACCACGGCGACCAGCAGGCTGAGGACGGTCAGGGGCACGTCATAGCGGATCTCGGTGCCGCTGACGCCGAAGCCGAGCATGGCCACGAAGTGCATGGTCCAGATCCCCGTGCCGATTGCCGACGCCGCGGTGACGAGCCAGTTCCGGCGCGAGCGGCCGGTGGCGCCGAGCGCGCGCACCGTGCAGCGCAGCCCCAGCGCCGCACCGATGCACGCCATCACGTACGACAGCAGGGGCGTCAGCCACCCGAAGGTTGCGTGGTCCAGGTGTCCCATGGCCCCGAAACGCTAGGGGGCACGGGTGCACCGAGGGGGCGCGTTTCGAAAGGTGTTGGAATATGACTCGGAGAGGTACCTGAGCGATCGCGCAGCGCCCGAGCGTGTGCGCAGGAGCGTTCATCCACGCCGGTAAGGAATCATGCGGAACATGAGCGACGACCACACACACGTACAGGAGTTCTTCACCGCTCGCGCGGCACACTGGGACAGCCGCTTTCCCGACGACGGCCCCGCCTACGCGGCCGCGGTCGCCGAGCTCGGCCTGCACGAGGGCGATCGCGTGCTGGACGCGGGCTGCGGCACCGGGCGGGCCCTCCCGGCGCTCCGTGCCGCCGTCGGGCCCTCGGGAGTGGTCGTCGGGGCCGACCTGACCCCGGCCATGCTGCAGGCCGCCGTACGGGCCGGCCGGGACCGCGACGGGCGGCTGCTGCTCGCCGACGTCGCTGCGCTGCCCCTCAAGTCGGAGTCGCTCGACGCCGTCTTTGCCGCCGGTCTCATCGCGCACCTGCCCCACCCCACCGAGAACCTGCGCGAGGTGGCGCGCGTGGTCCGCCCCGGCGGCACGCTGGCGCTCTTCCACCCGATCGGCCGGGCCGCGCTGGCCGCACGTCAAGGGCGCCGGATCACGGCGGACGACCTCCGCGCGGAGGGCAATCTGCGTTCGCTGCTGGCCGGTTCCGGGTGGCGCATGACGTCGTACGTCGACGAGGACGCCCGCTTCCTGGCGCTGGCCGTTCGGGGAGCCTGACCGGTACGGGCGCGGACGGAAGGCTGACGTGGTACCGACCCGGCCGGTCGGCAAGACCGCTGCGTCAGACCCGTCCGGCGACGGCCGCGGCGAACACGTCCGGGTTGTCGAACATGACGTTGTGACATCACCGACGAGAACCGCTGGTTCACCGTGCTCGCCTTCCTCAGGCACCTGGACGATCCCGGCGCCCAGGCAGCCGTGCTGCGACGCCGACTGGCCTTCCTGGAGACGCCCACGAGCTTCTTCTACGAACGTGACAGCCCGGTGCGTGCCGAGGAGGTCGACGATCCCTTCCGGCGCGGCATCCTCACCATCGCGCGCGCCACGTCGCAGGCCGAACTCGGCTGGCTGCGCACCACGATCGAGTCACTCGACGGGTCCGACCGCTGAGGTACCCGTGTGCCGCACAGGGCAGCCTCGGAGGCCGGGGACCGGCCGGGTGCCGAGGTCGGCCAGACGGTAGCCCTTCGGATAACTCTTGATCTCCCAGTTCTGCCGCGCGAAGTGCGGGGCCCGCCGCGGCGGCAGCAGGCGCGTGACGCGACCTCGGGTGCGGACCGCACGGCGCACGAGCGCTCGGGTGAGGGCGGCCGGGGGCTCGTAGCGGAAGGCACGCAGCAGAGGTTCGTCGAGCAGGGCGAGGGTCGCGGTACGCAGAAGAGGCGCGAGGGGGCGTGGGTACCAGGAGGCCATCAGGCCGAGCGTGGCGTCGGAAACCCGCCGGGCCTGCTCGTCCCAGCCGAAGTGGGCCTCCTCGTAGGCGTCGAGGTGGGCCTCGAAGTCCTCGTAGGACTCGGGGATGTCCGGGATGCCCATGTGCCGGCCGAATGTGCGGTAGTGGACGGCGGACGCGACGACCTCGTGCCGGGAGAGGCGGCGCCAGCCGTAGGCGTCGATCCACCGCCGAGGCACGACGACGAACGTACAGAGCACGTACCGCATGTCGTCGTCGCTGATGTCGTAGCTGCGGTGCATCTGGTTGATGCGACGGATCGCGGTGCGACCCTGCTCGCTACCGAAACCGTGTTCGACGACGGCGTCGAGGAGCAGCGAGGTGTCGTCGTAGCGCTTCTGCGTACGGTCCGTGAGCTCCGCGGTTTCGGCGAGCAGCCGGCCGATGCTCGGGACCGCGTACGTGCGGTACAGCGCCAGTTCCAAGGCGCGGGTGAGGTCCCATGGGAACTCGTACGCCGCGGTGAGCCGGTAGATCTTCGACGCGTCCGCCACCGGGTCCATCCGGCGGATCTGTTCCAGCCGCTCGAAACGCTTCACAGCGCCGTCCCCCTTCTGCCGCAAGAACTCCAACTCTACGTTGAGTAGCAGCAAATGAACGATCGGTGCCGGAAACCACAGGGGGAAGGTGGACCACATGTTCGGCTGGCTCCGCAAGTCCGTCGCCAGATTCGTCGTCTCCTTGCGTGCGGGAACGAGCAGCGGCCGGGACACCCGTGGGCACAACCTCTTCGAAGCCGCTGCCGTCTACGTGTCCGCCTGCGCGGAGGACGATCAGGAACGGATCGACGAGGCCACGACCTGGGTCTCGCCGGAGGCGCTGTCGTTCGGTGTGAGTGAACTGGCGTGCCGGGCCGTGATCGCCCTGGCCCGGGAGCGGGACGAGTCGCCGCAGACGGTGGCGCGGGCGCTGCTCGGGCTCCCGGCCGCCTGAAAGATGCGGCGGCCCGAAGGTCGTTTCGCCCCCGTCCAGGCGGAAAACTGCAGGTCCGAGTGCACACAGGAGTCGTGACAACCGCCTTCCACTCGCACTAGGGTGCGCGCCGTTGGACCAAACGATGGGGAGGCTGGGATGGCCGGGACGGATGAGGACGCCGTCGCCGCCGCGGACGATGCGCTCTACGTGCTCACGGCGGTACTGCTGACGCCGGCGCAGTTCCCGAGTGTGCTGGGCGACGACTATCCGGAGGCCTGCGCGGCGCTCGGGCTCGCGCCGCGCGCCGACGGATACGGTCTGGTGCTCGGTCAGGACGGTGACGGGGCACGATGGACGGTCGCCATCGACGACGTGTCGCTGGTGGCCGTCGCCATCGCGTCCTGGGACTGCGGCATGGAGTACGACCTGTCGCCCGACGAGCGCTCCGTCGTCACCGCCCTGCCGGGCTGGCCCCTCGCGGTCGCCGTCGCGGCCCCCGGCGTGCCCGCACCGCACGACCCGGGCCCGGAGGTCTCGGACGGGCCGCCGCTGTCGCCACCCGACACCAGCACCTGGGGTCCCGCACAGCGGCGCCTGGGCGCCGACGAGATCGCCCTGCAGTGGGCCGTCTGGCGAGAGCAGATCGACGACGACACCTTCTCGACGCCCGGCAAGGGGGCCGACGCGACCGACCGCTCTCCGGACGATGCCGACAGGGACACCGCACCGGGCCACGGCGGCATTCGGCGGGTGCTGGCGGAGGCTCGCGCGTATGTGGACTCGCCGCCGCCGCTCGGCCGCGTCAGGTCGTCCTTCGCCCCGGGCGACGCGCGAACCCTGCGGGCCGACGGTCCCGGCTGGTCGATGGTGGCGCGCACCGACGACATCGCCTTCGTGCTCCTCGACGAAGAACCCGGTGAAGTCCTGCCCGTCGGCCGCGGCCCCGAACTGCCCGGCCTGCTCCAGGCTCTCGACAAGCTGGCGGTACGCCCGAGCTGAATTCCGGGGCGTGTGCGAGGTGGCGGTCGTCGGCTGTCGGCTGTCGGCTGTCGGCTGTCGGCTGTCGGCTGTCGGCTGTCGGCTGTCGGCTGTCGGCTGTCGGCTGTCGGCTGCACCCGTATCCCATCCGAGCGGGGCGGGCGACACACCCAGCTCGGCGACAGGCGGTGCGCAGATCCTTGCTGGGCAAGGGACTTCACCTCCCTCACGTGTTGCGGCTCCCCATGCGGGATCGCCACTCGGTGTGGCGCCAAGCCATGGATGACGCGAAGGCGGGACCGCACGATGAGGCAGCTCCCGGGTCCACTACCCGTGCTGCTCCGCTTCCCCTCACGCCTGGAGGCCGTCGTGCGTCTGTACCGAGGTGTCCCGCTGCTCGCCGCCACGCTGGTGACGGCTGCTCTCACCTGGCCGCCTCCGGCCCGGGCCACGGCGGATGGCGACGGCCACTGCGCGCGCCAGGAGCTTGTGCGGGTGCCGGGCGCAGCGTTCCAGCAGAGCGCGTGTCTCACGGACCTGACCACTACGGGGCTGGCCGGAACCCCGTTCACCGACACGGCAGACCAGGCGGGGCTCACGGCTCGCGGGACCCCCGCTCCGTCCGGCGTGCCCGGCATGCAGATCGACGGCTACTTCCCGGACTCCTCGCACTTCAACACCACCCATGGCCGCCGGCACGACGCCCAGTTCGTGATCCGGCTGCCCGACCACTGGAACGGCGGGCTCGTGGTGACCGGAGCACCCGGCACCCGCAAGCAGTACGCCACGGACAGGGCGATCTCGGACCAGGCAGTGGCCCAGGGCTACGCCTACGCCGCCACCGACAAGGGGAACAACGGAGTCGACTTCTACCGCGACGGCACCCGGCCCGGTGATGCCGTGGCCGAGTGGAACACGCGGACGACCCAGCTCACGCGGGCCGCCAAACGTGCCGTCGCCCAGCGCTACGGCCGCGCCCCGCGCCGCACGTACATGACTGGCATCTCCAACGGCGGCTACCTCACGCGCTGGCAGCTGGAGAACCATCCGGAGCTGTACGACGGAGGCGTCGACTGGGAGGGTGCCCTGTGGACGCCCGATGGTCCCGGTCTTCTGACCTCGCTGCCCACGGCGGTCGCGCGGACTCTTGGGTCGGCGAGTGACGAGGACATGTACGCGGTCGGCTTCCCCCGCGGCTCGGAGTTTCTGTGGCCGTACCACGAGCAGGCCTACTGGGGCGTCACACAGAAGATCTACCGTGCCGAGTTCGACCCCGGATACGACCCGGGTTGTCCTGGGCCGTCCGCGGGGAGCACACCGGAGCAGATCCTGGCACCGTGTGCCTCCGACGCGGCCTACGACTACGCGTCCCGTCCGGCCTCCGTACGCCGTGCCGTGGCCCGTGTGGGGCTGACCGGTCGGATCGGCAGGCCCCTCATCACGCTGCACGGCGACGTGGACGCGCTGCTGCCGAAGGCCGCGGACTCGGACGTGTACGCACGCATGGTCGACGCGAGCGGGCGCGGCGGGCTGCACCGCTACTACACGATCCAGGGCGGCACCCACGTCGACGGGCTGTACGACACCTATCCGGACCGGCTGCGTCCGATCCTGCCGTGCTACCGGTCGGCTTTCGACGCGCTGGTGAGGTGGGTGGAGCGCGGCATCCAGCCGCCCGCGGACCGTACCGTCGGCAGGCCCGTGGGCGGCGATGTCACCGGCTCCTGCGCGCTGGGCGCTGACGCGCGGCAGCGGTAGTGCCTCAGCGGCCCAGCTCCTTGCGGGTGACGCGGCGCAGCCTGCGGCGCTGCGAGGGGTCGAGCGTGAGGTACGCGGCGGCCGGGACTCCCAGGACTACCAGGAGCGCGGCCCACCAGGGCAGCCAGATCAGCAGGATGAGCCCGACCACCACACCTCCTGCGGCGATCTTCGCGTTCTTCGACATCTGTCGCCTCCTTCGCGGCCACTGCCGCTCTCTGTCGTGAAAACGGGCTCGTGCTTCCGGCGGTTCCTGACCGCGACCCTGAGGCGTCCCTGAGCCGGGCCCCCTACTGGTCGTGCCGGGTCCGGCCTCCGTCCGCGTCCGGGCGGGGTGTCCCGGCCGGTCGGCGGGGCATCCCGGCTAGTCCATCCTGAGGGGCTGCCCGACTTCGTGCATGTGCCGCAGTGCCTGCTGGTAGGAGTCGAGGAGACCTGTCTCGGCATACGGAATGCCCAGGTCCCGGCAGTGCGCACGGACCAGGGGCTGGGCGAGCCGCAGATGGGGGCGGGGCATGCTGGGGAACAGGTGGTGCTCGATCTGGTAGTTGAGGCCGCCCAGGAACCAGTCCGTCAGGGCTCCGCCGTGAACGTTGCGTGAGGTCAGCACCTGGCGGCGCAGGTGTCCCCAGCGCTCGCCGTGCGGATCGGGCATCTCCATACCCTTGTGGTTGGGTGCGAAGGCCAGCCCCAGGTGCAGTCCGAACAGTGCCTGGTGGAGGGCGGCGAACGCCAGCGCCCTGCCGGGCGACAGGCAGGTGAGCAGCAGCGTCGTGTAGGCCGCGACATGGCCGATCAGCAGTGCCGCTTCCAGCGTCCTCTCCTTGGGAGGCCGTCGGCGCAGGTCCTGGAAGCTGTGCACCTTGAGGGCGATCGCCTCCAGGAGGGTGAGGGGGAAGAACAGCCAGGCCTGGTTTCGGGTGAGCCTGCGCCGGAAGCCCGTGCGGCTCCTGGCCTGCTCGCTCGTGAAGACCAGGACGTCCGCGGCGACGTCCGGGTCCTTGTCGATGTGATTGGGGTTGGCGTGGTGACGGTTGTGCTTGGCGTTCCACCACCCGTAGCTGAGGCCGAGCAGCAGATTGCCGTGCACCAGGCCGATCATCCGGCCGACGTCCTTGTTCCCGGTGATCTGGGCATGGCCCGCATCGTGACCTATGAATGCCGTGCGCGCGGAGAGCACGGCGAGCAGGGGGGCCAGGCAGAGCGTCCACCACGAGTTGCCGATCGCGACGACCCCGGTGACCGTGCCGGCCAGGGCGAGGGCGTTGAGGGCGATGCCCCGCGCGTACCAGGCGTTCCGCCGCTCCAGGAGTCCGTGGTCCTTGACCGAGTGCAGCAGGGGGGCGAATTCACTTCCGGCGGGTGAGGCGCCCGGGGGCTCGGGGATGCGCGCGGCAACGGGTGCGATGGGCAGGGGCATGGCTGGTCTCCGGCTCTCTGGGCAGCATCCTGACCTGAGGAAACGTACGAATCAGCGGACCGCGGCGGCCATGGCGCCATCCCCCGACTGCAGCCGGGGGTCACCCGGGGTATCGGCCGGGGGTTGACGACACCCCCGGGCGAACTGCCCAGGCCGGCCCACCTGCGACTGTCGCGCACCGTCTGACGGCAGGTCACGGCAGAGAGCCGTCCTCCAGGGACGGAATCAGCGATTCGAGGTCGCCGGGGATCCCGGTCGGCAGACTGCTCGGGAAGCCTGGGGGCAAGGACGGCAACTTGCTGGGGAGCCTGCTCGGCAGCCCGGTCGGGATGCTCAAGGAGGGGCGGGGCGAGCCGCTCGTCCGGGGACTGGCCTCGATGGGCGGCTTCCTGCCGGGTGAGCCGCCCCTCGAGGACGCCATCATCAACACGACGGCGACGGCACCGGCGGCCACGATCACGGTCATGAGGACCAGCAGCGGGGTGCTGCGCCTGTGCGACCCGGACGGAAGGCGGTCTCCGTACGCCGGCGGAAGATGTTCTCCGAGAGGTGGTCCGAAGCCACCGCCCGAAGGCGGCGTGCCATCCGGAGGTCCGGGCGGCCGAGGCGGTACGGGCGGGGCTGCCATACCGCTCAGCGTCACCGCGAAGAGGCCGGAACGCGACCCTCGCGCGAACGTTGACACGGACCCATGTCATGGACCGCATGATTCCGGAGCATTTCGCACGGGGTCCCTGCACACGCACGCGTCGGTCTCAGCCGGGCATGACACGTGGGCGCCAGTCACGCGCGCCCCATGGGCGCCTTCTCAGCCACGTGCGGCCCGTGGGCGCCTTCTCAGCCACGTGCGGCCCGTGCGTGCTTTTAAGCCGCGCGCGGCACGGAGACATCCTTTCTCAGCCGCGCGTGCCCAGCAGGTGGTCCATCGCCAGCTGGTCGAGGCGCTCGAAGGCCATCCCGCGCGCGGCAGCCGCCTCCACGTCGAAGTCCTCGAAGGCCGAGCGGTCCGCGAGCAGCGCCTGCAGGCCGTCCGCGGCGGTGGGCCGGGCCAGCTGGTCCAGCCGGGAGGCGCGCAGGGCGTCCTGCACCTGCGGGTCGGTGCGGAAGGCGGCCGAACGCTCCTTGAGGATGAGGTAGTTGCGCATGCAGCCCGCCGCCGACGCCCACACACCGTCCAGGTCCTCGGTCCGCGGCGGCTTGAAGTCGAAGTGGCGCGGCCCGTCGTAGCCGGCGCTCTCCAGCAGGTCGACCAGCCAGAAGGCGGCGCGCAGGTCACCGGCGCCGAAGCGCAGGTCCTGGTCGTACTTGATGCCGGACTGACCGTTGAGGTCGATGTGGAAGAGCTTGCCGGCCCACAGGGCCTGTGCGATGCCGTGCGGGAAATTGAGCCCGGCCATCTGCTCGTGGCCCACCTCGGGATTGACGCCGTACAGCTCCGGGCGCTCCAGGCGCTCGATGAACGCCAGCGCGTGGCCGACAGTGGGCAGCAGGATGTCGCCGCGGGGCTCGTTCGGCTTCGGCTCGATGGCGAAGCGCAGGTCGTAGCCCTGGGAGGTGACGTACTCGCCGAGAAGGTCGAACGCCTCCTTCATGCGGTCGAGGGCGGCCCCCACGTCCTTGGCGGCGCCCGACTCCGCCCCCTCCCGGCCGCCCCAGGCCACGTACGTCCTGGCGCCCAGCTCGACCGCCAGGTCGATGTTGCGGATCGTCTTGCGCAGCGCGTATCGGCGGACGTCGCGGTCGTTTGCGGTGAACGCGCCGTCCTTGAAGACGGGGTGCGTGAAGAGGTTGGTGGTGGCCATCGGAACGGTCATGCCGGTCGCGTCGAGTGCCTGGCGGAAGCGCTTGATGTGCGACTCGCGTTCGGTGTCGGAGGACCCGAAGGGGATCAGGTCGTCGTCGTGGAAGGTCACGCCGTGGGCACCGAGTTCGGCCAGACGCTGCACCGTTTCGACCGGGTCGAGGGCGCGACGCGTGGCGTCGCCGAACGGGTCCCGTCCCTGCCAGCCGACGGTCCACAGGCCGAAGGTGAACCTGTCCTCGGGGGTGGGCTGGTAGCTCATGCCGCGGCTCCTTGCTCGCTTGCGACTATTTCGTCATGGCGGTTTACAAATTAGTATGCGAACACATCCCTGGGAAGGGACAAGGTGGCCGCGACGGGCGCGGCATCCGCGTCGCCGCGCCCAGAACACCGTGAAAACACCAGGTCAGATCCCACGAGCCGCGGAAGAGGGAGAGCCCGATGTCAGCAGCCGAGGGTCCGCTTGTGGTCGGTGTGGACTCGTCCACCCAGTCCACCAAGGTGCTCGTCGTCGACGCGGCCACCGGGCAGGTCGTGGCGAGCGGCCAGGCACCGCACACCGTCTCCGCCGGGGCCGGGCGGGAGAGCGACCCGCGCCAGTGGTGGGACGCCCTGTGCGCGGCGCTCGACCAGTGCGGGGACGCGGCGCACGAGGCCGCCGCCGTGTCGATCGCCGGCCAGCAGCACGGACTCGTCACCCTGGACGGCCGGGGCGAACCGGTGCGGCCCGCCCTGCTGTGGAACGACGTGCGCTCGGCCGCGCAGGCACGCCGTCTCGTCGAGGAACTCGGCGGCCCGAAGGCATGGGCGGAGCGCACGGGCAGTGTGCCCGGCGCCTCCTTCACGATCGCGAAGTGGGCGTGGCTGGCCGAGAACGAACCGGACGCGGTCCGGGCGACGAGAGCCGTGCGTCTCCCTCACGACTACCTGACCGGACACCTGACGGGGCTGGGCACCACCGACCGCGGGGACGCCTCGGGAACGGGTTGGTGGGCGTCCGTGACGGAGGCGTACGACGAGGAGATCCTCGCCCATGTGGGGCTCGACCCGGCACTGCTGCCCCGCGTGGTGCGGCCCGGCGAGGTGGTGGGAACCGTACGCGACAGTCACGACCTGCCGTTCTCCAAGGGCACCCTGGTCGCGCCCGGAACCGGGGACAACGCCGCCGCCGCGCTCGGCCTCGGTCTGCGCTCGGGCACGCCGGTCCTGAGCCTCGGCACGTCGGGCACGGTGTACGCGGTGTCGCAGCACCGGCCCGGCGACCCGACCGGTACGGTGGCGGGCTTCGCCGATGCGCGCGGGGACTGGTTGCCACTGGCCTGCACCCTGAACTGCACGCTCGCCGTGGACCGCGTCGCAGGGCTGCTCGGCCTGGACCGGGAGGCCGTCGAACCCGGCACCACGGTCACCCTGCTCCCCTACCTCGACGGCGAACGCACCCCGAATCTGCCGAACGCCTCCGGGCTGCTGCACGGACTGCGTCACGACACGACCGCGGGGCAGCTGCTGCAGGCCGCGTACGACGGCGCCGTCCACGCACTGCTCGGGGCGCTCGATCTGGTCCTCGACCAGGACGCCGACCGCACCGCGCCCCTGCTGCTGATCGGCGGCGGAGCCCGGGGCAGAGCCTGGCAGCAGACGGTACGCCGGTTGTCGGGGCGGCCGGTCCAGGTGCCCGAGGCGAAGGAGCTGGTCGCTCTCGGCGCCGCGGCCCAGGCAGCGGGCGTGCTGACCGGGGAGGATCCGGCCGCGGTGGCGCGGCGCTGGAAGACCGCCGAGGGGCCCGTGCTGGACGCGGTGGAGCGGGACGAGGCGGCGCTGGCCAGGATCACCGGGGTACTCTCCGACGCGGCCCCCCTGCTGGAGCGGGGGACGCAGACCAACTGACATTCCGGCCGGCGCCGCCGACGGGACGTCGACGCGCACCCGGCGGACGGCCACCGACGGGTACCGCTGCAGGACCTGAGGGACGGCCCCCGCCGGCATCCACCGACGGCACCGACCGAGGACGGACGGAGGCATGACCGCACCACTGCACGAGGCCCGCACAGCCGGGTCCGGGCGCTCGCTGCCCGACACCCAGCAGGGCATACGCCGCCGCAACCTCGCCCGGGTCATGCACACCGTCAGTGCCGAGGGGCCGCTGTCCCGGGCCGCGGTCGCCTCGCACATCGGACTCACCCGTGCGGCGGTGTCGACCCTCGTCGACGAGCTCCTGCGCTCGGGGCTGCTGGAGGAACTGGGACCCGCGCGCCCTGGCCGCGTGGGTCGGCCGGGTTCCGCCCTCGCCGTCAGCGGGCACGGCCCGGCCGGAGTGGGCGCGGAGGTCGGCGTGGACCACCTCGCTGCCTGTGTGGTCGATCTGCGGGGTGAGGTCCGGGCCCGGGCCGTCCGCCACGGCACGAACCGGGGCCGCTCGCCCGAAGCGGTGACGGAGGAACTCACCGCGCTGATACGTGAGGTGGTCGCCGAGGCCGGGCAACAGGGCCTGCGTCCGGCGGGACTCGGTGTCGCCGTGCCCGGCCTGATCGCCCGAGACGGCCGTACGGTCGTCCGCGCCCCGAACCTCGACTGGCACGACATCGACCTCAGCGCGCTGCTGCCGCCCGAGTTTCCGCTGACCGTGGACAACGAGGCCAACCTCGGCGGACTCGCCGAGCTCTGGCTCGCCGAGGGCGTGCCGTCGGACTTCCTGCACGTGTCGGCCGAGATCGGCATCGGTGCGGCGGTCGTCGTGGACGGACGGTTGCTGCGTGGCACCCGCGGCTTCGCGGGCGAGCTGGGTCATGTGCCGGTCGAACCGGACGGACCGGCCTGCCCGTGTGGCGGGCGGGGCTGTCTGGAGCAGTACGCCGGCGAGGAGGCAGTGCTGCGCGCGGCCGGTCTGGAGCCGGGCGAGGACCGGGTCGGGCTGCTGGCCGCCCGTGCCGCCGAGGGCGACCGCGCCGTACGACGGGCCCTGCACGACGCCGGAGCGGCGCTCGGTGTCGCAGTGACCGGGGCGGTCAATCTGCTCGACCCCCGGACGGTGGTGCTCGGCGGTGCCCTGGCCGGGCTCGCGCCTTGGCTCCTGCCGTCACTGGAGGCCGAGTTGGCCCGGCGCACCGCCGGGCCCGCCTGCCCGGTGTCCGTCTCCCGGCTGGGCCCCGAGGGCCCGCTGCTGGGCGCCGCACACTCGGTGGTACGCGCGGTCCTCGACGATCCGGCGTCCGTGGCCGAAGGAGCCTGAGCCCGGACCCCGAGCTGCCGGGCTCCGACGCCTCATCTGTCCGACTGCGCCCTCGGCAACCTGCTTGACCGCCACGTCGGCAGCCTGTTTGACCCCCAAGTCGGCCCCTGCCCGACTCCGACGTCACAACCTGCCTGACGCCGGGCCTACTTCACTCGTTCGAGTGGCCGAGTTATCCACAATTCCCTGCGCGTCCACCGAACCTCGCCGCGTTCTTCTGCCCAACCGGCAAGCGCCGTAACGTAATTCCGCGAGCGCACGTCCGAGGCCGCGCCTCGACCTCGACCTCGGCCTCGACGAATCCCCTTCACCGGCCTTCGACAGAGCGGAGCTGTGCAGCGATGAGCGATCCTCAAATCCTGACCGTGCGTCCCGAGCCGGACGAGTACGCCTGGACGTTCGGCGGCGTGCCGCCCGTGGCGCGCATCGCACCGGGCACGGTCCTCGACCTGTACACGGAGGACTGCTTCGGCGGGCGGGTGCGGTCGGAGAAGGACCTGGTGTCGGAGGTATGCGAGTTCCCGTTCCTCAACCCGCAGACGGGTCCCTTCCACGTGGAGGGCGCGGAGCCGGGCGACACGGTCGCGGTGCACTTCGTGTCGATCGAACCGGCCAGCGACTGGGCGGCTTCGACGACCGTGCCCCTGTTCGGCGCGCTCACCTCGACGCACACGACGGCCACGCTGCAGCCTCCGCTGCCGGAGACCGTGTGGATCTGGCAACTGGACCGGACGCGACGTACCGCGCTGTTCCGGGCGCGCGACAGCGACATCGAGGTCGAGCTGCCTGTTGACCCGATGCACGGCACCGTCGGGGTTGCCCCGGCCGGTCTGGAGGTGCGGTCGGCGCTGGTGCCCGACGCCCACGGTGGAAACATGGACACGCCCGAGATGCGCGCCGGCGTCACCTGCTACCTCGGGGTGCACGTCGAGGGTGCGCTGCTGAGCCTGGGCGACGGACACGCCCGGCAGGGCGAGGGCGAGACCTGCGGAGTCGCCGTCGAATGCGCGATGCACACGGTGGTGATCGTCGAGCTGCTCAAGAAAGTGACCACGCCCTGGCCACGCCTCGAATCCGACACCCACATCATCTCCACCGGCTCGGCCCGCCCTCTTGAGGACGCGTTCCGGATATCGCAGCTGGACCTGGTCCAGTGGCTGGTCCGCGACTACGGGTTCAGCGAGCCGGACGCCTACCAGTTCGCGACCCAGGCCGTCGAATCACCGCTGGCCAACGTGTGCGACACCAACTACACGTGCGTGGCCAAGCTCCGCAAGGAGTGGCTGCCCGTGCGCGAGACTCACCGCGGACTGCACGCGCGCCTGTGCGAGACGGCGGCGGCGCTCCGGCGCTGAGTGCGTGCCGTCCGCCCGACGAACAGTCCCCCACACCCAGCCGACAGACCTTCCCCCACAGAAAGGCCACCGCCCATGGACCGGGCAAGACCACTACCCAGCAGAAGACGGCTCTTGAAGGGCGCCGCCCTCGCCGCCGTCCCGTACGCCTTACTCCCCAGCACCCCGGCCAGTGCAGGGTCCCAGGCCGTCGACTACCCGGATGTCGAATGGCGGCCGGCGAGCAGTTCCAACTACACGGCGTCCGACCGGCCCATGGCCTACTCCCTCGACCGTGTGATCATCCACGTCACACAGGAGACGTATGCCAGAACCATTTCGATCTTCCAGAACCCGGAGAAGAAGGTGTCCGCCCACTACGTCGTCCGTTCCGCCGACGGACACGTCGCGCAGTGCGTCAGGGAGGCGGACGTCGCGTGGCACGCGGGTAACTGGGACTACAACACGCACAGCATCGGCATCGAGCACGAAGGCTGGGTCGATCAGCCCGCGTACTTCACCGACGCCCTGTACGAGCAGTCGGCCAAGCTCACCGCGGCGATCTGCGACACCTACGGCATCCCCAAGGACCGCGCGCACATCATTGGGCACTTCGAGGTACCGGGCACGGACCACACCGACCCCGGGCCGAACTGGGACTGGGTCCGCTACATAAGACTGGTCAACTTCGCCTGACGGCAGCGATTCGCCCGGTCCCGGCCCAGCCGTTCGGACGAGCCCGGTCGAAGAGGTTGTCCGCGCGCACACCCGGAGTGACGATGTCCTCAGCCGCATCGCCGTCCGGGAGGCCGAGTTGACCGATCCTTGGGTGGCCCTGGAGCCGGGGGCCGACCCTGCCGAGCGTGTACGGGTGCTGCGCCGCGCACACGAGACCTTCACCGCGGTGGGCACGGTGCCACGCCCCGTACGCCCGGTGGTGGCCGACTCGTGGCGGCGTTCCGCCCGGGCCGGCGTCGGACCGGACGGCACCGCGAGTGTCGAACTGTCGGACGGTGACCTCGGCGCGTACCGGGCGGAGCATCCACTGGCACCGGTGATGCCGCTGTTCCGGGAGCTCCTCGGCACGTTCGCCGCGGACGGGGAGCATCTGCTCGCGGTGTGCGACGCGCACGGCAGACTGCTGTGGGTCGAGGGCCATCGGGCGACACGGCAGAAGGCCGGCCGGATGAACTTCGTTCCGGGCGCACGGTGGGCCGAGTCCGCCGTGGGTACCAACGCACCGGGCACGGCGGTCGCCGTCGACCGGCCGGTGCAGGTATTCGCGGCGGAGCACTTCATCCGGCGGGTCCAGCCGTGGACGTGCGCGGCGGCCCCGGTGCACGATCCGCGCACCGGGCGGGTGCTCGGCGCGGTGGACATCACCGGCGGGGACGGTCTGGCGCATCCGCACAGCCTCGGCTTCGTGCAGGCGGTGGCGCGGGCCGCCGAGACGCAGCTGGCGCTGCTCCCACCCCGTCGGCCCGCCGCCGACACACCCGAGCTGACGGCTCTGGGACGCGACGAGGCGCATCTGGTGGTCGGCGACCGCAGGATCAGGCTCAGCCGCCGGCACAGCGAGATCATGGTGCTGCTGGCCCGCCATCCGGAGGGGTTGACCGGCGACGAGCTGCTGTGCGCGCTGTACGAGGACGAGTCGGTCACGCCGGTGACCCTGCGGGCCGAACTGGCCCGGCTGCGCAGGCTGCTCGGTCCGGGCCTGCTGGCGTCGCGGCCGTACCGGCTCACCGGACCCGTCGCGTCGGACGTGGCCGTCGTGGAGCGGCGACTGCAGACGGGCGCGGTAGCGGCTGCCGCTGCGGCGTACGCGGGGCCGCTGCTGCCCGCTTCCCAGGCCCCGTCGGTGGTGCGGCTCCGGCAGCGCCTGGCCGACGGGCTGCGCAGCGCGCTGATCGCCCGTCGCGACCCCGACCTCCTGGCCGACTGGGCGCACGCGCCCTGGGGTGACGACGACCTCGAGGTCTGGCGGGCCCTCGCCGCCGTACGGCCGACGGCGTCGGTCCGGGCACGTCTGGCCGCGCTGGAGGCGGAACTCGCCGCGCCGGCCCCATGGTCCCGTCCCGCAGCCCGCTGACCGTGCCCGGCCGACTCACCCGCGCCCCGTCCGCGCAACGTCGTTGCAACGTGGCCCTCCCTAGCTTCATGCCGAGGGCTGCCCAACGGCGGGCAGTGCCACCGAGGGAGGCAGACCAGGATGACCCGTTACGCGGCGCCCGGCACCGAGGGCGCGATCGTCTCCTACCAGGCGCGCTACGACCACTTCATCGGCGGCGAGTACGTGCCACCGGCCCGAGGGCAGTACTTCGAGAACCCGTCGCCGGTGAACGGGCAGCCGTTCACGGAGATCGCGCGCGGCACGGCGGAGGACGTGGAGCGAGCGCTGGACGCGGCGCACGCGGCCGCTCCGGGCTGGGGCCGGACCTCGGTGACCGAGCGCTCCGACATCCTGCTGAAGATCGCCGATCGCATGCAGGAGCACCTGGAGCCGCTGGCGGTCGCCGAGAGCTGGGAGAACGGCAAGCCGGTCCGCGAGACGCTGGCCGCCGACATTCCGCTGGCCATCGACCACTTCCGCTACTTCGCGGGCGCGATCCGGGCGCAGGAGGGTTCGCTCGGCGAGATCGACGACGACACGGTGGCGTACCACTTCCACGAGCCGCTCGGGGTGGTCGCGCACATCATCCCCTGGAACTTCCCGATCCTCATGGCGACGTGGAAGCTGGCGCCGGCGCTCGCCGCGGGCAACGCGGTGGTCATCAAGCCGGCCGAGCAGACCCCGGCCTCCATCCACTACTGGATGAGCCTGATCGCGGACCTGCTGCCGCCGGGAGTGGTGAACATCGTCAACGGCTTCGGTGTGGAGGCGGGCAAGCCGCTGGCCTCCAGCCCGCGGGTGGCCAAGGTGGCGTTCACGGGCGAGACGACGACGGGGCGGCTGATCATGCAGTACGCCTCGGAGAACATCAAGCCGGTCACGCTGGAGCTTGGCGGCAAGTCGCCGAACATCTTCTTCGACGACGTCTCGGCGCACCGCGACGACTTCCTCGACAAGGCGCTCGAGGGCTTCACCATGTTCGCGCTCAACCAGGGCGAGGTGTGCACCTGTCCGTCCCGGGCGCTGGTCCAGCGCGGCCACTACGGGGAGTTCCTGGAGGCGGCGGTCGCCCGGACCGAGCTGATCAAGCCGGGACACCCGCTCGACACCGACACGATGATCGGCGCCCAGGCCTCCAACGACCAGCTGGAGAAGATCCTTTCCTATCTCGACATCGGCCGGCAGGAGGGCGCACGGGTCCTCACCGGCGGCGAACGGATCGAGCACGACGGTGAGTTGAAGGGCGGCTACTACGTCCAGCCGACCATCTTCGAGGGCGACAACCGCATGCGGATCTTCCAGGAGGAGATCTTCGGACCGGTGGTGTCGGTGACGTCCTTCGACGGCTTCGAGGACGCCGTCGAGATCGCCAACGACACGCTCTACGGGCTGGGCGCCGGTGTGTGGACCCGAGACATCAACACCGCCTACCGTGCGGGCCGCGCCATCCAGGCGGGCCGCGTCTGGACGAACTGCTACCACGCCTATCCGGCCCACGCCGCCTTCGGCGGCTACAAGCAGTCCGGGATCGGACGCGAAACCCACAAGATGATGCTGGAGCACTACCAGCAGACGAAGAACCTCCTGGTGTCGTACTCGCCGAAGAGGCTGGGCTTCTTCTAGACACCGAAGAATGGCGCCTGACCTGGGCCTTTGCCCGGCAGGCGCCTTCCGCTGGGCCCATTGGGAGCGGAGTCCGCCCGGTCTCGCTCCTGCATGCCGTAGGCAGCCGCATCAACGTCCTCAGCCGGAGTCTCGCCCTCCTGCCGGCCGCCGGCTGCTGACCATGTGCGCTCGTTGTTGCACCACGCCTGCAGATGGCCGCCGGTGAAATGTCCGGGGCGCACTTCGAAGTGGAGCGACATGAAAGGGAGCACGTCCAGGGGCGAGGAGCACCCGGCGCCGCCCGTCCGCGGCCGTCGGCAGGCGCGTCCGGCAAGCGCGGCGACCAACTGCCAGGCAGCATGTCAAAACGTTTATTTGAGCATGCGCACACCCGGATCGCACACCGATGCGGCACTGGAAACGGTCAGGACGAGAGGGGTGCACAACCCAAGCAATTCGAATTCTGCACATTACCCGACCTTCGTTAGGTCTCTTGTCTTGGCCTCACGCTCCGCAGCTAGCTATGTGCTGCGGCCGCTTCCTGGCCCGGGCTCCCGACGAGCCCGGGCCGTCGGTCAAGGGAAGTGGTCGGAAACCTGCATGTGAGGAGTGGTCATGAAGAAGGCTTACGAGGCACCGACGCTCGTCCGGGCTCGGCACTTTCCGGAAGGAGACCGGGCTGCTCGGGCGCGCCGGCAACGACCGGCTGATCCTGAGCAAGAACTGACGACCGGCGGTCCTTGACCCGACGTCATGACTGAACTGCACGAAAGTGCGGGGACGGGCTCCGGCGACGCGCACTTCGCGGTCTTCGCGGACCGTGCGGACGCGGCCGCCGTGGCCCGCTCCTTCGCCCGCCCTGGAAGCCGGACCCTCACGCATGCGTCGGGCCGGCCCTGGCTGGTCGGCCACTGGCACGACGACGAGGTCCTCGCGGCACACGCCGGCGGCGCTTCCGTCGCCGTGGTCGGCTGCTGCCCGATCGACGCCGACGAACTGCGGCGCCGGGCCGCATGGTTGCGTGATATCGCGGAACTCGACACACTGGCCCGCTCCCTGCCCGGCAGCTTCCATCTCGTCGGCGCCCTCGACGGACGCATCAGAGTGCAGGGCACGGCCTGCGGACTGCGACTCGTCTTCCACGCGGAGATCGACGGCGTGCGGGTGGCCGCGACCCGGGCCGACACCCTCGCCACCGTCCTGGGCCTCGACCCCGACGTGGAGGAACTGGCCGTAAGGCTGCTGTGGCCGACCCCGTATCCGCTGTTCGAGACGTCGATGTGGCGTGGGATCACCGCCGTTCCTCCACAGGACGCCATGGTCGTCGCCGCGGACGGACGCGCCGTACGGCACACCCGGTGGTGAACGCCGCCGGAGCCGGTCCGGCGGCTCGCCGAAGCGGCGCCGCTGATCCGGAAGGCATTGGAGGAGGCCGTCGACGCGCGTACCCGTCAGGGCGGCCTGGTGAGCTGCGACCTGTCCGGCGGCCTGGACTCGACCTCCGTCTGCTTCCTGGCCGACCGCTCCCCCGCCCGCGTGGTGGCCAGCACATGGCCGGGACGCGATCCGGCGGACACCGACCTGAACTGGGCCGAGCGGGCGATCGGGCACCTCCCGGACGTCGAGCACGTCGTCTGGGACGCCGACGCCTCGCCGCTCGTCTACGAGTACCTGCTCGGCATCGACGACCTTCTCGACGAGCCCACCATCGGCATCATGGACCGCTCCTGGGTCCTGCACCACCTGCCCCCTCTCGCCGCACGCGGCAGCCGGTTGCACCTGACCGGCATCGGCGGCGACCACGTGGCATGGTGCTCCGAGGCGTACTACCACCGGCTGCTGCGCACCCGTCCGCTGTTCGCCCTGCGTCAGGTGCGGGGGTTCCGGGCGCTGTGGCAGTGGCCGCTCGGCGGCACGGTCCGCGCTCTCGCCGACTCACGGCCGTACGGGAAGTGGCTCGCCGACGCTGCCGGCCACCTGCGTGGCCCCTCGCCCGTCGCGACGCGTCTCGGCTGGGGCATGGCCCCGCGCCTGTTCGACTGGGTGACTCCGGAAGCCGAACGGATGGCCCGCCCGGCGCTGCTCGATGCAGCGGCGACGGCCTCGCCGCTGCATCCGAACCGTGGACTGCACGAGGAGTTGCTCTCCGGCAGTGCCCTCTATCGCGAGCTGGCTGCGAGCCAGATGCTCCGGCCGGGCGGGGAGCCGGGAAGCGACGGTCGGGGGTGGACGGACGGTTGAACCGTGCCGTCCTGTCGGCCCCGCCGCGCGAGATCCGGACCATGCACGGGGCGCCGGCCGGGCGGTCGCGGCCGAGGCACGTTCACGCTGGTCGACGGCGGTGCGACGGCTGGACCAGCGTGAGACGAAGAACCTTCTCGTGTCGTACTCGGCGCAGAAGCTCGGGGTTTTCCAGAGCCTCAAGTCGGTTGTCTGCACGGCGGTTTGCCGCGCGCGGATTGTGGTTAGGGTGCTGACGGCTCCGTGCGGAGGCGTACAGGCCAGGAGCGGGTGTCCGCGGGGCGGTTGTGGCCGGTGGAGGGTGAACCGGAGGGTGAATCGGACACGACGGGGGGGCTCGCGTTGGATCACCTGGCAGACCTGGAAGTCGGCCCGGCGGTCACTACCGCAGGTCGACCGGACACGGTGAACGTGTGACCGGCCGACCGGCGCCCGCGGTGCTGCACCCGTCGCTGCGCCCGTGGCTCGGGCCGATCGCGGCCCTCGCCGCGCTGGTGGTCGTCGCGCTCGGGGTCCTGTACGCCGGCCACGGCGAGCCCGGCGTGGTGGACAGGTGGATCATCCGGCCAACGGCGGACAGTCTGCGGCAGCCGTGGCGGTACGTCGCTCTGGCCATGGACTTCTTGGGGGAGCCCGTGGGAGCGGCGACGCTGGTCGTGCCCGCCGTGACGGGCTGCCTGCTGCTTCGGCGTCCTCGCGCAGCGGTGCTCATCGTTGCCGGCGTCGGCATGACCGTGGGAACGGCGACGTTGCTCAAGCACCTGGTGGGACGCACCATCCACGGCGGGCACCTGTCCTACCCGAGCGGGCACACCGCCTTCCTCACCGCGCTCGCCCTCGTGATGGCGCTGCTCGCCACCGGCCGACTCGGCCTCGGCAGGACGGCCGGCACGTCACTCGTGCTCGCCGCGGCGCTGGTTGCCGGCGCCGCCATGGGCTGGGCGCAGGTCGCCCTGGGCGCGCACTATCCGACCGACGTCCTCGGCGGCTGGTGCACCGCGCTGGCGGTGATTCCGGCGACCGCGTGGCTGGTCGACGGGATCGCCGACCGGATGGCCGACGTCGGTCGGCGGGAGCGCCGCTGACGTCACGTCTCGTCACGCCAAGCGGCGGAACACGGGCTTCACGGGTCGCCCGGCCAGCCACGGGGTGGGGTCAGCGGCGTCCAGCGCCTTCCGGTACACCGCACATGCCTGGGCCACCACGTCGACGGTGCGGTCGATGTCCGCGTCGTCAAGTGCGCTGCTCACCACGAAAGACGGGGCCAGCACTCCGCCCGCGAGGAGCCGGCGCAAGAACAGGGTGCGGTACTGCTGCGACGGCTGCCGGTTCTCGTCGAGGGTGGCGAAGACCAGGTTGCTGGCCCGGCCTCGGACGACGATGTGGTCGCCGACGCCCATGCCGGCCGCGACGTCGCGGACACCGGCGGCCAACCGCTCGCCGAGGGTGTGCAGCCGCGGGGTGACGCCCTCTTCGACGTAGGTGGTGAGCACGGCCATCGCGGCTGCCAGGGAGTGCGTTTCCGCACCGTGCGTGGTGGACAGCAGGAACACCCGGTCGCCGGAGTGACGCAGCCCGCCCCGTTCCATCAGGTCGCGGCGCCCGGCCAGCGCGGAGACGGCGAATCCGTTGCCCAGCGCCTTGCCGAACGTGGAGAGGTCGGGGACGACGCCGTACAGGCCCTGGGCGCCCGCCTCGGACCAGCGGAAGCCGGTGATCATCTCGTCGAAGATCAGTACGCAGCCGTACCGGTCGGCCAGCTCGCGCAGGCCGGCGAGGTACCCGGCAGTGGGGTCTCCCCTGTTCGAACGAAGTTGAGAACTTGGGGAAGGCTCGCTGTGGGTGGCGGGTTCGAGGATCAGGCAGGCGACCTCGTCCTGGTACCGGATGAGCAGCTCCTCCGTGGCGGCCAGGTCCCCGTAGGGGAACGTCACGGTGAGCTCGTTGGTCGCCGCCGGAACACCGGCGGACATCGGCGTGGTGCCGATGAACCAGTCGTCGACGGAGAAGAACGGATGGTCGGCGCAGATGGCCACCCGCGGGCGCCCGGTGGCGGCGCGGGCCAGGCGCACCGCGGCGGTGGTGGCGTCCGAGCCGTTCTTCGCGAACTTCACCATCTCGGCGGTCGGCACCGTGGCCAGGAAGCGTTCCGCGGCCTCGACCTCCACGATGGACGGCCGGACGAAGTTGCTGCCGCGGTCGAGTTCCCGCCGCACCGCCTCGATCACGCGTGGATGGGCGTGGCCGAGGCTGACCGACCGCAGGCCGGAGCCGTACTCGATGTAGCGGTTGCCGTCGACGTCCCACACGTGGGCACCGCGGCCGTGGCTGATGACCGGGGCCAGGTTTTCGGGGTACTGGTCGTCGCCCTTGGCGTAGGTGTGCGCGCCCCCGGGGATCATGGCGTGCAGCCGCTCGTTCGCCAGCCGCGACCGGGGCAGGAGGAACTCGCCGGTGTCTTCGGTGTCCACGCCAACCTCAGCTCTCTTGTCGCTGCAGGACTTCGGCGAGGCTCGGCGCCTCCCGGTCCCGCTGGGACATCGATGTGACCGGCAGCGGCCAGGGAATGGCGAGCTCCGGGTCGTCAAAGGCGATCGTCACGTCCTCGGCCGGATCGTGCGGGCGGTCGATCCGGTACGAGGTGTCGGCGGTTTCGGTCAGCGCCTGGAAGCCGTGTGCGCACCCCGCCGGGATGTACAGGGTCGTCTGCGTCTCGTCGGACAGCTCGAAGAAGGCCCGGTTGCGGTAGGTCGGCGAGTCCGTCCGCAGGTCCACGACGACGTCGAAGATCCTCCCGTACGAGCACCGCACCAGCTTGGCCTCGCCCGAGCCGGAGCGCAGGTGCAGGCCGCGCAGCACGCCCCGGACCGAGCGGGACACGCTGTCCTGGACGAAGGCGTCCGGGTCGAGGCCCACCGAGCGGACCACGTCGGCGTCGAAGGTGCGGCAGAAGAAGCCGCGCTGGTCGGCGTACGGCGTCGGCTCGAACAGATACGCACCGAAGATCTCCGGGACTTCGGTCGCCTTCATGGAGCCTCCCGCATGGCGTGGGCGTGGTCGGCCGCCGGGAACAGGGCCGCGGTCAAAGCGGTGAACTGGTGCTGGAGTTGCCGGGCGGCGGCCAGGTTCCGCTCCGTGAGGGTCTGCCGCAGCTCGGCCGATCGCTTCTCCAGCGCCCGGAACTGCTCGAGCAGCCGGTCGGTGTCGACCTCGCGCGCCGGATGGCAGTACGCGCCCAGCCCCATCCGGTCCATGAGCGCGTCGCTCTTCGCCGCATAGCTGAGTGCGAGCACCGGCGTGCCGGTCTTCAGGGCGCAGATCAGGTTGTGGTACCGGATCGCCACCACGGTGTCGGCAGCCGCCATCTCGTTCATCAGGTCATGCAGTGAGGACGGCTCGGCAGCGGTGACCAGCGGTGAGTCCACCGTGTCGAGGATCGCGGCGACCACCGACGCATCGCACTCGTCACCGGTGAGCAGCCGGACCGGTCTGCCCTCCTCGACCAGCGCGCGGACGAACCGGATCGTCCCGTCGAGGTAGCGCCGGTATATCTCCTCGGCCCGGGCGCGGTCGTCGTTGCCGCCGTGGAAGTCCATGACGCCTACGCAGACCGCGCCCGGCGGACCCGAGGGCGCTTCCCCAAGCTCTCCGACAAGCTCCGAGCAGGGGATACCCCATTCCCGCGGCGTCGGCAGGGCGAACGCGAGGTCCGGGTAGACCTCGTCGCGCGCGGTGTCCACGCCCATCGCCCGCATCGCGTCACGGGACTGGGCGTCCCGGTACGACCGGTACGCGGCCAGCCGCGCCGACCAGCGCACCAGGGCCCGGGTGGGCCGGTTGCCGATCTCGGCGGCGCCGACGCTGACCAGCGCGACCCGGGTGCGCAGCAGCCGGCCGCTCGCGCAGAGCAGGAACAGCGCGTACGGGAAGCCCCACGGCCGCAGCGGCAGTGTGGCCTCCAGGACGCCCATGCCCGGCACGATCACCACGTCGTGCCGGCGCACCCAGGCGGCGGTGCGGAAGACGTCGACGAGCTTGCCCAGACCCTTCGCCGCGATCGCGCCCGCGCGTGACGCGGTCCGGTACTCCGCGCGGTTCCAGTGCAGCCGCGTGGCGGGGATCCCGAACCGGGTCGTCACGGACTCGGGCCCGCCGCACAGCGCGTCCACGACCGCCTCCGGGTGCTCGGCGCGGAGGTACCCGAGGACGGCCTCGAGCGACCCGTCGTTGCCGAGGTTGCCGGAGCCGAGTAGGCCGAACACCCCGACGCGCACCGGAGTTTCGTCCGCGGACGTCATGCCCGCCTCCCCTCGCGGCCGGCGACGAGGGCGTCGACGGAGACCGTGAGCAGGGCCGGGTCGAACGGGGCGCGGTCCTCGACCCGCTCGCCGGCGCCCGGCCGGACCCGGCTGGTCATCCACGCGGCCAGGTGGCGGTAGCACGCGCGCCGGTCGGCCGGGGACAACGGCGCCCGCCGGATCGCCGAGGCGAAGCCCCGGATGTACTCGGCGAGCAGCCGGGGTGTCGGGTGCAGCGGGCCTGCCCGGCGCGGGTCCAGGTTGACGCACCGCGAGCGCTTGGAGGGATTCGCCCGCTCGGCGCGGGTGGGGTGGTCGCGGCGGAAGTACAGCAGCTCCGGCACCTGGTGGAAGGAACCGTGCAGGGTGATCTCGGCGACGAACGTGCGGTCCGCGTGGTGGTAGCTGTCCATCGGTTTCACCCGGCGCAGCATGTCGGCCCGCATCACCCCGTAGAAGTCGTCGCCACCCGGCTCGAACAGCAGGCTGCGGAAGCGCTCCGGCGGGTGCGGCGAGTCGGTGGCGAGCCCGTACTCGTAGGGGACTTTCACCTGGCCGGCGCCGTCGATGACCGCCTGCCCGGTGTGCGCGAGGATCACGTCCGGCCGCTCGTCCAGCGCCTCCACGCAGCGCCGCAGCAGGTCACGGCCGTAAAGGTCGTCGTGCGAGGCCCACTTGAACAACTCGCCGCGGGACTCGGCGAACACACGGTTGTGGTTCGGCGTGGCGCCGATGTTCCGGGGCAGCCGGAGGTACCGGATGCGTGAGTCCTGCGCGGCGTACTTGCGGCAGATGTCCTGGGTCCCGTCGGTCGAGGCGTTGTCGGAGATGACCAGTTCGAAGTCCTCGTAGGTCTGGCCGAGCAGGGCGTCGAGCGACTCGGCCAGGTACTCCTCGCCGTTGTACACGGGCAGGCCGATGCTCAGCCTGGGTTGGGCGGTCATGAGGTCCTCACTTCGGGGATGGGGTTGTGGTGGTGCTCGCGCAGGGCTGACCGCAGCTGCAGCCACCACACGGCCGAGCCGCTGACGGTCGCGGCGGCGACGCCCCAGGCCGAGCCGACCGTGCCGGACACAGCCGCGCCGCCGAGCCCGCCGCCGACGTAGCAGGAGGAGGCGAACAGCTGGCAGCGCAGGCTGTGCCGGGCCGCGCCGAGCGCGCGCAGCCCGGCCGCCGCGCCGGTGCCGAATCCCGCGCCCGCGACGCCGAGGGTGACCGGGACGATGAGCTGTGCGGCGGAGTGCCAGACGCCGCCGAGCACCAGCTCGCCGAGCCGGTCCGGCATCAGCAGCAGCGCCCCGCCCCAGAGCAGCGCGGAGGCGGCCTGCCCGCCGCCCAGCAGGAGGCAGAACGTGCCCAGCCGGTGCGGGGCTCGCCGCAGCACCCGTGCCGCCTCGGGCACGGTGACCAGAGACAGCCCCATCAGCACGGCGAGGAACGGGCCGAGCAGGAGTTCGGCGCCCCGCACCGCACCCACCGCGCCGACCCCGACGATCGCGCCGAGCCCGTACGCCCGCAGCTGGCTCGCGCCGCTGAGGCTGACGTTCTCGACCAGGTAC
The DNA here is from genome assembly GCF_040646295.1 of Streptomyces sp. NPDC046197. Taxonomy (NCBI): domain Bacteria; kingdom Bacillati; phylum Actinomycetota; class Actinomycetes; order Kitasatosporales; family Streptomycetaceae; genus Streptomyces; species Streptomyces sp. NPDC046197. The sequence goes on along the minus strand of NZ_JBEYZY010000004.1, from coordinate 219,250 downwards.
CGGTAGCCGAGATCGCGCTGCTCGCGAAGCCACCCGCGCGCCCCGGTCATCCGGGGCCGGATGCGGGACTGGAGGCAGCCGTACGCAGCGGCCACCGCGGCGGACACGCCCCAGGCGAGCACGAAACCGGCCACGCTGCCCACGCGGGCCGCCACCACCATGGCCGGGACGAGCGCGACGCCCCACACGACGTCGTTGACGAACGCCTTCCGCCCGGTGCCGGCGGCGAAGAACGCGAACCGCCACGCGTCCTGCAGCAGCAGCCCCGGCAGCATGACGCCGAGGCAGGCGAACGCGGGCCCCACGCGGCCGCCGAGAGCAAGGCCGGCCACCACGGACGCCGCGCCGAGGGCGGCGCCGACACCGAGCGCGGTACCCGACGACCGGGCCACCGCTCCGCGCCAGGACGCGTCCGACACGCCGCTGAAGCGCACCACGAGCGGGTCGGTGGCCAGTCCGCGGGAGACGTTGAGCACCACGCCGTAGGTCACCCAGGCCAGGCTGAACACGCCGAACGCGGTCACCCCCAGCGAGCGGGCCACGTAGATCCCCACCACGAAGTTGCTCATGCTGGAGGCCGCCTGGTCGGCCAGTCCCCAGGACAGCCGGCCGACGAGGGCCCGCTTGGCGGATCCGGCCGGTGGCGCCGTTGTCTGCGGATTCTCCCCCTCGGTGGTTATCGGCGTCATGCCTTGATCAGCCCGGCGCCGTGCAGAGCACCGGCCGCGGCGGCGACGGTGTCGAACGGGAGCTCGGACCGCTCGGCGACGTCCAGCAGACTGTGCTCGCCATCGGAGAGGTTGAGCACCCAGAGCATGGCCATCTGGGCCTGCTTGGTGTCGCTGCGGCCGCCGAGCGCGTCGTACAACCCGCGTCGGCCCAGCTGTGGTTCGCCGTAGGGGCTGAGGTTGAGGTACCGCCGGTTGCGGTCGAGCACGGCGAATGCCTCGCGGCAGACGGCGAGCGTGTCCGCCATCGCCTGAGGGGAGACGAAGTCCAGGTTGTCCGCCGAGGTGTGGTACTCGGGGTAGCCGGCGTACGGGGTCCGGGTGAGCGAGCCCACGCCGAGATCGAACCCGGGCGAGCAGAACTGCCGCTCGTCGTAGCCGTACGGAGTGAACCCGGTGATGTGGTGCGGGCGTTCGGATGCGGCCAGCACGTGCCGCATCACCCGGTCGATCTCCGCGTCGCCGCGCCTGCTCTGCTTGTACGTCAACTGGCCCGGGTCCCCGGCGCAGGCCAGCACGAGGCCGTGCTTGACCCTTCCCCCAGCTCTCGGCTCCTCCCCCGGCCTTCGGCCGGGAGGGACCCCCGGAGCAGGGGATGCCCCCTTCACCCGCTCCGCGTTGCGGGCCAGCCAGGTGATCGCCCCGATGGTGCCGGGCGCGAACAGGAACCGGTAGGTGTAGTACGGCGTCTGCTCCGCCAGCGCCCGGGCAAGGAACGTCGCCACCGCGATGCCGGCCAGGTTGTCGTTGGCCAGCGACGGGTGGCAGACGTGGCAGGAGACGATCACCTCGTCGGGGACCTGCCCGGGGACCACGTGCTCGGCGTAGGTGAGGTGGCCGTCCGCGAGTGTGGAGTCGATGCGCACCTCGTACTCGCCGTCCGGCAGCGCGTCCAAGGTCTCCTGGGCCAGGCAGAACCCCCATTCCGGCTTGTAGTAACTCGTGCGGTACGGCACCCAGGACGGGTGGTCCGGCAGGGTGTGCAGGTGTCCGCGCAGCTCGGCCAGAGGCATGGTCGCCGACACCGGCACGCTGTAGCCGAGCACGTGCAGGCTGGACGCGGCGAAGTCGACGACCCGGTGGCCGGCAGTGTCGGCGATGTACGCGTCCCGGATGTTCCACTCCTGCGGCACCGTCCAGTCGAGCACCTGTGTCCCGGTCGGCACCTCGTGCACCTGCAGCGGGACGTACTCGCCGACGATCTGCAGGGTGGCGCGCACACCGTCACCGGTGATGCTCCGGCACAGCGGGTACAAACGCTCGACCAGCGCGTACATCTCTTCGCCGGCGTTGGTCATCGGCGCCACCGCAGTGTGTCGTCGACGGTGCCGGCTTCGGACGCCGCGCGCAGCACGGCAAGGCGGGTGAAGCGCCGCTCGAAGTCCTCCCGGGTCAGCCCGTGTTTCCGGTAGGCGTCGGCGAGTTCGAGCGCGCCCTGCTTCACCGTCCACTCGCAGTCGAAGCCGGGCACCGCGGCGCGAAACCGGGAGAAGTCCACCCGGTACGACCGCGGATCGGCACCGGTCTCCCCGGTGATCACCACCTTCGCGCCGGACACCGCCTCGGCGACCTGCTCGGCGATCTCTGCGACCCTGACGTTGTTGATCTCACTGCCGATGTTGAACGCCCGGGCGTGCACCGCTTCGCGCGGCGCGGTCAGCGCGGCCGCGAAGGCCCGTGCGATGTCGGCGGCGTGCACCAGCGGGCGCCAGGGGGTGCCGTCGGAGAGCACCAACACCTCGCCGGACAGGAGCGCGTGGCCCACCAGGTTGTTCAGCACGATGTCGGCGCGCAGCCGGGGCGAGTAGCCGAAGGCGGTGGCGTTGCGCATGAACACCGGGGTGAAGTCGCCGTCGGCCAGCGCGTGCAGGTCGTCCTCCACCCGCACCTTCGACTCCGCGTACGGCGTCACCGGGCGCAGCGGGGCGTCCTCGGTCACCAAGTTCGACAAGTCGGGGTCGCCGGCGGCGCCGTAGACCGAGCAGGTCGACGCGTACAGGAAGCGCCGCACTCCGGCGTCGCGGGCCAGCCGGGCAAGGCGGACGGACGCGTGGTGGTTGATGTCGTAGGTGAGTTCCGGCGCCAGCGATCCCAGCGGGTCGTTGGACAGCGCGGCCAGGTGGATCACGGCGTCCACGCCCGCCACGTGTTCGGCCGTGATGTCGCGCAGATCCACCCGGTGCCCCGGCAAGTCCGCGGGTGCCGGGCCGAGGACGCAGTCGGCGAACAGGCCGGCGTCAAGGCCGGTGACCTCGTGCCCGGCGGCCGCGAGGACCGGGGCCATCACGGTGCCCAGATAGCCCTGGTGTCCGGTCAGTAGTACGCGCAAGGTTCAACCCCCCAGGTTGAGCGTGAGTTTGGTGACGGCGAACGCCTCGGCGTAGCGCGCGTGGCATTCGATGCCGCGGATCCGGGCAAGGCCGAGGAATGCCTCCCGGTCGTACCAGGGCCGGTGCCGCTGCGAGGGGTAGTGCTCCTGCAGCAGCCGCACCTTCCGTTCGGCGATCTCGGGCGACAGCGGCTGGTACGCCGCCGGTCGGCCGAGATCGCCGTCCCACTTGACGATCTCGTAGCCGAGCACGAGGTGGTCACGGAACGCGGTGGTCATCAGCTTCGCCAGGCCGCGGTGATCCTGGTGCGCGTCATCGGTGCGCGGCGCAAGGACCAGGTCCGGCTCGGCCTGCAGGCGTAGCTCCTCGACCGCGGCCTTGGCCTCCTCCCAGTGTGCGGGCAGCCGTCCGTCCGGCAGCTTGTGCACGGTCAGCCGCAGATCGGCGCCCAGGCAGAAAGCGGCGAGCGCGGCCTGCTCCTCCTGCTCCCGCTCGCTGCCACCGCCGGAGAGCACCAGCGCGTCGACGCGGATACCCGGCCGTGCGAGGCACAGCGTCAGCAGCGTGCCGCCGGCGCCGATGGCGATGTCGTCGCAGTGCGCGCCGACCGCGACGATCCGGTCCAGGCGCCCGGCGCTGAGCCGGATCATGCGGTCCTCACTCCGGCCTTCGCCCCCGCGCCGTCCCGTTCCCACACGGCCCACGGACGGTCGCCCCGGGCGTAGGCGTCGTCGAGCGCGGCCCGCTCCTTCACGGTGTCGGTCGGCTTCCAGAAGCCGCGGTGCTGACACGCCACCAGCCTCCCGCGCTTGGCCAGTTGGGCACATCCGTCAGCGACCAGGTCCCCGTTCTCCGGAATGTGGTCGAAGACCTCCTGGCGGAGCACGAAGTAGCCGCCGTTCTCCCACAGCGGCAGTTCGCTCACCGCGGTGATGCCCCCCACCAGGCCGTCCTCGCCCAGGTCCACGCAGTGGAACGAGGACTGCGGCGGTACCACCATCATCGACGCACCGGCGTCGCGCCGGGCGAAGTTCTCGATCATCTCCGGCAGCGGGGCGTCGGTGAGCACGTCGGCGTAGTTGGCGAGGAACATCTCGTCGCCGTCCAGGTGATGCCGCACCCTGCGCAGCCGCTCCCCGATCGGTGACTCGATGCCGGTCTGCGAGAACGTGATCGTCCAGTCGGCTATGTCGGTGGACAGCAGCTCGGTCCGCCCGCCCCGCAGCACGAAGTCGTTCGACGTCGTCTCCTCGTAGTTGAGGAAGAAGTTCTTGATGTGGTGAGCCCCGTAGCCGAGGCACAGGATGAACTCCGTGTGCCCGAAGTGCGCGTAGTAGCGCATGACGTGCCAGATCAGCGGTCGCGGCCCGACCATCGCCATCGGCTTGGGCACGTCGTCGGAGGCTCCGTTGCGCATCCGCATCCCATAACCGCCGCAGAACAGAACGACCTTCACGACTTGACCTCGACAATGCTCAGTTCCGGGATGGGAAACACCAGCCGGCCGCCCCAGTCGTGCACGAAGGACAGTTGCTCGACCAGTTCGGCCCGCAGGTTCCACGGGAGGACGAGGACGTAGTCCGGTCTGTCGGCGGCTATCTGCTCGGGCGGCAGGATCGGGATGCGGGTGCCCGGGGTGAACCTGCCGTGCTTGTACGGGTTGCGGTCGACCGTGTACGCGAGCAGGTCGGGCCGGATACCGCAGTGGTTGAGCAGGGTGTTGCCCTTGCCCGGGGCGCCGTAGCCGACGACCGTCTCGCCGCGCTCGGCCGCCTCGATGAGGAACCGCAGCAGATCTCTGCGCACCTTGGCCACCCGGGCGGAGAACTCGGTGTACCCGGACAGCTCCTGCAGCCCGGCGGCCTTCTCCCGGGCCAGCACATCGGCCACCTGCCGGGTCGGCTCGCCGGCCACCTCGGCCGGCCGGGCCCACAGCCGGATGGAGCCGCCGTGCGTGGGCAGCAACTCGACGTCCACGAGCGTGAGTCCGCCGCTCGCAAGGGCTCGGGTCGCGGCCGCGACCGTGTAGTACTGGAAGTGCTCGTGGTAGATCGTGTCGTACTGGTTCTCCTCGATCAGGGTCAGCAGGTGCTGCACCTCGATGGAGACCCAGCCGTCGTCGGCGACCAGGGCGCGCAGCCCCCGGGTGAACCCGACCACGTCGGGGATGTGCGCGTACACGTTGTTGGCCACGACCAGGTCCGCCGGGCCGTGCTCGGCGCGGACGTCGGCGCCGGTGGCCGGGTCCAGGAACTCCGTGAGCGTGGGCACACCCGCCTCCCGCGCCGCGGCGCCGACGTTCACCGAGGGCTCGATGCCGAGGCAGCGGATCCCGCGGTCCACCACGTGCCTCAGCAGGTACCCGTCGTTGCTCGCGACCTCGACCACGAAGGCGTCGGGGCCGAGACCCAGCCGCTGTACGGCGTCGGCGACGAACGTGCGCGCGTGCTCCACCCAGGAGGTCGAGTAGGAGGAGAAGTACGCGTACTGCGTGAACGTCTCCTCCGGCGTGATCAGCGGAGGGATCTGAGCGAGCCAGCAGTCGGTGCAGACCCGCAGGTGCAGCGGGTACGCCGGTTCCGGCTGGTCCAGTTGGTCCGCGGCGAGAAAGCTCTCACACGGCGGGGTCGCCCCAAGATCGACGACGCTCGCCAGCGCCGCCGAGCCGCAGAGTCGGCATCGTGTCATCTACTTTCCCCATCCCTGCTCGCGCGGGCCCCCCGCCGCGAGCCAGTGCTTCCGATTCCTGTCGGCGGCACGATGTCCCCGCCGCCGGACCGACCCGCGATCGCGGTGCGGTACCCCTCCACCAGGCGCTCAAGGCCGACGGCCGGGCTGAATCCCTGCTCGTAGCCGCGCCGGGCCGCCTGGCCCATCTCCCGGTTGCGGGCCGGCTCGGCCGCGATCCGGCGTATGCAGGACGCGAGTGAGGCGGGCTCGCCCGGCTGGTGCAACAGCCCGGTGACGCCGTCCTCGACGAGTTCGACGAAGGCGCCGTGACCAGCGGCGACGGTCGGGACCCCGGCCGCCATCGCCTCCACGACCACCAGGCCGAACGCCTCCAGCCACGTCGAGGGAGCCACCACGGCGACCGACCGCGCGACGGCCTTCCGGCACTCCGCCGGGTCCAACAGGCCGACGTAGCGCACATCGTCCCGGGCCGCCACCCAGGCGGTCACCTCCCGCTCCAGTGGCCCCGCGCCGGCGATCACGAGCGGGACGCCCACACCGCCGCTCGCCGCGATCTCGTCCCACGCGGCCATGAGCAGCCGCACGCCCTTGGCCTGCGCGAGCCGGCCGAGATAGAGCAGATGCTCTCCCCCGCCTACTCGGCAAGTGCCCGGGTCGGGCACGAAGTTGTGCTTCACCGCCAGCCGCTCGGCCGGCATGCCGGCCCGCACCAGGACGTCGCGCTGCGCCGCGGAGATGCAGAAGAACCGCTCCACGCCGGACCACCACCGCCGCCGGTTGACCGACAGGCTGACCGCGAGCGGCGCGGTCGCAAGGCGGGAGTTCCGGTAGCAGCCGTGCCGGACGGCGGGCAGCGGCGCCGCTCCGACGCACTCGGTGCAGGGTCGGCCGTCCCGCTGCAGCGTTCCCGGAGGGCAGACCTGGCTGTAGTTGTGCAGCGTGGCGACGGCGGGCACACCGGCGTCGGCGCAGGCGGCAAGCACCGCGGGCGACAGCAGCGGGAAGACGTTGTGGACGTGCACCACGTCCGGCCGCTCGGTGCGCAGCCGGGCGGCGAGCTCCGCGCGCACCGCCGGGTTCCACGGCACGAGGAACGGCACCGCGGCCTTGCCGAGGAGGGAACGGGCGGCGATGTCGTCGCTGCGCCGCTCGAACACCTCGACCCGGTGGCCGGCCGCGCGCAGCAGCTCCACCTCCTGGTCGACGACCCTGTTCTCCCCGCTCGGCTGCGCCGAGGCGTAGCGGTTGTGCACCACCAGGACGTGAACGCCGTGCATGCTCAGGTCACCTCCGATCTACGGGCCCAGCGCGGGATGTGTCGTCGAGGGACTTCGGGCGTCGAGAGGCGAGCGGCCTCGGCAGGTGCCGCCAGCAGCGAGGCGGCCAGGGCCAGATGCAGCAGATACGGCGAGGCGTCGCCAAGACCGGCCTCGGTGTACGACGCGATGGCGCAGTAGCTGATCAGGAAGATCGCGCAGGCCCTCTGCAGCGACGGTGGCCGCAGCAACGCGACGCCGCCCAGCACGATGATGATCAACGCGACGAGGGTGACGCCGATCAGACCCTGCTCGTTGTAGACGGCCAGCCAGCTGTTGTCGATCGGCAGCCCGCCGAACGACTTGTCGCCCAGGCCCACGCCGAACAACGTCTCCGAGGTCGACCGGGGCGCAGCCAGCAGGGCGTCCCAGACCTTGGCCCGACCGGTGAGGTTGGAGAAGTTCTCCTTGCTCTGTCCGCGCAGGAACCACGCCTGCAGCGCGGAGGCGAATCCCACCGCGGCCACCACGGCGCACAGCACCGCCCAGGTGAAGAACCGGCGGGCTGCGGCGCTGGTCAGGATGAGCGAGCCGATCGCCAACGCCAACCCGATGAACAGGCCGAGCGTGGCCGTCCGGGTATGGGTCAGCGCGAGCAGCACGAATGACGGCGCGACGACCACCGCGGCGCCGGCCCTGTCGGTCCGGCGGCCCAGAACGAGCAGCACGGTGAGCCCGATGATCACCGCTGCGTACTGCCCGATCTGCGGCGGGGTGAGCGGCCACAACGCGCCGACCAGACGTCCGCCGTAGAGATCGGGCAGGGCCGCGCCCGGTGAGACGACCAGGCCGGCGGCCACCGATCCGAGCACCGCGAAGTACATCCGGATGTGGTGCCGGACGAACGTCAGGCCGCCGTCCCACCAGCGGCTGAGCAGCCACAGCGTGCCGACGAAGAGAGTCAGCCGGAAGCAGCGGAACAGCGCGCCGAACCCGGACTCCAGGTTCGCACTGGAGATCACGCTCATCACCAGCAGCAGGGTGAGCAGGAACACGTAGGCGCTGGACCGGATGCGCAGCCGGGGATTGACCACGAGCGCCAGCGCGAACGCGGCGACCAGCGCGCCCATGGTGACCATCTGGATGAGGGAGCGGGGCAGCGGGACGATGGTCTTCGCCCCGGCGGAGCCGAGCGTGTTGAGGACCAGCAGCCCCCAGACGATCCCGACGATCCTCGGTGTGCCGGCAGGGCGCGGTTCGGCGCCGGGCTGCGTTCCCGCCGTGTCCGGTCCGCCCGGCAGCCCACCGCGCGTCAGGCCCCCATCCATCTCAACCACCGGCCTGTGGGTCGAGGGTGCTGCCCGCGTCCTGCTGGTACGGAGCGCCCTGCCACTGCCCGAAGTCGAGTATCCGGCTCGGGTCGTGGGCGACGAACGTCCATGGTCCGACGTAGACGTTGTCGTGCCAGCGGTTGTGCTGCTTCTCGGTGATCGCGTCGGCCACCTGTTCACCCTGGTACGGCGACCAGTCCGGATAGGTGCCGTAGTTGGCCAGCACCGCCATGCGGTCGCACTTCTCCGTGCACTTGACGACGGACTTGTCGAGCACGAAGCGGTTGCCGTGGATGTCCACCCGCTGGGTCTTCCACCGGCAGTCGGCGTGGAGCGGTGCCCTGGCGATCGCCGGCTTCGCGCAGCGGTCGGTGTCCCGCACCAGCAGGGTGCAGTCACCGGACGAGGTGTTGGCCGGGCTGTTGCAGAACCGGTCGGCGTTCTCCCACAGGGTGATCCCGGACCAGTTGTTCTCCAGCACGTTCCGGTAGATCTCGATCTTGTTGGTGCGGGCTCGGATCCGTGGTTCGCCACCGGACTCGGACACGTAGATGGTCGCGAACGGGAAGCTGTCGCCGCGGTCCGCTTCCCTGCGGCCCTCGACCCAGTTGTTCCGCCGGAACGTGTTGTCCCGGATGACCGCGTTGTAGCTGATCTCGTAGATCAGCGCGGCACCGTCGTTGGCCTCGAGCACGTTGTTCTCGATGCGGAAGTCGTTGTTGTTGGTGTCCGCCCACAACCCGGCTCCGCGGTTGTCGTGCACCCAGTTGCCGCGTACGTCGGCGCCGTTGACGGCCCAGAACTTGACGCCTCCGCTGCAGCCGCAGCCCTTCCGCCGCCGCTCCCAGTCGCCGGTGTTGTTGCCCACGATCTCGTTGCCCTCGACCACCAAGCCGCCGATACGGCCGGTGGGTTTGTATGCGTTCATACCGTACTGTCCGTTGCCGCGCAGGCAGCTGGCGCGGACCTGCTGGCCGTCACCGGCCATCAGCCCGGCGCCGGAGTTGTACTGGATCGCCGTGTGCTCGATCACCCACCCGTCGGCCGAGTCATGGTTGACCACGCCCTCGTCCTGCGGCGCGACGAAACCCTGCACGGTCAGGTGGCGGATGGTGACATCGCGGGCGGTACCGCCGAACGCGTACTGGTTGATCTTCCGGCCGTCGAGCACCGCACCCGGCGCGCCGAGGTAGCGGTCCCCCTTCTTGGGGATGACCTGGGCGTAGCGGTCTCGCTCGAGCCTGTGCTTGCCCGGTCGAAGCCAGAACGTGGTGTTCGAAGGGCTGCTCCTGGTCTTCGCTGCCAGGTCACCGACCACCGCTGGGTCGACCGTCACCGCGCCCGCCGGCGCCTTCGCCGGCCCGGCCGCGGGGTTGGCGCACACCCGGGCCACGGATCGGGACGCGGACGTGGACGCCGCAGCGGTCGGCTCCGCTGCCGGGGCTCCCGGCGTGCTCTCACAGCCGGTCACCGCCGGCAGGGCCAGCGCCAGCGGTGCCGCCGCCAACGCCCAGTGCCGCCTCTTGATCCCCACGCGCGCCCCTAGCCGCGGAACCTGAGCACGGTGGTGAACCCGTCCGCGCCGTCGGCGAAGCCGGTGCCGACCAGCGTTGCGGTGGGTTCCTTGCGTCCGAATCCGGCCGAGTACCAGCCCAGCGGCGGGTCGGTCTCACCGCGATGCGCCCGCCAGGACAGCTGCCCGGGCAAGTCGAGCACCGCGGAACGCCCCTCGCCGTCCCGGATCCAGGTGAGCACTGCCCGGTTCCCCACCAAGTCCGCGGTGATCGCCGGACCGAGGTGGAACGCGAGGTGCACGGCCCGGCGCGGGCCGCGCACCTCGTCGACCACCCGCAGCTCCTGGCTCGCGGCCGTCAGCTCCACCCGGCGGCGGTGCACGGAGCCCCGGTAGCCGTCGTGCTCGGCACACCAGCGGGCTGTCCCCCCGTCGGAGGCGCCGGATGTGTCCGCGACCAGGACGCGGCTGCGGGCATGCCGGGTCCACAGGAACGGGCCGCCGGAGACGGACTGGTCACTGCCATCGAGTTGCAGGGTGTTGTGGCCGAGGGTCGACCGGAAGTACTGCCGCCACTCGGGGTGGCCGTGGTAGCAGAACGTCCCCGGGTCGGCGAGCACGTCGACCCCGTCGTGCCGGACCTCCACGGACAGCGCGTCCGCGTGGGCATGCGCGGCGATGGACAGGAAGCCGTGCGGACCACCGTCGCAGCGGCACCAGATCTCTCCCGGACCGCGCAGGATGGTGAGCCCCGCGTCGGCGAAGTGGGCCGGAAGGCTTGCCGGGCGTGTCACCGCCGGTGCGGTTCCATTTTCCGAGTACGGCCGGAGGAGCGCGGCCAGCAGCGGGGTGCGCACATCGGTGCCGGTCACCGCCGGCCACCATTCGAGCCGGCCGAACACGGCGTCGCCGGTGGCCAGCAGCGAGGCCCAGCGGTCGGTGCCCGCCCCGTCCACGACCAGACCGTGCCCGTCGTCCGCGTCTCCCTGGCGCGGCGGCCGCAGCCGGCTGTCCACGATGGCCGCGAGCGTGTCGGTCATCCGCAGCAGCACCAGCCGGATCGACGCGGGGACCGGCACGCCGGCGGCATCCGCCTCGGCCGCCGCGGCCAGGCCGAGTTCCAGCACAAGTCCGTGATACTCGGTGGCCAGCTCTCGGTTGAGGCCGGAATCGAAGGTGTTGCTGCGTAAATGTCGCTCCAGCGACCGCAGCGCGTCGGCTCGCCAACGCGCCGAGGAGGGGAACCACCCGAACGCGCAGGCTGCGGCGAACTGCCCGACGGTCTCGGCGATGACGTGGTTGTTCGCCGAAGACCCTCGGCTGGGGAAGGCGGCCAGCCAGCGCTGGTGGTGCCAGATCTGGTTCAGCGCCACCGGGTTGCCCTCGAACAGCCCGGTCGCGCCCGGCCAGCCGTCGAGCAGTCGACGGATCCAGACCCAGGACAGCAGCCGGATGCCCAGCTCGATGCCGCTGATCCAGTGCACGCCGCGCAGCGGTGGGTTGGCCGCCCACCACGACCGCAGGTGCTCCGCCACGCGCTCGGCGTACCGCTCGTTCCCGGTGATCGCGTAGGCTGCGGCCAGCACGGTGAGGTACTGATGCCGGGACAACTCCCAGATCTGCTTGATGTCCCCGACCGCGTCCTCGTTCCGGTACGGCACGTCGAAGGCGTAGCCCCACGGAGCCCGGCGCCCGGTCTTCGGGTCGCACCACCAGTCCGGGTCGGCCAGGTCGTCGCGGACCACCCCGAAATACTCGGCGTGCCCGTACATCAGCCGGTCCGCCTCGGCGATGAGCCGTTTCGCGGCGTCCGGTGGCACAGCGGCGATCGTCCCTGCGGGCAGGACCGCGGTGAAGCGGGCCCCGGTCACGCTCGGGCAGTCCGGCCGCGCCGACCGCCACCGCCGCCTGCGCACCGCGTCGCCCACCCGGCCCGCTACCTCCTGCGGTCCCATCCGGGACAGCCGCCGCAGGTACCAGCCCGGACTCCCCGAGATCACAGTCATCGCGTCCTCGCCAACGTGACCGGAGCACCGCCGGCCAGGCCGGCCTGCACGGCGAGAGTGGCCGAGGTGGTGGCGACCAGCGACTCCAGCGGCACCGGCATCGGCCCGCCGGTCCGCACGGCCTTGATGAACGCGGCCAGCTCGGCGGACTGGCCCTTGTCCCGGGCCTTGGGCAGCCGCGAACTGACCCACCGCCTGCGGCGGCCGTCGTAAACAGCGGCACGAACGAAGTCGTCGAGCCGCAGCACCTTGCCCTCCGCGACCAGGTCCAGCGTCTCCTTGGGGAAGCCGGGCGCGCCGCTGGTGACGTAGCTGATGGTGGCGGTGGACCCGTCCGGGTAGCGCAGGACGACCTGCAGGTCCTCGTTGCCGGACGTGGCGACCGCGTACACCGAGACCGGGTCGGCCTCGAGCAGCCAGCTCGCGGTGTCGATGAAGTGTCCACCCTCGCCGGCGAACCGCGAGCCCTCGGTGCCTTGTTGGAGGTACCAGCTGCCGTGCTGCAGCCGGCCCGCGTTGACCAGGTAGCGGAGGCTCGCCGGACCGGTCCGGGCGCCGAACCGCTTCCTGGCCTCCTGCAGCAGCGGCGCGAACCGGCGGTTGAAGCCCACCTGCAGCCGGTCGTTGCCGGACTCCTCCACCGCCGCGAGCACGCCGGCCAGCTCGTCCTCGGTGAGCGCCAACGGCTTCTCCACGAACACCGCCTTGCCGGACAGCAGCGCCCTTTGGGTCAGTTCGGCGTGCGAGCTGTGGCGGGTGACCACGAACACCGCGTCGATGGACGGGTCGCCGAGCACGGCGTCGAGATCGGTGGTCGCCTCGGCGAAGCCGAACTTCCGCTGCGCGTTGGCCGCGGACAGCGCCGTCGTGGTGACGACTGTCGACAGCTTGACGCCATCGCGCTGTGCCAGGTGTGGCAGCAGCATCGACGTCGCGTAGTTTCCCGCGCCGACGAACGCAAGGCGCACCGGCGTCTTGGCGGCCCGGGCCGGCGCGGACACTCCGCCGCTGGGTCGCTTCACCGCGGGCACGGCCACCGCCGGGGCCCCCGCTTCCTCCGCTTCCCCCGCGTGCTCGGAGTACCGGAACAGCACAGCCACGGCCTTCAGGTCTCCGTCCTTCAGGCGCTGGTACGTCTCGACCGCGTCATCGAAGTCGGCGATGTGGGAGACCAGGGGCTCCACGTCGACGCTGCCGCGGGCGACGAGGTCGAGGAAGCACGCCAGGTTGCGGCGCTCGGTCCAGCGCACGTAGCCGATCGGGTAGTCCCGGCCCTCGAGCTCGTACTCCGGGTCGTAACGCCCGGGGCCGTAACTGCGGGAGAACCGGACGTCGAGCTCTTTCTCGTAGTAGGCGTTCCACGGCAGGTCCAGGCGGCACTTGCCGATGTCGACGACCCGGCCGCGGTCCCGGCTCAGCCGGGCGGCCAGCTCGACAGGCTGGTTGCTGCCGCCGGCGGCGGCCAGGTACACCTGGTCCACGCCGTGACCGCCGGTGAGTTCGGCGACGGAGTTCTCCACGGCCGCGGAGGCGGGATCGCCGCAGGCCGCCGCGCCCAGGCGCTCGGCGAGCTCGCAGCGCACCGGGTCGGGGTCGACCCCGATGACGCGAACTCCCGAAGCGGCCAGCAGCTGCACCACCAGCTGCCCGATCAGCCCGAGGCCGATGACCAGCGCCACGTCGCCGAGCTGCGGCTCGCCGCGGCGGACGCCCTGCAACGCGATCGACCCGACGGTGCCGAAGGCCGCGTGCCGCGGCGCGAGGCCGTCCGGCATCCGGGCGTAGAGGTTCTTCGGCACCCAGTTCAGCTCGGCGTGCAGCGCGTGCTCATTGCCTGCGCAGGCCACGAGGTCGCCGACCTTCACATCGTCGATCCCGGTGCCGACCTGCTCGACCACCCCGCACAGCGAGTAGCCCAGCGGCGTGTAGGAGTCCAGCTTGCCCATCACCTTGCGGTAGGTGGCGGGCACCCCGTTGGTGGCCACGCTCTGCATGACTTTGGCCACCTGGTCCGGCCGGGAGCGGGCCTTGCCCAGCATCGACATGCCGGCCTCGGACACCTTCATGAGCTCGGTCCCGGTGGATATCAGCGAGTAGGCGCTCCGGACCAGCACACCGTCCGGCTTGCACCCCGGCACCGGCACGTCGAGCAGAGCCAGCTCGCCACTCTTGTAGTTCTGTACGACCTGTTTCACCCGAAGTCCTCTTGTCTCTACGCCGTCAAGGGAAAGTCCTGGCCGGCCCCGGAGGTCGCGCCGCGATACCAGTACTCGAGGGTCAGTACGTGCCACAGATGCTTGGAGAAGTCCCGCTGCCCGGCGGCATCCTCGGCGACGAGCCGCGCCAGCGCGTCGCGGCGCAGGAACCCGGAACGGACGAGCAGGCCGTCGTTCACCACCTCGCGCACCAGCGGTGCCAGGTCCCGGCTCATCCAGGCACGCAGCGGGGCGCTGAACAGGCCCTTGGGCCGGTACACGATCTCCCGGGGCAGGACCGAGGTGGCCGCCTCCTTGAGGACGGCCTTGCCCTGTCGTCCGACGATCTTGCGCTCGCCGGGCACGGCGAATGCCGCCTTGACCACCTCGACGTCGACATACGGCACCCGTACCTCGGTCGAGGCGGCCATGCTCGACCGGTCCGTGTACGTGAGGTTCAGGCCTGGCAGGAACATCCGGGCGTCGGTCAGGCACATGCGGTTGACGAAGTCGTCGAGGTCGTTGTCCTGGTAGACGTCCGCATGTTCGTTCAGAACGTCCTCGACCGTCCCGGCCAGGCCCGGATCGAGAAGGGCGAGCAGCTCGTCCTGGTCGTACATGGTGTAGCTGCGCCGGAACGCGGTCTCCTCCGGCAGATCGGCGAAGGAGAGGAAACGCTTCGCGAAGCGCACCGACCGGTACCCCCGGCGGGACGTGGCGACCGGCAGCCGGTCCACGGCCCCGGACACCCCGCGGCGCAGTGGCCGCGGGACGCGCCGGTAGCGCAGCGCGAGCAGGTTGGCCAGGTGCTTGCGGTACCCGGCGAACAGCTCGTCGGCACCCATCCCCGAGAGCATCACCTTGACCCCGGCCTCCCGGGCGGCCGAGCAGATCAGGTACGTGTTGATCGCGGCGGGGTCGCCGATCGGCTCGTCCAGGTGGTACGTCATCTGCGGCAGCAGGTCGAGCACGTTCGGGGCGATCTCGATCTCGTGCAGGTCGACGCCGAACCGCTCCGCCACCTGCCGGGCATACCGCAGGTCGTCCGGCATCGCCTCGAACTTGGCGTCCTCGGCGCGGAAGCCGATCGTGTAAGCGGAGATCCCGGGTTGGTGGCGGGCCGCCAGCGCGGTCAGGTAGCTGGAGTCGAGGCCGCCGGAGAGGAAGGTAGCCACGGGTACGTCGGAGAGCAGGTGGCGCCGGGTCGACTCCTCGACGATGGCGGCGAAGTCCGGCTGCTCGCCGGCCCGGGCCCGCTCCCGGCCCTCGGCGGCGACGTCCTTCAGGTTCCAGAACCGGCCGCGCTCCACCCGGCCGTCGGGCCGGCACCTCAGCCAGCTCCCCGGCGCCAGCTTCTCCGCTTCGCGGAACGCGCAGCGCGAGTCCGGCACCCAGTAGTACAGCAGTGAGGCCACCAGCGCCGCATGGTCCACCCGCAGCGACCCGCCGGTCGCGGCGGCGAGCGCCTTGAGCTCGGAGGCGAACACCAGGCCCTCGCCGCGCCGGAGCAGGAACAGCGGCTTGATGCCGAGCTGGTCGCGGGCGAGCACCAGGTCACCGGTTCGCTCGTCGAAGACGCCGAACGCGAACATGCCGCGCAGTCGGGGCAGACAGTCCGTGCCCCAGCGCCGCCAGGCCTCAAGGAGTACCTCGGTGTCGGAGGTACCGCGGAAGCGCACCCCGGTGGCTGCCAGCTCGGCACGCAGCTCGGGCGCGTTGTACAGCTCGCCGTTGTACGTCAGGGCGAGGCCGTCCGAGACCATCGGCTGGCCGCCGGTCTCGGACAGGTCGATGATGGCCAGCCGGCGGTGCCCGAGCTGCACTTCGCCGTCACCGACGGGGTGGCCGTAGCGGCCCGTACCGTCCGGGCCGCGGTGGGCGAGGGTGCCGGTGAGCCGGTCGGTCACGACCTTTCCGTCCGGCCATCGGTAAGTGCCTGCGATGCCACACATGTCCTACCGCGCCTCCTGGTTGTTGTCCGGGACCCGTGCAGCCCGCATCGGCTGACGCTCCATGCGCCGTCGGCCCTCCCCCGCTGCCTGAACGGCGTGGGAGGTACCCCCACCGTTCTGCCGGACCGGCCGCTCGCTCCGGCCGCGCAGCGCGGTGTGCAGCCCGTCCCACAGCGTGCCGTCGGTCCGGTCACGCGGGTCGGGGTCGATCAGCACCACACCGATCACCGGAATGCGCTGGTCCGCGAGCTGCCGCGCCACTGTGTGCAGCCATGCGGCGCTGCCGTGCCCGGCACGCACGACAAGCACGGTCTGGGTGCCGAGATACTGGAGGTCGGTCCACGCCGTGCCGGGCGCCACCGAGCCGACGCCGATCCGGCGCTCCTGGGGCGACACGGCCGCGGCACGTTCGCCGCTGACCACGGTGGGGTCTCCTGGCTTCGGGCGGCGGCCTGCGAGCTGCGGGCCGGGGAGAGCGTCGATGACGGCCACTGGCCCCTCCGCCGCCAGTGCCCGGGCGAGGCTCAGGGCGATCACGCTCGTGCTGCGCGCACAGCCCAGTTCCAGCAGCGACAGCGGTTCCGCGGAGCCGCGCAGGGTGCGGGCCAGCGTCGCGGTGAGCCGTTCGCGTGCCGCCCGGGTCCGTCGGCGCTGCCACAGCCTGCCCGACCGGCGGGGCAGCTCCGCGATGACCGAGGCGCCGAGGTTCGCCGCGATGTCCCGGCGTAGCACGGGGCGGTCTGCCACCACCGCGCCGACCGCGGCCAGCGCGAGCCCGAGGACGAGCCCGAGGACGAGTCCGATCACGGCGCTGGTGACGGCGGCCTTGGGCAGGGAGTGCCGCACCGCGCGGGGGGCGTCCACGATCTGCGTGCCGACGATGAGCTGGGGCGTGCCGATGCGCGCCTCGTCGGCGCGCTGGCCGAAGTCGGCGATCCGCGAAGTGAGCTCGGCCCGGCGGGCGAAAAGCGACTCGATGCTCGCCGACGCTTTCGGGTCGCTGTCCCGCGATCGGCCGCCGATCGCCTTGTTGACCTCGGCGAGCGCGTCCTGCATGCGGTCACGCTGGTCGAACAGGGCCTTGGCCTCGGCATCCGCAGTGTCCCGTATCCGCTTCACATGGTCCGCGACGAACGCATCGGCCAGTGCCTTGGCCCGGGCCACCGCTTCCGCGTCGGTGTCACCTGTCACATCGATCTGGAGCACGTTGTTGGTCAATCCGGTGCCCCGGTAGTCCCGCATGAAGTCTTCCGGTTTTTCCGGGGACTTGAGGGACCGCAGGGCCTGGTCGGCGATCCGCGTGGTCCCCAGCAGCTGGACGTCGGTGCGGATCAGCGTTCCGGTGTCGTTCGGCTGGTCCGCCTGATGCGCGACCAGCACCTTGGTCACCGCGGTCGGCGGCGGCGGCAGCAGGACCGCCACCGCGGCGCCGATCAGCAGTCCAAGCAGCGCCATGGCGCACCAGAGACGGCGGCGCCTGCGGACCGCGACCACCAGCGCCTGCAGGTCGAGGAGCGGAATGGCGGCCGACGACTCCGAATTCGTGCTCGTGGTCACGCTGAACCTCCGGTCGCGTGGCCGCGAACCGCGGGCGCCGAAGTGGTCTCGTCCGGAGGACGGCCGGCCGTCCGCGTCGGACGGGTGAGGACCGTGCCGGCGACGACGATGCCGACGAGCTCATGCCTGCCGTCCGCACACGCCTCGGCGATGCCGGCGAGCTCCTCCGCGGTCCAGCTGCCCGCGCTGAGGACGACCAGGGCACCGGACTCTGTGTCGCGGTCCGGCACGATCGGCCGGTCCACCGAAACCTCCACCACCCGCAGCAGCGGATCGCTCTCGGCCTCGGCGACGAGCTGCCCGGCGGCCCGGCGGGCGATCTCGTCGCCTTCCGGTACGACGACCAGCAGCCGCCGGGGGGCCGGCAGCTGGTCCCGGAGGCCGGCGCACACCCGCCGGTAGCGGATCCGCCTGTCGGCCTCGTCGCCGGACCTCTGCGGGGTCGGTAGGTCCCACCGGGTGTCAACGCCGAGAAGTCGGCGGATCCGGACCCGTGGGCCACGGCTTTCCGGCCGGTGCGCGCGCCGTTCACCAGGCACGTCGACGGTGCCAAGGAGCGCCGAGCCCAGCGCCGCGGCGATCTCCGGTTCGGTGTGCAGCCGGCGACTCACCCGTGCGGCGGCGAGGTGGCCGATGACCGCGAGCAGGAAGAACAGCAGCGCCCCGGCGACGATGAGCTGCATCCTCGTCGGTGCTGCCGCGCCGGTAGGCCGGGGCGCCGGCCCCATGAAGACCATGCCGGCCTTGTTGGTCGCCGGGTCGGCCTGGTCCAGCTTCTTCATGGCCTCCTGCAGCGCGGTGCGCAGCTTCTCGAGCTCGGTGCGGGCCTGCACGCCCTCCACGGTCTGCCCCGGATCGGCCGCATCGGCCAGGTCGGTGATGCGGCGGTTGGTCTCCGCCACCTTCTTCCGCAGCGCCTCGGTCTCCGTGGCCGCTTCGGGGTCGGCACTGCCGCCTGCGATCCGCGCGGCGAAGGTGACGAATTGCTGAGCCACCTGGTCGGAGAGCCGCTGCGCGCGCTCTGGGGTGTCGGCCGTACCCGAGATCTCGATGATGTTCCCGTCGGCGGCCTTGGCGCTCACTTGATCCCGCAGTTCGGCGCCGCTGACGCCCTTCCAGCCGAGCGTGGCGGCCGCGCGGTCGACCACCGCCGAGCTGGTCGCGATGTCCACCTGAGTCAGCAGTTCGCGCTCCTCCCACTGCCCCGGCAGCAGTACCGATGCCGCCGCCGTGTACCGCGGCGGAAACAGCAGCACCGAGGTGCCGTAACCGACGAGCGCACCCACCACGGCGAGTACGGCGAGAAGCCGCCACCGCCGACGGAGAATCCGTCCGATCGTGACCAGGCGGATCGTGTCATCACTCAATTGCGCGGCCTCTTCCCCGTACGGACCGGCCCGCCTGCCGACATCGGAGCATGGTCCCGGCAGGCAGCGGCGTAGGCGGCGAGCAGCGACGCTTGCGAGTTCCGCCAGGAAAGCGGCCCGCTGATCCGCTCCTGGCCGATCTTGCCCATCCGGGCCCGCTTCTCCGGATCGTCAAGGAGCAGCGCGAGGAGCCCCGCGAACTCGGCCTCGTCGTTGGCGGGCGCGTAGACGGCGGCGTCACCGGCGGAGACGCGCGCCTCCCGGAGATCGAACGAGACGATCGGCCGCCCCATCGCCATGTACTCCAGGACCTTGTTCATGGTCGACACGTCGTTGAGCGGATTGCGCGGGTCGGGGGAAAGGCACACGTCCGCGGTGGACAGGTAGCGCACCAGGTCGGCGTCCGGAATGCGCCCGGTGAACTGCACCTGCGCGGAGAGACCGAGGCGCCGGGACAGCTCCACCATCGCGTCGAAGGCGTCGCCGGCGCCGACGAACACCGCATGCCAGTCGGTCCGTCCGAGCTCGTCGCGCAGCTTCGCAAGGGCCCGCAAGGCGTAGTCGACGCCGTCCTGAGGGCCCATGACGCCGAGGTAGCACAACAGATGAGGCTTGCCGTGCTTCAACTCCGGCTCCGGTGGCACCGGTTGGAACCGGTCGATCGCGGGCGCGCTGCGTACCACGAAGACGTCCTCCGGCCGCCGGCCGCCACGGCGCAGCGCGACGTCCCGGTAGCTCTCGTTCGTGGCGAGCACGATGTCGGCGGCCCGGTAGGTGCGCCGTTCCAGCGCGCACACGGCGCGGTAGAGCAGGTCTTCGCCGCGGTCGAACCGGGAGAGGTACAGCTCGGGTACCAGGTCGTGTTGGTCGAAGACGAACCGCGCGCCGCGCCGCTTCAGCCACAGTGCCGGCAGGAACAGCAGGTCGGGCGGGTTGCAGGCGTGGACCACGTCGACCGGGCCGACCTTGCGGGCCAGCCGGACCGTGTGCCACAACGCCGATCCGTATTCCCGCAGATAGCCGGCCGGCCCTCCGGTGGCCGCGCGCAACGGGTAGCGGTGAATCCGCACCCCGTCGATCACCGCCTCCGGCTCCGTGTCCCGCTTCTCCCCCCGGGGACAGATGACGTGCACCTCCCAGCCCGCGTCGCGCAGCGTCGTGCACTCCTGCCACACCCGCCGGTCGAACGGCACCGACAGGTTCTCCACCAGGATCAGCGCGCGCCGGTCCGGCCCGTCGCCGCTGGTTGCGTTACCAAGCAAGGCCCATGTACCCCGGTTCGGTCCGGCGCGCCTCGGCGTCGGGAAGGCGGATGAGGTCGACGATCAACGGTCCGTCCTCATGGGGCAGCGACGACAGCACGGCCGGATCCCTGGTCCCGACCAGGCACACCTCGGCGTGCTCGAGCACCTCGTCGACGGAGTCCGCGAGCAGCTGCGCGAGGTGCGGCAGCCGGCTCTCGATGTACTCGCGGTTCGCGCCGAGCAGCCGGGAGAGGCTCACATTGGCGTCGTAGATCTTGAGGTCGTAGCCCTTGCCGAAGAGCCTCTCTGCCAGCTCGACGAGCGGGCTCTCGCGGAGGTCGTCGGTGCCGGGTTTGAAGGACAGCCCGAACAGGCCCACCCGGCGCTTGCCGGTGCGCTCGACCAGGTCCACCGCGCGCTGCAGATGGTCGGAGTTGGAGGCCAGCACGTGGGAGAGGATGGGCACCGAGACGTCGGCCCGCTGCGCCGCGTGGACCAGGCTGCGCAGGTCCTTGGGCAGGCAGGAGCCACCGAAGGCGAAGCCGGGCCGCAGGTAGGCGGGGCTGATGTTCAGCTTGCGGTCGGCCAGGAACACGTCCATCACCTGGTGCGAGTCCACCCCGAGCGCCTGGCACACCGCGCCCAGCTCGTTCGCGAAGCCGATCTTGAGGCCGTGGAACGCGTTGTCCGCATATTTGATCGCCTCGGCCGTCGGGACAGGCACCCGGAACACCTCGCCGGGCAAGCCGTCGTACAGCGCCATCACCGCATCGCCGCTTGCCGGGTCGAGCTCGCCGATGACGGTCTTGGGCGGGTCGAAGAAGTCCCGCACGCTCGTGCCCTCGCGCAGGAACTCCGGGTTGACCGCGACCCCGATGTCCACCCCGGCCGTGCCGCCGACGTACTTCTCCAGAATCGGTACCAGCAGGTTCAGGCAGGTGCCCGGGAGCATGGTGCTGCGGAACACGACGGTGTGCCGGCTCCCCTGCTCGGCCCCCTCGGCCAGCGCGGCGCCGATCTGCTCGGTGACCCGCTCCAAGTACGTGGTGCACAGGCTGCCGTTGGGCTCCGACGGCGTGCCCACGCAGACCAGCGACACCTCGCTGCCCATGATCGCCTCGCGGACGTCGCCGGTGGCGCGCAACGCTCCGGTCCGCACGACCTCGGCGATGAGTTCGCCGATCCGCTCCTCGACCACCGGGGCCTTGCCGTCGTTGACCAGGTCGACCTTGACCCGGTTCACGTCCACCCCGATGACCTCGTGATCCATGCTGGCCAGGCACGCGGCCGACACGCAGCCCACGTAGCCGAGCCCGAAAACGCTGACCCTCATGACCCGTTCCTCCCCCGGGGCAGGCCCTCCCGGCCTGCGGTCCGCGCGCCGGCCGTACGACGACCGCCGCGCATCAGTAGGCCCCCTGCCCATGGACCACCGCACGCAGCGTCTTCCACAAGATCACTGTGTCCAGGGCGAGCGACCAGTCCTCCACGTACCGCAGGTCGAGCCGGACCGCCTCCTCCCATGGCAGGTCACTGCGTCCGCTGATCTGCCACAGGCCGGTGAGTCCGGGCTTGACCAGCAGCCGCCGCCGGATGTCCGGGCCGTACGCAGCGGACTCCTCCGGTAACGGAGGCCGCGGACCGACGAGCGACATCGATCCGATGAGCACGTTGAAAAGCTGCGGGAGCTCGTCGATCGAGTAGCGGCGCAGCACTGCTCCCACCCGGGTCACCCGCGGGTCCCGGCGGAGCTTGAACAGCAGGCCGGCGCCTTCGTTGCGGTCGGCCAGCGCGGCACGTGCCCGGTCGGCCCCGGCGACCATGGTGCGGAACTTGAGGATGGTGAACTCGCGGCCGTCCTTGCCGACCCTGCGCTGGCGGTAGAACGCCCCGCCCCGGCTGTCCACCATCACGAGCAGCGCGACGAACGTCATCAGCGGCGCGAACAGCATCAGCAGAATCGTTGCGCCTATTCGATCGACGACCCCTTTGACCGCCCGGCGGCCCCCGGTGAAGGTCGGCATGCTGACCCGCAGCAGCGGGATCCCGAGCACCGCGTCGACGTGCAGCCGCGGGCCGGCCACCTCCATCAGCACGGGGGCCACGACCATCTCGGCGTCGCTGCCTTCGAGGTTCCACGCCAGCCGCTGCAGCCGGTCCGGTGACCAGTGCGGGTCCGGTGTGACCGCGACGACACGGTAGCCGTCGCGGCGGACGTGGCCCGCGACGTCCACCAGTCGGCCCACGACCGGCACTCCGTCCAGTTCGTCACCGTCGAGCCCGAGACCGTCCGTCGTGCACACCGCATCCACCCGCCAGCCGAGGTGCGGGAACTTGCGGGTTCGGGTGATCAGGTCGCGCACGGTGGCCAGGCTCCCGGCAGCGAGCACCGGTCTCAGGCACCGCCCTTCCTTCCGCTGTTTGTGCAGCCAGAGGCGCAGCACATATCGCGCGGTCATGGTGACGAGCGCGATCGCGGGGATCGCGACGAAGATCCAGAGTTTGATGTTGCGCGAGGTGAGGGCGATCCCGCCGAGCGCCAGTACGACGGTCGCCGCGAACAGTGAGCGTCCGAGCCGGCGGAATTCCTCGGCGCCCTGGCCGAGCACGGCCGGAGCCCACGACCGGCTGACCGCAAGCGCCCCCAGCACCAGCAGCTCGGTGCCGAATGCGAGAATTCCCCACTTCTCGTGCCAGTTGGCCGCGTCCCGGGCCCCGAAGAAGTCGCCGATCGCCGCCACCACGAAGGCGGTGGCCACGGTATCGCTGGTGATCACGGCACGGCGGTACCGCTGCTCCCAGTCGATCGCGGGCTGGCTGATTGCCCCGTTCGTCAGACGCCCGCGCTCCGACGGAAACGGGCTGACTAATCCCCCTTGCCGCACAGAACCCCCCAGGTCCCCAGTGGTTTGACGTGTTCGCCCAACACTGTTTCTCGGGAGGCCCCCGCCCCCCGCGCCGCTCTGTTCCTCCCCGCGGGAGGCCCCCCCGCGCATGACATCCGGGCTATTTCAGAGCTACTTGAACAACCCACCCTGGCGGCAGCAGACTCGCATGTCCTGCCGGACTCCCGAGGTGCGCGGGAACCCGTCGAAACCTCGGGTGCTCCCCGCACCCAAGGCCCCCTCTCGGGCTCCAAGGATTGATCACCCACACGTCTGGCGCCAGGGACGCGGCTGCTGGCCGTCTGTATCGACGGACCCATAGGTCATCATTTGTCGCCTGGTGTCCCAGCATGTGAAGCACGGTCAATGTAGACCATCGCGGCCCGTATGAAGAGAGGGATGTGTGGAATTTGTGTCCGCGAATTGAAGCTGGGGCCACGGACAGGCGACCGCCTGCGGGTGCCTGGCCACGCAGGCGCGCCTTGTGACCTGTGATGACGGGAGTTCTCCGGGCTGCCGCACCGGCAACCCCGAGGCGTCCCGGTCCCGGCACTGCCAACTTGGCTGCGGTCAGGGCCTGTTCGGAGGATCTTGCCGGTGAGCACGGGGCGGCGGTTGCGGGTGTGGGCGGTCGACGGCACGTGGGAACGGATCTTCACCGCAGCCTTTGACCAGGGCCACGTGGATCTCGTACGCGGCGACGATGCCGCGCAGCAGGTCGGCGCCGGTGCGGCCGGTGTGCTGGGCCACCGCCAGCAGGGGCGGGATGTTGTCGCCGGGGTGGGAGTAGTCGGCCGCCAAGTAGGTGTCGTGGACGTCCAGCTCGCGGACGGCGGTGCCGTTGGCCCACGCGGCCCATTCCGGGGAAACCCGGGTGCGGGTGCCGAAGACCGACGCGCCGGGTGTGGGCGCGCGGTGGGCGGTGGCCTGGGCCCGGGCCACGGCGACCGGGCGGCGCAGCAGGGAGGCGACGGCGACCGAGGTGTTGTCGATCACCCGGTTGACGGCCATGGCCGCGCTCTCGGCATCCAACTCCTGGGTGCCGGTGGCCACCGCGGCGAGCTTCCAGGCGAGCTGGTCCTCGCGGGGCAATCGGTCTGCGCTGGGGTGGACACGGACGTGGTGCTCGATCACGGGACTCCTCGCACTGGCGGGTGGCATGCCTGAGGGCTGATGTGCATGAGCTTTCCCGGCGGTCGGCTGCGAGGCCACCGCTCCAGCATGCGGAATCCGTACATCGCGGAGCCGCGAATCCGCGAAAGCTGCGAATCCTGCGGATGCTATGTTCGCAATCGAGGCGGGCTGGGACGGAGAGGTGCGCACATGGCCCGGCGACCGGCGGAACGGAAGATCTACGCCCGTGCGAAGCTGCGTCGGCCGCGCCGCGAGCACGGCATGAACCAGGTCGACATGGCCCGCGCACTCGGCATCTCCACCAGCTACGCCAACCAGATCGAGCAGAGCCAACGCCCACTGACGGCTCCCGTGCTGCTGCGTATCGCCGAGGTTTTCGGTGTCGACACGGAGTTCTTCTCCGAGGCCGACGAGGACCGGCTGGCCGCCGGTCTGCGGGCAGCGCTCGCCGATGAGGCGTGCGGAGTGCCGCTTCCGGTCGATGAGGACGTCTTCGCGGCCGCCCGGGACCATCCGAAGGTGGCGCGCGCCCTGGTCGCCCTGCACCGCCGTTACCGCGACGCCGCCGAACAGGCCGCCGCCCTCGCCGCCCCGCGCGCGTCGCACGGACCATCACCCGCGGTGGCTTCGGCCATCACGCCCCGCGCGCCGAGTTCGCGGTGGCGCTCGGCTGCGAGCTGCGGCACGCGCACCGGCTCGTCCACGCCGAGGGGGGCGCGCTGGACGAGCCACGGGGCGTGACGCCCATCGGCCTGGGCTGCCGGATCTGCGAGCGCCGCGACTGCGCCCAGCGGGCCCGGCCACCGGCCGGCGGACGGCTGGCCATCGCCCCGGACCGGCGTACGTACGTGCCGTACCCCGTGGAGACCCACACCCTTTGACACCGCCGACACCGACGACACCCACCGCAGGAGCAGCCACGTGACCAGCCGCGTGACCTTCGTCTCGCCCGCCACGAGCCCGTCGCTGCGGCAGGCCCGTTTCTACGGGGGCGACTCGATCGACGACGTCGGGGCGGCCCACGCCCGCTCGGCAGCGGGCTCTCTGCCCGCGCCCGCCCGTGTGTTGGTCGCCCCGAGCGTGCGCTGCCTTCAGACGGCTGAGGCGCTCGGCCTGGACGGCGTGGAGATACCGGAGCTCAAGGGGCTGGATGTGGGCCGATGGAGCGGGCGCACCCTCGAGGAGGTGGGAGCCGCCGAGCCGGAAGCAGTGGGACGCTGGCTCACCGACCCCGGCTGGGCAGCACACGGCGGGGAGTCGGTGCGGGACGTGTGCGAGCGGATCGGGGGCTGGCTGGACACCGCACAGGACACAGAAGGACGTACGGTCGCGGTGGTCGAGCCGGAGATCGTGCGGGCCGCGGTCGTTCATGTCCTGGGCCTGCCCGCGGCTGCCTTCTGGCGGCTCGACGTACCGCCGTTGACGGCCACGGAACTCAGCGGACGAACCGGACGCTGGAACCTACGGCTTGGCAGGCCCCTGGCCGTCTCGCCCGACGGCTGGACGCGTTGAGACGGCGCGGGCGCAGCAGTGCGGGAAGCCACGGGCGCCGTGGCTCGGAAGGCCGCGGGCGCCTCAACCCTTGCGGGTGAGCCCGAGGGCCACGCCCCGGTGACGTGGCGCGGTCCTCGGGTCCGTCATGCTGCGCCGAGGATGCGGGCAGGCCGAGGTCGAGCAGGACCACGTCGGACCGGCGCGCGGCCACCAGGCGTGGCGCGGTGTCCGCGTCGGGGCGCGAGAGGGCCCCTCGGACGGTTCCGAGGGGCCCTCTCGTGTTCCGGGACTGTTCAGTTCGGGGCGGGAACCGTCCCTCTGGACAGGGCCGTTGCCTGCTTGGGGTTCAGCTGCCGCTCGGCCAACTCGCCGAAGAGCAGGCCGAATCCGCCCCACAGGACGGCCTGGACGGCCAGGGCGGACAGGCGGAACCGCCACAGCAGGGTGGCCGGGAAGTCCTTCGGGACCTCGTTGACGGCCGGCAGGAAGGCGTAGGCCAGGCCGATCACGGCGGCGAAGGCGGCCACCGCGACCACCGTCGCCCACCAGGTGCCGAGGCCGGGCGCCAGGCGCTTGCCCAGGATCGTGGCAGCGACCGCGAGCAGCACGCTGAGCAGCATCATCAGGAAGTACAGGGCGGTCCGCTTGCCGATGGTGTCGGAGTTGCCGACCGACGGCGGATTGGCCGGGTACTTCAGGAAGGGGACGACGTACACGGCGAGCAGCGCGCAGCCCGAGAGCAGGAGTGCCGTGGCACGCGGGCTGAAGCGGCCGACCCGGCCCAGCGCGAAGCAGTACGCGAGCGCGGCGATGCCGCCGAAGGCGACCCCGTAGACCAGGACGCCGGTGGCGAGACCGGCGGTGGACTGCAGGGAGCGGGAGACGACCTCCATCTCGTGCTCGTGGGAGTGGGCTTCCTCGAAGCTGATCGCCTTGTCGACGTTCGGCTCACCGAGAAGGTAGGCGGCGATCAGGGCGAGCACGCCGGCCGCAAGGCCGGCGAGCATGCCCCGCACGAGGAGCTTCCTTACCGTTGGGGAGTTCATGGGCGTGCGGCGTCCCTCACGTCAGTGACAGGGGAAGCCGAGCAGATGACGGGCGTCATGCACCCACTCGTGGACGTCCGTGCCGTTGAACACGGAGGTGGCGCCCTGCTCGGCGCCGACGAAGTACAGCAGGACCAGCATCAGGATGCCGAAGAAGACCGCCCAGGGAGCTATCGCCTTCAGCGGCAGCTTGGCGGGGATGGCAGGAGTGGTGGCTGTCGGCTGGGCGACGGTCTGCGCCATGGCAGAACCTCCTCCGGGAGCTCGCGTCCCATCTCGGTGGTGCACAGGACGACGGCCACGGGTCTGACTCACGACATGCCTCGGCAGCATCTCGCATACAGTGGCGCGACCGTGCCGGTTTCCCACCGGCTTCCGTCTCGCCGTCGTCGATATCGGACCGACGGTACCGCGTCAGAGGTACCCGGCCAAGACCGCGTCACCTGACGTGATCTTCCTCTCGCACGGGGAAGGCGGCCGTTATCGCCCCGGACGGTCCTGGTTCGCGCGGGTGGCGCCGAAGTGGGTTTCGTGACTCCAGATGTGGGTGCACGACGGGCACTGCAGGTGGAGCAGGCTGCCCGTGTTGGAGAGCAGGTAACGCCAGTGCCTGGAGCAGGTGCTCCCCTGCTCGCACGTGGCGCACCCGCGGTGGTCGGCGCACCGGGGACAGTCCACCCAAGCGCGCCGCCCGATGTCGGCCTGCGGGTCAAGCGGCAGCATGACCGCCCCCTCCGCTCGGGAGCACTCCGGCCGCGACCAGTTCGTCGTACAGACGCTGCTGCTCCGGGCTGAGGCCGGAGTACAGCATCTCGTAGGCCTCCTCTTCTCCCCGGAGTGCCGCGACGGGGTCCCAGTCCGGGCCGAGAGCGGCCATGACATGGGTGCGCCGCAGCATTTCGTGTGCGTTCAGGTCGAGGGCGAAGTCGACCGGTGCGGAGCTGCCGGGTCGGTCCGCCGCGGGCCTGCTCGCTGCGGCGGGTTCGTCCGGTTCGCCGGGAAGGACGGGGCCATGGGAGGACATGCGATCGAACGTAGGTAGGCCTTCCCCCCTGCGGCAAGGGCAGGTGGGGGAAGTCACAGCAGGTCGGCGGCGCCGACGGGACCCGTGGGGGCCGGGGACGAGCGCCGCCACGGGGCCCGTCCCCGGCACTTCACCCCTTGGAGGTCAGGAACCGGTCGAGGGTCCTGGTCAGCTCGGCCGGCTTCTCCACGGGAAGTTCGTGACCGGCGTCGATGATGCGCACTTCGGCGTCCGGGTAGGCCTTCGCCAGGCGCAGCATCTGCTGCACCGGCAGCTGGATGTCGTGGTAGCCGTGCACGAGGAGGGTGGGCACCTCGATCTCGCCCACCCGGTCGAGGACGTCGAAGGCACGCATCGCGGAGTAGCACGTCATGACGACCTCGCGCGGGGTGGCCGCGGAGGCGCGGATGTACTGCCGGATCTCCTCGCGGGGGTGGCCGGGGGCGAAGGCGCGCTGGATGTTGGCGGCGACGAACAGCTTGAAGGGGACCCGGGTCGACACCGCCATCAGCAGGCCCCTGCCCCGGCTGTAGGTCATCCGGCCGATGGAGTTCACCAGCACCAGCCGCTCGACTCGATCGGGGTGGTCGAGGGCGATCGTCTGCGCGATCATCCCGCCCATGGAGTGGCCGATCAGGACACACCGGTCGACCTTGAGGTGGTCCAGCAGGGTCACCACGTCGCGGGCCGGCTCCGCGATCGTCCGGGACCCCGCTCCGCCGCTCTCCCCGTGCCCGCGCAGGTCGAGCCGGATGACCCGGCGCTCGACGGAGAAGTGCTCCATCTGGTGGTCCCAGCGGTGCCGGTCGGCCGTCCAGCCGTGGATGAACACCAGGGGCACGCCGTCGCCGTCGCGCGGGCCCTGGTCGTCGTACGTCAGCAGCGCGCCGTCGACTTCGAGCTGCGGCATGGGGCGCCTCCTGGGGTGCATTCGATTACTGACGAGTACGGTAGTCGGCCGCCCGGCTGTCGTCACCGCCGTTCGCCGAGGAAGTCGAGGATGTGTCCGAACACGTCGAGGGCGGCGCCCCGGCCCAGGAAGGTGTCCAGATGGCCGTAGCCGGGGATCTCGGTGTATGTCACGTCCAACTGCGGTTGCCGGTGGGCGAGGACCTCGTGGCAGAGCTTCTGGGAGTCGAGCCACAGCCCGTTCTCGCTGCCGGCGAGGAGCAGCACCGGGGTGTCGATGCGGCCGGCCGCGTCGAGCGCGTTGGGGGGCAGGGCCCGGTAGCGGTGGTCGGTGTCGTGCCAGCGGACCACGGTGCGGGCCAGCTCGATGCGCCGCAGGTGGGGCAGGATCCACAGCGGTGCGGGGCCGAGCAGGTCGGCCAGCCGGTCGTGGGTGGCTTGGGACAGGTGCTCGTGCACGAAGAGCGAGGCGCCCGTGCCCCAGGCGGAGTTGTGCAGGATCTGGCAGGTGGGGTCGGGGCAGGACGCCTTCCGTGCGGCCAGCGCGAACAACGGCGTGTACCTGGACCACAGGCCCACCTTGCGGAAGTCCACGGGGATGTGGTCGATCCGGGTCTTGAGCAGCTCCCCCGCGACCGACATGCGCAGCGAGGTCCGGCCCGCGAGCTTCGGCGTCAGGAACACCCCCTGGGACACCACGCCCGCCAGCCCGGGCACCAGCCCCGCCGCCATGCTCAGGGACAGGGTGAGCGAGCCGATGCAGTGGGCGACCACGAACAGCGGGCGGTCGCCGACGCGTTCGCGGATGTGGGCGACGGCGGCGGGAATGTCGTACAGGGCGACGTCGTCGTACGTGTATCGCCGCCCGGTCTCGTTGTACGGCAGCCGGCAGCTGCCCCGCCAGTCCAGCAGCCAGGGCTCGTAGCCCTCGTCGAGGAGGACGTCGACCAGGTTGCGGGTCTCGGGCAGCAGGAACATGTCGGCGGAGGCGGTGTGGCCGTGCAGGAGCAGCACGGCCGGGCGGCCGGTGTCGCCGGTGTGGATGCGGGTCAGGCCGAGGCGGAGCCCGTCGCCCGCCCGGAAGGGGATCTCCTCGACGGCGGCCGGGTCGAGACGGTGCTGGAGGGGGCGCAGGGCCGGGGTGGTCCTGACCCTGCGGAGCGCCGGCCTCGGGGCGCGGGAGTTCGCGGCTGGGAAGATCATCGGTGGTGCTCCGTGAGGGTCGGGGTGCGGCGAAGGTCGAGCAGGTCGGCCGCGGCCCGTGCGAAGGGGCCGAGCAGGCCGCGGCCCATCTCCAGGCCGAACCAGGCGAGCCAGGTCAGCTTGGCGGCGCGCTTCTCCCGGCTGGTCAGGCGCGGGTCCACCTTGATGCCGTCGATCTGGTCGCGGACGTAGGAGTCGGCGGGTACGACGACCTCGCCGGTGAGGCTCGCCGGTTCCCCGGCGCGGCCGATCTCGACGGTCAGTGCGCGGGTCTGCCGCCACAGGTCGCGCCGGGCGCGGGCGTGCTTGCGTCCCTCCAGCCACCAGTGGCCGCCGTCCGCGTCGCGCAACAGCAGCCGGTAGCACAGGAGTTGGTGGGCCAAACCGTGCTGCCGCGGGATGCCCTCCTCGGGCCGGATCCAGACGTCGCCGCGCTCGACGGTCAGCGGCTCGGGGTGGACCGCCGCGCAGGAGACCTCGCCCGTGACGTCCACCCGGCGTTCCTTCATCAGTTGGTACATGCTCGCGATGGAGAGGGTGAGCGCCATCGAGCAGGGCGTGTCGGCGGGGGCGCCGGCCGGGCCGACCGCGCCCTCGGTCGTCTCGGCGAACCACAGGTACGGCTGGTCGTCCTTGTGCGGCAGCCGGGCGAGGCCGTCCTGGGCGAGCCGCTCGAACGTCTTCAGCTGAGCCCGCGCGTCGTAGCGGGCCGCGGGCGGCAGACCGAGCGCCGCGACGAGCGCGGCGGTGCGTTCGCCGGTGGCGGCCGGGCCCTTGAGGGTGGCCTCGCAGAGCTTGACGGCCGTGGGGCTCTGCAGCACGCGGCTCAGGAAGGCCAGTTCGGGCACCGGTTCGGCCTCCAGTCGGGCCAGCGCGTCGGTCCGCCACTCGTCCCAGTCCTGCACGCGCACGTGCATGCCACCGAGCGCCATGTCGCGTACGACGTCGTCGAGTGTGTTGGGCACACCGGTGAGGTTGTAGTCGAAGCCCCAGGCGTCCGGTTCGCAGATCGCGGCGACGGCGACGCGGCTGACCCAGTCGACGGGCGCCGCGTTGAGGCAGTGGAAGGCGGGGACGGTGCGGAAGCGGCCGAACGCGGAGATGAGGCCGCTGCTGAGGTCCTGGGGGTTGTAGGCGCCGGTTCCGGTGTGGCCGCCGATGCCGCCCGGGCGCAGCGCGGTGACCACCAGGCCGTGGTCCCTGGCCCGGCGCAGGGCGACTTCCGCCGTCCACTTCGACTGGTCGTAGCCCGAGATGAGCCGGTCGGCATGGGCGAGCGGGTCGTCCTCGCCCATGGAGGTGATGCCGATCTCGTTGAAGACGGCGATCGAGGAGATGTGGTGCAGCGGTTTGGGCCTGCCGGTGGCCGCGAGTTCGGCCAGGGTGAGTGCGCCGAGGACGTTGCTGCCCCGCAGCGAGTGGTAGCCGCGCAGGAAGTCCACGGCCGCGGCCACGCCCACGACGCTGTCCAGTTCGTGGGCGAGGGTGTGCCACTGCTCGTCGGTCAGGCCGAGCCGCGGCTGCCGGATGTCGCCGGGCAGGACGGTCACGCGCCTGCGCACTTCCGAGGACCAGGGCAGGCGGTAGCTCTGCAGCGCCTCGCCGAGCCGGGCGACGGCCGCCTTCTCGTCGGCCGCGCGGACCAGGCAGTACACGTGGGCGTCGCTGTGCCGCAGCAGATCGAGCAGCATGTGGCTGCCGAGGAACCCGGTGGCGCCGGTCAGCAGGATGCGGCGGGGCGGCAGCGGCTCGGGCAGGTCGGTGAACGGCAGGCGGTCGGCGAGCGAGAGGTCGGCCAGGATCTGGTCGAGGTCCTCTCGGCGGGCCCTGGAGTACGGGGCCTCGGCGGACCCGGGGAGGAGATCGGCCGGCACCGCCTCAGCGGTGCGCGGGGACGGGCCGGGCAGGGGGCCGGGAGGGGATGTGGTGGTGCCCGGGTTCGCTTCGGCGCCCGCTGTTGCCGGCAGGCAACGCCGGGCCAGGCTGATCGGCCGTGCGTCGGCGAACACCTCGTCCAGTTCCAGGGCGATGCCCAGCTCGGCTTCCAGTTGCGCCACCAGTTCCACGGCGTGCACGGAGGTGCCTCCGGCGTCGAAGAAGTCGGTGTCGGACGACAGGTGTCCGCCGGGCAGGTAGCGGCCCGCGGCGGCCGCGATGGTGGCGGCCAGGCCGTCGACGTCCCGGGCAGTGGTCGAGGCGGCACCGGAGTCCGTCGCCGTCGCCGACGCCATCACCCTGGCCAGCAGGTCGGTCACACTGAGGCCGCCGCCTCCGCGCTCGATCGACTCGGCGGCCGCCCGTTGTCCGGCGTCCTCGTGCATGTCACGCATCGGAGCCCCTCACCATGTGCCCGCTTCCTTCCCTGACTTCAGTGCTTTTTCCGACAAGTGAGTGCGAAGTGCGCATTTTCCTCAACGCTGCTCCCAGGAGCGGAACGCCCGCAGCTGGTCCGGCGTGACGACGGCTTCCAGTCGCTCGTCGTCGGGTTCGCCCCCGCCCAGCGCGGCCAGCAGCCGCCGGGCCGGTGCGTTGCGCGCGGTGCGTTCCGCCGTCAGCCGGACCTTCGCACAGCCCCGCTCCTCCGCGTGGCCGGCCAGCCACTGCAGAAGGCGTTCCTCGACGCCCCGGCCGAGCGCACGGCAGCTCATCAACCAGGCCAGGACGTCGAGTTGACCGCCGTCCGCGCACACGGCGAGCAGGCCGATCTGACCGTAGTCGCCGAACCGGTCGCGGGCGGCCGCCGTCCACACCTCCCCCCGCTCCCGCCACCGGGCGACGTCGCCGCCGTCGGCCGACCGGGCCCGCAGGGTGAACTGATTGGTGCGGCGGACGAGTTGCTCGGCCCGCTGCACGTCGGCCGCGGTCAGGGCCCGGATGTCGACCTCGAGGTCCAGCTGCGCCAGGAACTCGGCGAAACCGGCCTGCTCGCGGACGGCGTCCCGCTCCCGCTCCTGTGCGTAGAACCGGGCCCGCAGCGTGTCCTCCGCGGTCGCCGCGGCCGGGACCAGCGGCCACAACCGGCCCAGGAAGTCGTCCAGTTCCGCGACCGGGGGGCAGGTCACCGACAAGACCTCTGGAAGCGCCGCGCGCATCTTCGCGATCTCGGCCGGGTTGTCGTCCAGGAACAGGAAGCTGTCCAGGCCGAGGCCGAGCGTCCGGGCGGCCTCGGCCAGGCGGCCCGGCTTGGGGCCCCAGGCGGCGGAGACCACGCTGAAGTGCTCGGCCTTCAGCAGGCTGTCCGGACGGTCCAGGACGGCCCGCACGGTGGCCTCGTCGTTGTTGCTGACCAGCACCAGCAGCGCGCCCGCCGCGCGCCAGCGCAGCAGCCTGCGCGCGAGCCGGGCCCGCGGACCGGCCAGGTCGACGGCCTGCGGCCCGATCTCGCCGGCGACCCCACCCCACAGGGTCTCGTCGCCGTCCACCGCGATGACCTTCGGCGCGGGGCGCAGCACGGCCCGTACGACGTCCGCCAGACGCAGCGCCACGGCCGCCTGGAAGGGCGGGGTGAACGGCAGGTGGGCCAGCCGCTCGGTCCGCTCGTCGAAGCGCTGCTCGACGGGGTGGTGCCGGGTCCAGTCCTCGGGGCCGAGGACCGCCACACCGGGCACGTCGGCCAGCTCGCCGGCGATCCCGCGCTCCCACCGTGTGAGGCGGTCGTCCTTCCCCGCCGAGGGCAGGAGGCCGACGACCAGGGGAGTGCGGGTGCGGGCGGCCAGGGCCTTCACCGCGGCCGGGTAGGCGGTACGCAGCTCGGCCAGCAGCGCGTCGTCCACCGGACCGAAGCGCTCCAGGTCCGCCGCCCGCAGCAGCACCACACCCACGGCGGTCGAGGGGTCGGCGAACACGCCGGAGGGGTCCTGGAGGCCGGCGAGCACCTGGTGGTACGGCGCTTCGGCGATCGTCAACTCAGCGCCGTGCGTTCCGCCGTCTGTTCCGCCGTCGAGGGCCGCACGGCACATCAACGGCAGGTTGCCGAGCGCGAAGGTGGCACCGAGGGCCAAGGACCGGCGCGGCCCTGGCACCGAGGCGACGGCGGGCACGGCGTCGGCTGCGGCGGCGGACTCGGGTACTGGAGCCGCGTCGAGTGCAGGAGCGGCCACGGGTGCGGGAGCGGCGTCCGGTGCGGGAGCGGCGACGACCGCGGCACCGGCATCCTCCGCGGTCTCCTGGAGCAGCCGCAGGAACTCCTCCCCCAGCTCCGCCGTCGCCACCGCGTCCAGGATGTCCAGGTTGTGGTCGAGCCGGATGCGTGCCGCGTCCGGGGTCATGGTGATCATCAGGTCGAGGTCGGAGTAGCCGGTGCCGGCCGGCAGGACCTCCAGCCGGGTGAGGCGGCGTGCGGAGCGCACGTAGTTGAAGTAGACCTCGACCAGCGGAGCGTTCTCCCGGTACAGACCCTGCCGGGCCAGCGTGGCCAGGACGTCGGAGAACATGGCGCCCTTGGCCAGCACCCGTTGCAGGCGCCCGTCCGTGCGCCGCAGCACCTCGGCCACGGGCTCGCCGGCCCGCGCCTCGGCCGGGAACGGCACCGGCACACCGAAGAAGCCCACCGCGTCGTACGCGTCCGCGTGGATGCGGGTGTCCACGGGTACGGCCAGCACGAACCGCTCCCGCTCCCGTTTCCTGGCCAGCAGCACCGTCAGCGTGCCCAGGCAGAACGCGGCGGGGGTGATCGCCAGCCGGCCCGCCGCCGCCGACACCCGTTCCGTCAGCCCGTCGGGGATCGTCACGGTCACGCTGCCCGCCCGGTACGACCGTGTCGCCGGGCGCGGCCGGGCCGGAGTCAGGTCCAGGCGCTCGCTGCCGTGGAACGACTCGCGCCATTCGGTGTCCACGCCCTCGCCGCCGCGCTGGGCCTCGACGAGCAGGGCGATGTCGCGGTTGGTGACGGCGTCGCCGAGCGGGGTGCCGGAGAGTTCCGCGTCGATCTCGCCGGCCACGAGCAGCAGCGACTGCAGGTCGCTGACCGCGTGGTGGGCGCCGAAGACCAGGATCTGGCCGTGCGGGCCCGCGTCGACCAGTTCGAACCGCCACAGCGGCGCCCGCGCGGGGTCGAAGGGCGGCTCCAGCAGCTGCCGCAGCCGGTCGGCGGCGTCGGGTTCGTCCTCGGCGACCGTCCGGCGCAGCACCGGTTCCGCGAGCTCGCGGTCCACGCGCAGCTGCCACCCGCCTTCGCCACCGCTGACGATCGCGGTGCGCAGGGCGGCGTGCCGGGCCACGAGCCGTTCCAGGACGGCGGTGAGCTCCTCGCCGGTGGTCGGCGTGGTGAGCCGGACGGCCAGGCCGATCGCGTGCGCCGCGCCCGGCATGCCGGGCCGGGCGCTGCGCAGCAGCCGCACGACGTCTCGGGTGGCGGGCCGCAGTTCGGTGCCGGGTACCGGTACCTCCGTGACGGCGGTGTCGGTCTGCTGTCGTGCTGCCTGGGCCGCCCGTTCGGGCAGCGCCTCGCCCAGGGCCCGGGCCAGGCCGCGGATGTCGGCGGCGGCGAAGACGTCGGCGGCCGGGAGTTCGACACCCAGTTCACGGCCGAAGGCGTTGCGCAGCCGCACCAGCATGAGCGAGTCCAGGCCGAGTTCCTTCAGGGCCGTGGTCGCGGACGCGTCCACGGCGCCCCCGGAGACCTCACCGACCCTGGCCCGTACGTAGGCTTCGAGCCAACTGGCGCGGTCCTGCTCGGTCGTGGCCGCGAAGACCTTCTTCACGAGGTCGTCGGAGCCGGCCGTGCCGGTCGGTGCGGTGATCAGGCCGCCCAGCAGGGGACGGGTGCGCACGGCGTCGGGGACGAGTGTCAGCATCTCCCAGTCCAGGGCGAGCGGGGCGAGTTGGCGGCGGCCCGTGGCCAGCACCCGTTCGAACAGCTCGCCGCCCTCCTGCGGGGTGAAGGCGACCAGGCCCGACCGGCTGGTCTCGGCGGCCCGGGCATCGGACCCGGCGACCATGCCGACCCCGGCCCAGGCTCCCCAGTCCAGGCTCAGCGCGCGTCGGTCGGTGCGGGAGAGGTGGTGTGCCCAGGCGTCGAGGAAGGCGTTCGCCGCCGAGTACGGGCTCTGCCCGGCCGAGCCGAGGAGTCCGGCCGCCGAGGCGAACAGGACCAGGTCGCGGGCTTCCGGGACCAGTTCGGTGAGGAGGGCGGTGCCGAGGACCTTGGGGGCGAGCACGCGCAGGACGCGTTCGTCGGTCAGGTTCGCCACGGTGGCGTCGTCGAGCACACCGGCCGCGTGCACGACCGCGGCGATCGGCCCGGCCTGCTGTCGTACGGCGTCCAGCGCGGCCGTCAGACTGTCCCGGTCGGCCACGTCGGCGCGGGCGAGGTGCACCGTGACGCCGCGTTGCCGCAGGTCCTCGATCCAGCCTGCGGTGTGGCTGTCGGGGGTGCCGCGGCTCATCAGTGCCAGTCGGCGGGCGCCGCGCCGGACCAGTCGCTCGGCGACGACCCGGCCGATGCCGCCGAGGCCGCCGGTGATCAGCTGCACACCGTCGGGAGAGGTCTCGCCGGGTCCGCCGTCGTCCGGGTGGGTGCGGGCCAGCCGCGGTACCAGGCGGCCCGTCCCGCGCAGGGCGACGAGCCGTTCGTCGTCCGCGTGCCGCAGCTGGGTCCACAGGGCTTCGGCACCGCCGGTGGGCGGCAGGTCGACCAGTGTCGTCGACAGGTTCGGGTACTCCTGCGCCACGGCGAGCCCGAAGCCCCAGGCGAGCGCCTGCTGCGGGTTGGTCACCGCGGTGCTGTCACCGGCGGCCTGGCTGCCGCGCACCACGACGAACAGGCGCGGTGCCCGGCGCCGCGGGCGGTCGGCGAGCGCGCGCACCAGGTGCAGGGTGCTCAGGCAGCACAGCCGCGCCGCCTCCTGGGCCGTGGTGGCGTCCGTGATGGAGGGTGCGTCCAGGGCGGACAGCTGGACCACCTGCTCGGGCGGTCCGTCCGGGAACGCCTCGTCCAGCAGCCGGGTCAGGTGCCGCGGGTCGGCCGGGTCCAGGACGTAGCGGCCGGGGCCTTCCACTGCGAAGGCGTTGCCCCTGCGGGCGATGACGTGCGGGACCGACTCGCCGAGGCGCTCGCCGAGTTCCCCGGCCACTCCGCTGTCGTCCGCCAGGATCAGCCAGCTCCCCTCGGTGGGGGGCTCCTGGGCCACCGGCCGCGTCTGCCAGCGGGTCTCGAAGAGCGCGCCGTCCAGCGGCGACAGCGCGGCCAGACCGAACTCCTGGGCCTCCAGCAGGAGTTGCTCGTCCTCGTCCCAGATCGCGAAGTCCATGGTGGCGCTGTCCCCGGCCACGGACCGCAGTCTGCAGGTGGCCCAGGCGGGCGTGCCGCGATGCCCGGTGAACCGCAGCCGTCCGACGCCGGACGGCACGAACGCCCGGCCCTCGGGTGCGTCGCCGGGCAGGGCGGCCGTGTGGAAGGCGGCGTCGAGGACCGCGGGGTGCACCAGATGGCCGGCCGCCGGTCCGGCGCTCAGCCGGCCGAGGGCGGCGGCCCGGCCGCGCCGGCCCTCGGTGAGTCCGCGGAAGGCGGGGCCGTAGTCGATGCCGAGCGCGGCCAGCCGGGCGTAGACGTCCGACGTGTCGACCTCTTCCGTGCACTGTTCGCGCAGCTCGGCCGGTCCGGGGCCGGCCCGGCCCGGTGTGGCGGCGGGTGCGGGGGTGAGACGTCCGCCGGCGTGCTGCTCCCACCGGGGGAACCGGCCCCCGGCGGCCGCGGAGGCGACGGTGAAGTCCCGGATGCCGTCCTCCTGGGCGGGCCGCAGCACCAACTGCAGGCGGACGGGCCGCTCCGGGTCGAGCCGCAGCGGCCGCAGGAATCTCACGTCGGTCAGGCACACGTCCCGTTCGTCCTGCACCGCGGACGCTGCCTCCAGGGCCATGCCGAGGAGCGCGGCCCCGGGCAGCCAGATCTCGCCGTTGACCCGGTGGTCGGTCAGGTGGGCGAATCTGCTGTCCCGCAGGTCGATGTCGCTCTGGAAGATGTGCCGACCGGGTTCGTCGCTGGACTCGACGTGCGTGCCGAGGAGCGGGGAGGAGCCCTCGGTGGTGGCGGGGGCGGGCGCGAGCCAATGGCGTTCGCGGTCGAAGGCGTAGGTCGGCAGATCGACGCGGTGGCCGTGCGGGAACGGCACGGTCCAGTCGGGGGTGTGGCCTGCCGTGTACAACTCGCCCAGTCTGCGCACCAGTACGTCGGGGCCGTCCTGCTGGCGGCGCAGCGAGCCGATGCCGACGGCGTCGACCCCGGCCTCGGCGGCCACCGCCTCGATGGAGGAGAGCAGGGAGGGATGCGGGCTGAGCTCGACGAAGTAGCGGTAGCCGTCGTCCAGCATCCGCCGGATCGTGTCGGCGAAGCGCACCGGCTGCCTCAGGTTGGCGTACCAGTACTCGGCGTCCAGCCGGTCGCCGGTCACGGCTTCGGCGAGGACCGTCGAGTACAGCCGCGTCGACGACGGTGTGCCGCGGACGCCCGAGAAGCGGTCGAGCAGTTCCTCGCGCAGCGGCTCCATCAGGGGGGTGTGGGAGGCGAACGGCGTGGACAGCGGCCGGGCGGAGATCCCTTGCTCTTCCAGGTACCGGCGCAGTGCCGCCAGCGCCTCGGCCTCGCCGGACACGGCGGTGGAGCCGGCGCTGTTGACCGCGGCGACGAACAGCCGGTCCTCGTGCGGGGCGAGCAGTTCCTCGACCCGGGTGCGCGGCAGGTCCACGGACAGCATGCCGCCCTGCCCGACCAGCGGCACGACGGTCCCGGCGCGCCCGGTCACCACGGCCACGGCGTCGTCGAGGGTGAGGGCGCCGGCGCTGTACGCGGCGGCGATCTCACCCAGGCTGTGCCCGACCACGGCCTCCGGTGCGACGCCGAGCGGCCGCCAGGCCGCGGCCAGGGCCGCGTTGACGGCGAACAGCACCGGTTGCAGGTACTCGGTCCGGTCGAGGGGGGAGAACTCCTCCGGCGCCCGCAGCACATTGAGCACCGACCAGCCGACGTGCCGCCGCACCGCCTCGTCGATGCGCGCCAACTCTTCCCGGAACGCGTCCGATCCGGCCGCCAACTCCAGTCCCATGCCGGGCCATTGACCGCCGTGCCCGGAGAAGACGAAGGCCACCTTGCCCGTCGGGTCCGCGCGGGGCGGAGCCAGCGGTGCCCGTCCGGTGCCCAACGCCTCCAGCGCCCCGCGCAGTTCGTCCCGGTCGTCGGCGGCGACCGCCGTCCGCCACTCGAAGTGGCTGCGATGCCGGGCGAGGGTGTGGGCGATGTCGGGCAGCGCGGTGTTCCCGCTCAGGTGCCGGGCCAGCCGGGCGGCCTGTCCGCGCAGGGCGGCCTCGGTCCGTCCGGACAGAACGAACAGCCGCTTTCCGGGCGAGGGTTCAGGTGTGCTCGCGGTCGGTGTCCGGGGTGCCTCCTCCACGACGACGTGGGCGTTGGTTCCGCTGATCCCGAACGCGCTGATCCCGGCACGCCGCACCCGCTGTGGCGTCGACGGCCAGTCGAGCGCCTCCCGCAGCAGGTGCAGCCCGCTGCCGTTCCAGTCGACGTGGCGCGTGGGCGTGTCGGCGTGCAGGGTGGCCGGCAGCGTCTCGTGGCGCAGCGCCTGCACCACCTTGATCAGCCCGGCCACGCCCGAGGCGGCCTGCGTGTGCCCGAGGTTGGACTTGAGCGAGCCGAGGTGCAGCGGGCGGTCCTGCGGGCGGAACCCGCCGAAGACCTGTGCCAGGGCGTTCGCCTCGATGGGGTCGCCGAGCGTGGTGCCCGTGCCGTGGGCCTCCACGTAGTCGATGTCCGCGGGCTCCAGCCCGGACAGTCGAAGGGCCCGGCGGATCACCTGTTCCTGGGCGGGGCCGTTGGGCGCCGACAGGCCCTGGCTGCGGCCGTCCTGGTTGACGGCGGTACCGCGCAGCACCGCCAGCACCTGGTCGCCGTCGCGCAGCGCGTCGCTCAGCCGCTTCAGTACGATCATGCCGGCGCCCTCGGCCCAGACGGCGCCGTCGGCGTCGTCGGAGAACGAGCGGCACCGGCCCGTGGCGGACAGGCCGCGCAGCCGGCTGAACTCGACGAAGGTCTGCGGCGTCACCATCAGGGTCGCCCCGCCGGCGAGCGCCAGGTCGCACTCGCCCGACCGCAGTGCCTGCGCCGCCAGGTGCACCGCCACCAGGGACGACGAGCACGCCGTGTCCACGGTCAGCGCGGGGCCGTGCAGACCCAGCGCGTAGGCGAGCCGGCCGGAGGCAACGCTGAGCGCCGACCCGGTGCCGACGTACCCGTCCAGCTGGTCCAGCCGGGATCCCGCCAGGTACTCGCTGCCGAACATGCCGACGTACACGCCGGTGGTGCTGCCCGCCAGCCCGGCGGGGACGATCCCGGCGCCCTCCAGGGCCTCCCAGGCGGTCTCCAGCAGCAGCCGCTGCTGGGGGTCCATGGCCGCCGCCTCCTTCGGGGTGATGCCGAAGAAGCCCGCGTCGAAGGACTCGATGTCGTCGAGGAAGCCGCCCTCCCGGGCGTAGGACTTGCCCGGGGCGTCCGGGTCGGGGTCGTACAGCGACTCCACGTCCCAGCGCCCGGCGGGGAACGGGCCCACCGCGTCCCGGCGTTCGGCCAGCAGCTGCCACAGGCCTTCGGGATCGCTCACCGAGCCCGGCAGACGGCAGGCCATGGAGACGACGGCCACCGGCTCGTCGCAGGGCACGGCCGTGGTGCGGGCCGGGCGTGCTTCGAGGCGAAGGGTGCTGCGGCTGCTCGTCGCGAGCGCCGTGCTCAGCAGGTGCTCGGCGAGCCGGGCAGGGGTGGGGTGGTCGAACAGGAGGGTCGCGGGGAGGCGGGCACCGATGCGGGTGCCGATGCGGTTACGGAGTTCGACCGCCGTCACGGAGTCCATGCCGAGTTCGCGCAGCGGCTGGTCGGGGCGGACGGACTGAGCCGAACGCAGGCCGAGCGCGCGGGCGGCCTCCTCGCGGACCAGGCCCAGGATCCGTTCGGCGCGTTCGGCTTCCGGCAGGCGGGCCAGGCGGTCCGCCAGGCCCTGGCCGTCGTCCTGCCCGGTGCGGGGTGCGGGCAGCAGGGTGCGCCACAGCGCGGCCGCGGCGCCGCCGGTGGCGGCCGTGGTCCGGCGCAGGCGGGACAGGTCCAGGCTCCAGGCGACCAGGTGCGGGTTGTCCCGGCGCAGGGCGAGTTCGACGAGGTCGCGGCCCTGCTCGGGGGTGAGGGACCGGTGCCCGAGACGGGCCATCCGTTCCAGGTCGGCGTGCTCGGCGGCCAGGCCTTCACCCGCCCAGGCGCCGAAGGAGACCGACAGGGCGGGCCGGCCCAGGGCTCGCCGGTGGTGGGCGAGTTGGTCGAGGAAGACGTTGGCTGCCGCGTAGTTGGCCTGTCCCGCGTTTCCGACGACGCCGGCGGCCGAGGAGACCAGCAGGAACAGGTCGAGCGGCGTGTCGCCGGTGAGCCGGTGCAGGTGGGCGGCGCCGTCGGCCTTGGGGCGCAGCACCCGGGCGAGGCGCTGCGGCGACAGCTCGGCCACCACCCCGTCGTCGAGGACGCCGGCGCAGTGCACCACGCCCCGCAGCGGCAGCTCGTCACCGATGGCGCCGAGTACGGAGGTCAGGGCCGCCGCGTCCGTGACGTCGCACGCCATCACCTCCACCTTGGCGCCGAGCGCGGTGAGTTCGGCGGTGACCTCGGCGGCGCGTGGGTCGGCCGGTCCCTGACGTGACGTCAACAGCAGGCGCGAAACGCCGCGTTCGGCGAGCAGCCCGGCGATGTGGCGGCCGACCGCACCCAGGCCACCGGTGATCAGTACGGTGCCGTCGGTGGGGATCGGCGCGGGGGTGGGCTCCCCGGCGCGGGCGCGCACCAGCCGGGGCGCGAACAAGGCGCCCGAGCGCAGGGCGAGTTCGGGCTCGTCCACGCACGCGACGGCGGCCCGCAGGGCGACCGAGGGGTCCTCGGTGCCGTCGAGGTCGAGCAGGGTCAGTCCGAGTTCCGGGTGTTCGGCGCGGGTGCTGCGGGCCAGGCCCCACAGCACCGACTGGGCCAGGCCGGGCACCGTGTCCCCGGAACCGGTGGCGACCGCGCCCCGGGTCACCCAGACGGTGCGTGCGGGGGCCTCCTTCCGGGCCAGGAGCGCCTGCAGCTCGGCGAGGGCCTGGGCCGCGAGGTCCCCGGCCCCGGCCGCCGGTTCGGCGGGGTCGGCGGCGCGGGGCCAGAACCGTACGAGGACGTCGGCGCCCTGCTCGCGCACCCGGACGCCCGCCGCCGCGATGCCGTGCAGGGCCGCGGCGAGCTGCGGGTCGGTCCGGTCGCCGACGACGTCCCACTCGGTGCCGGGCGCCGCGTCCGGCTGCTCGGTGAGCGCCGTCCATGCCACCTCGTACAGGTGACGGCCGTTCTCCGCCGCGCCGACGAGGTCCGCCGGGCCTGCGGGCCGCAGCCGTACGCCTTCCAGGCGCCCGGCGGGGAAGCCGTCGGCGTCCCACAGCGTGACGTCCAGGGTGAGGTCGGTACCGGAGCCGCCGGTCCGCCGTACGGACACGGTCAGTTCGTCGGTACGACCGTGCGGCAGTGCGCAGCGGCCCACCGAGACCGGCAGCAGCACCCGGTCCGCGGAGCTGTCGAACGCGGTGGCCACGTGCAGTGCGGCGTCCAGCAGCGCCGGGTGGACCGGATAGGGGTCGGCCGCGTCGCGGGCCACGGACGGCAGCGAGAGCCGGGCCAGCAGTGCGCCGTCGCCGGTCGCCGCGGCTTCCCGCACCCCTTGGAAGGCGGGGCCGTAGCCGAGGCCGAGCGCGGTGAGCCGCTGGTAGGTGCCGGGAGGCCAGGCCGCCTCCGCGGCTTGAGGCCATGCGGGCTCCGGCGTCGGCGCCGGGGTCACCGGCTCGGCAGCCGAGGCGGTGGCGTGCAGGGTCCAGCCCGAGTCGTCCTGGCCGCGGGGTCGGCTGTGCACGGTGACCTCGGGAACCGGGCCGGCGGTGACCACCTCGACGGACACCTCGACGGTGCCGGAGCCGGGCAGCGTGAGGGGCGCGAGGAGCAGCAGGTCGGTGACGTCGGCCGGGTCCTGCGGGCGAGCCACGGCCAGGGCGGCGCGGCACAGCTCCATCAGGGTCGTGCCCGACACCACGGTCCGGCCGAAGACGGTGTGGTCGGGCAGCCAGTCGGCGGTGGCCGCGGACCACTCGTTGCGGAAGGTCCAGCGGGTCTCGTCCGCGGACTGCAGCTGGATGCCGAGCAACGGGTGTGCGGCGCGGTCGAGGAGGCCGGGGGCACCGGCCGCGGGCTCCGGCTCGATCCAGTGCCGCTCGCTGTCCCAGGCGTAGGTCGGCAGGTCCGCGGGGGCGGTGTCGGCGACCAGGCGCCGCCAGTCGACCGTCCCTCCGTGGACGTGGAGTTCGGCGGCGGCGCGGTCCAGACAGGAGGGTCCGTGCTCGTCGCGGCGGAGCGAGCCGACGGCGACCAGTGCGTGGCCGGAGTCCTCACCGATGGTGTGCAGGGCGGTCAACAGCGAGGGGTGGGGGCTGAGTTCGACGAAGTAGCGGTGGCCGTCGGCCGCCATGCGCTCGACGGTGGACGCGAAGCGGACCGGCTCGCGCAGGTTGGTGTACCAGTAGTCGGCCCCCAGCTCCTCGGTGACCGGCTCGGCCGTGACCGTCGAGTACCAGGCGACCCGGGCCGGGTGGATGGTGACGCCGTCGAGCTCGTCGAGCATGCGCGTGCGGACGGCCTCCACGCCCGCGCTGTGCGAGGGGTAGTCGACGTCCAGGCGGCGGGCGAAGACCTGCTCGCGGTCGAGGTCTGCGAGCAGGGCTTCCAGCGGCTCGACGGCTCCGGCGACGACGGTCGTCCGGGCGCTGTTGACGGCGGCCACGCAGACTTGGCCGCCGAGACCTTCCAGGCGTGCCTCCACCTCGGTGTGCGGCAGGGCGACGACGGCCATGGTGCCGGTGCCGGACAGCCCGGTCAGGATCTGGCTGCGCAGGGCGACCACCGCTGCCGCGTCGTTCAGGCCGATCGCTCCGGCGACGCAGGCGGCGGCGACCTCGCCCTGGCTGTGCCCGATCACGGCGTCGGGCCGGACGCCCCGGGCCCGCCACACGGCGGCCAGGGCCATCATCACCGCGAACAGCACCGGCTGGACGACGTCCACACGGTCCATGGACGGTGCGTCCGCGTCGCCGCGCACGACAGCCGCCACCGACCACTCGGTGAAGGGGCGCAGAGCGGCGTCGCAGCGGTCCAGTTCGTCGGCGAACACCGGCTCGCTCGCGAGCAGGTCGCGGGCCATGCCGGCCCACTGGGCGCCCTGGCCGGGGAAGACGAAGGCCACCTTGCCGGCCGGGAGGGTCCGTTCGGGGCCGACGGTGCGGCCGGTGTCCGGCTCGCCGTCTGCGAGCGCCCGGAGTGCGGTGAGCAGTTCATCGCGGTCGGCGGCCCGGACGACGGCCCGGTGTTCGAACCGGGTGCGGTGGTGGGCCAGCGTCGCGGCCACGGCGGGCAGCGGTGTCCGCGGGCCGGTGGTGAGGTGGTCGTGGAGCCGCCCGGCCTGGGCGCGCAGCGCGGGAAGGCTGCGGGCGGAGAGCGGGAAGAGGGTGCTGCCCGGCAACTCCTCCGCCCCGGTGGGCCGCAGCAG
Organism: Streptomyces sp. NPDC046197; assembly: GCF_040646295.1. Lineage (NCBI taxonomy): Bacteria > Bacillati > Actinomycetota > Actinomycetes > Kitasatosporales > Streptomycetaceae > Streptomyces > Streptomyces sp. NPDC046197. The sequence goes on along the minus strand of NZ_JBEYZY010000004.1, from coordinate 174,791 downwards.
GTCCGCCGGTGCTTCCTCCAGCACCACGTGCGCGTTGGTTCCGCTGATGCCGAACGCGCTGACACCCGCCCGCCGAACCCGGTCGGCACCGCGCGGCCACGGCCGGGCGGCGCTGAGGACGCGCAGGCCGCCGCTCTCCCAGTCGATCTGTTCGGTGGGCTTCTCGGCGTGCAGGGAGGCGGGTATCGCCTCGTGCCCGAGGGCGAGCACCGTCTTGATGACTCCGCCGATGCCCGCCGCGGCCTGGGTGTGACCGATGTGGGACTTCAGGGAGCCGACGCCGAGGGGCCGGTCGGCCGGGCGGCCCGGCCCGAAGACGGCGGCCAGCGCGCGGCCCTCGATGGGGTCGCCGAGGCGGGTGCCCGTGCCGTGGGCCTCCACGTAGTCCAGGTCGTGCGAGTGCAGACCGGCGGCGGCCAGGGCGGCGCGCAGCACTCGTTGCTGCGCCAGGCCGTTGGGGGCGCTCAGGCCCTGGCTGCGGCCGTCCTGGTTGATCGCCGATCCCTTGAGGACGGCGAGCACCCGGTCGCCGTCCCGGCGGGCGTCGGTGAGCCGCTTCAGCAGCACCACACCGCAGCCCTCTGCCCACACCACGCCGTCCGCGTCTGCCGAGAAGGGGCTGCACCGCCCGGACGGCGACAGCCCGCGCAGCCTGCTGAACTCGACATGGCCGCGCGGGGTCGCCATGACCGTGGCGCCGCCCGCGAGGGCGAGGTCGCACTCGCCGTCGGCCAGTGCACGGGCCGCCAGGTGCAGGGCCACGAGGGAGGAGGAACACGCGGTGTCGACGGTGACCGCCGGGCCGTGCAGTCCGAGGGTGTAGGCGATGCGCCCGGAGGCCACGCTGGGGGCCGAGCCGGTGCCCACGTGTCCGTCGAGCCGGTCGAGCGGTGCCGAGGCGAGGTATCCGCTGTCGTACAGGCCGGCGTAGACGCCCGTGGCGCTGCCGTGCAGGGTCTCCGGCACGATCCCGGCCCGCTCGATCGCCTCCCAGCCGGTCTGCAGCAGCAGCCGCTGCTGCGGGTCCATGGCGGCGGCCTCGCGCGGTGAGATGCCGAAGAAGGAGGCGTCGAACCGGTCGATGCCGTCGAGGAATCCGCCGCGCAGGGTGTAGGCCGTGCCCACCGACTCCGGATCGGGGTCGTACAGCCCCCGGGTGTCCCAACGGCCCGCGGGCACCTCGCGGATGGCGTCCTCGCTCCCGGCGAGCAGCCGCCACAGGGCCTCCGGGTCGTCGGCGCCGCCGGGGAAGCGGCAGGCCATGGAGATGATCGCGACGTCGTCGTCCGTGCGGCCGGGCGGGCCGTCCGGCGCCGAGTGGGCCGTCTCGGCGGGCCGTTCGTCGAGGATCGCCTCGGCGAGCTCCGTGATGGTGGGGTGGCTGAAGACGAGGGACGGCTCCACCGGCCGGCCGGTGCGTGCGGAGGCCTCTGCGGCCAGTGTCACCAACTGGCGTGATCCGAGGCCGAGTTCGGCGAGCGGCCGGTCGGGGTCGACGGCGAGCGGGTCGAGCCCGGTGGTCTCGGCGACGGCCGACAGCAGCCAGGCGCGCAGGTCGTCGGAGGTGGTCGGGTGCGTCTGTACGGGCTGTTGGGGGAAGTCGTTCGCAGGCATCAGCAGGGTGTCCTAGGGAACGGGATGCTGGCGGTCGCCGTACGCCGGGTACGGCGACCGCCTCGGGTGAGGGGGGACGCGTCGGGTCGCGCGGGGCCGGGAGGCACCGGGAGGCGCGGCCCCGGCGGTGGTCCGTGGGGCGCACGGCCGGTACGGCGGCCGCGGCGACGGTCCGGGATGCCGTGCGTCAGGCCGTCGCCGCAGGTCGGGGCCCTCGGCTCGGGCCGGTCCGCTTCGACCGGCCCGTCGGCGATCCGCTCGGCGCGCGGCCGGTGCGGCGGGCGGGCCGGCGCCGGCGCGACGGTGTGCGCGGGCGCCCGCCCGGCGTCATGGCGCCGCGGGCGCGCCGACCGGGGACAGGGTGCTCTCGTGGTACGCCGCCCGGGTGGCGCGGCGCTGGATCTTCCCGCTGGACGTCTTCGGGATGGTGCCGGGGTGGACGAGGACTATCTCGCGCACGGACAGACCGTGCGCCTCGCCGATCGCGCTGCGGACCCGGTCGGCGATGGTCTCCGCCTCGCCCGCCGCCTCCGGGGCCACTTCGGCGACGACGACGGGCTGTTCGCCGTCCACTCCGCCGTCCACGGAGAACGCGGCGGTGCAGCCTGGCCGCAGCGCCGGGTGGGACAGTTCGGCGGACAGCTCCAGGTCCTGCGGGTAGTGGTTGCGTCCGTCGATGACGATGAGGTCCTTGAGCCGGCCGGTGACGAACAGTTCGCCGTCCCGCAGGAAGCCGAGGTCGCCGGTGCGCAGGAAGCGTCCCTCGTGGCCCGGCAGCTTGGCCCGGAAGGTCTCGCGCGTGGCGACGGCGTTGCGCCAGTAGCCCTTGGCAACGCTCGCGCCGCTCACCCAGATCTCGCCGGTCTCGCCCTCGGGCAGTTCCTCCTGCCGCTCGGGGTCGGCGATCACCACGGTCACGTCCGTGGCGGGGCGGCCGCAGCCGACGGCCGCCGCGTCCGCCGCGCCCGCGTGCGGGCCGCTCTCGTCGGCCTCCAGGAGCGTCGCGGGCGCGTCCACCGAACCGCCGGTGACCATCAAGGTGGCCTCGGCCAGGCCGTAGCACGGGTAGAAGGCGGCGCGCCGGAAACCGGCCGCGCCGAACGTCTCGGTGAACCGCCTGAGGGTGGCGGCCCGTACCGGTTCGGCGCCGTTGAAGGCGACCTTCCAGCTGCTGAGGTCGAGCGCGTCGAGGACGCCGGGGGTGGCGTGCTTCAGGCAGAGCTCGTAGGCGAAGTTGGGGCCGCCGCTGGTGTGCGGTCGGTAGCGGCTGACGGCGGCCGGCCAGCGCAAGGGCTGCTGCAGGAAGTGCAGCGGCGAGAACAGGGTGGCGGTCACGCCGAGGTGGATGGTGTTCAGGACCGGGCCGATGAGTCCCATGTCGTGGTACACGGGCAGCCAGCTGACGAACATCTCGTGGCCGTACTCGGCGATGGTCTCGGGTGTGTGCCCCATCCGCTCGGTGATGATCCGTTCGTTGTCCAGCAGGTTGCCGTGGGTCACCATCACCCCGCGCGGCGCGGAGGTGGAGCCGGAGGTGTACTGGAGGAAGGCGACCGAGTCGGCGGTGAGGTCGGGTGCGCGCCAGGAGTCGGCCGCGTCATCGGGGATGTCCTCCGTGGCGACCCGGGTGATGGCGTCCAGTTCGGGCAGGTCGTGCGTCAACGCGCCCAGTACGTCGATGACTTCGCGGCCACCGAGGATCACCCGCGCGTCCGCGTCGGCGAGCAGCCGCTTCGTCCGGACCAGGGCGCGGTGGTTGTGTGCCCGTCCCTGCGGAGGTACGCCCGGGACGGCGACGACTCCGGCGGCGAGGCAGCCCAGGAACGCGCTGACGAACTCCAGCCCCGGCGGATACAGCAGCATGGCGCGGGAGCCGGCCAGCCCGCGTTCCTGGAGCCAGGCGGCGACGGCCCGGGAGCGGCGGGCCAGTTGTCCGTAGGAGAGCTCCTGGATCTCTCCGTCGCAGTCCCCCGTGAGGAGGTACCGGTAGGCGGTGCGTTCGGGCTGTTGCGAGGCGTGTGTGGTCAGTACATCGACCAGGGAACGAGCCATGTGACGAGTCTCACCTGTCCGGAATAGCGGGTGCGGGAACTGGAGTTCGATGGCCGCGTGCCATGTGCGCACGGAACCGGAACCGGCCTGGCCCCCTTGCCACGCCGCCCGTCTCGACCACCCCGCCGGGGGGAGCTGCGGCGCGGTCCACGCGCAGGCTCCCCGTCCCCCCAGTACAACTTGCTACCAACGAGTAGCACCATAACAAGTCCCATCGGTCGACGCGCCGAACACACGTAAACGCTGTGTGTCCAAACGGAGTTGAATGCGTCACCCCTCCGAGGCCGGGCGCCGGGAGCGGTGTGCGGGCAGGGCTGCGGACCGACCGCCACGGACGCCGCGCGCCGCCGGGGTGCGCTCCGATACGCTGCCCCGGCCACACGCGCCCGCCGCCCGACCGACCAGCGGAGCCGCCCGATGCATGTTCGCCGCGTCGTACCCACTCTCCACTCGCCCGCGCCCCGGGAGAACTCCGAGTTCTACGGGGCGCTGGGCTTCGAGGAGGTCATGAACCACGGCTGGATCGTCACGCTGGCGTCCGCCGAGAACCCCGCCGCGCAGATCAGCTTCATGAGCGAGGACAGGACCGCGCCGGTCACACCCGACCTGAGCATCGAGGTCGACGACGTCGACGCGGCGTACACCGCCCTGCGGGAACGCGGCGCGCAGATCGTGCATCCGCTGACCGACGAGGAGTGGGGCGTCCGCCGTTTCTTCGTGCGCGATCCGGGCGGGCGGGTGGTCAACGTCCTCGGCCACCTCTGACGGGCGGCCCCGCCCCCTCCCGGCGCACCGCGTCCGATGCAACCTCTTCGCAACCTCGGCACTGGTTGTCTGGGTCCGCTTCTTCCGGTGCGGCGAAGGACGGCGACTGATGTACGAGGAGACCCCGCGCGTCGAGCTCACTCCCGCGGCGGCCGGCCTGGTGCGGCGGCTGAGCGAGGCCCATGGGCCGCTGATGTTCCACCAGTCCGGCGGCTGCTGCGACGGCAGCGCCCCCATGTGCTACCCGGAGGGTGAGTTCCGCACCGGCGGCTCGGACGTGCTCCTGGCGGAACTGCACGTCGAGGGGGTGGACCGGCCGGTGACGTTCTGGATGTCGCGCAGCCAGTACGAGGTGTGGAGCCACACCCGGCTGATCGTCGACGTGGTACCCGGCCGGGGCAGCGGCTTCTCCCTGGAGGCACCCGAAGGAGTGCGTTTTCTCATCCGTTCCCGCGTCGTCGACGCCTGAGCACCGCACGGGACACCGCGTTCTGATGCACTTCCCCTGAGTCCTGGGCAAGTTGACGAGACATCAGGGGGCACCGTGACACGTCGCTACCGACGGCTCAGAACGGCACTGACGGTTCTCGTGGCATGCGGCTCACTGGCCGGTACGGCCCTCGTGGGGGCGGCACCGGCCAGCGGTGCGCTACGGGCCGAGGAGATCGCCCCGGGCGTCGAGTACACCGAGTTCGACCTCGACGCGGCACACGGCACCACGCGCGCACACCTGGTCAGCGTCGACCTGGACAACAAGCACGTCAGGGTCGATCTGCTGCACCCGGACGCAGTGGCGGCACGGGGCGCCGTGTCCAAACTCGCCGACGCGCAGGGCGCACTGGCGGGCGTCAACGGCGACTTCTTCAACATCACCGAGTCGGAGCACCCGGGCGTCGAGGCGACCGGCTCGTCCGTCGGCCCGGAGATCGCCGCCGGGCACACGCTCAAGGCCGCGGTGCCCCGCGCGCAGCGCTTCGGCCCCGCGCTGCCGCCGGGCACCGGCACCGAGGACGTGCTCGGGGTGGGCACGGACCGCACCGCCCGGCTGGACCGGCTCACCCTCGCCGGCTCGGTGAGCACCCCTCAGGGGAAGCTCGAGCTGCGCGGCCTCAACCAGTACGCGCTGCCCGAGGATTCGATCGGGGCGTACACCTCCGACTGGGGCGGCGTCTCGCGGGCCCGGGCCACGTGCGGCACCGACTCCAGCAGGGGCGCGCCGTGCAGCACCGACACCTACGAGGTGACCGTGACGGACGGCCGGGTCGTCGCCACGTCGGACGAGCCGGGCAGCGGCACGATCCCGGCGGGCACCACCGTGCTCGTCGGCCGCGAGGCGGGGGCACAGCAGCTGCGCAAGCTGTCCGAGGGCGATGCGGTACAGGTGCAGCACCACCTGGTCGCGGCCTCCTCGGGGGTCCCGTACGCCTTCGCCGTCGGTGGCTTCCCGGTGCTGCGGTACGGGATGCCGCTGTCGGGCCTCGACGACACGACGTCGGCCGTGCGCACCGCCGCGGGCATCGGGGACGGCGGTCACCGGTTGTTCCTGCTCGCGCTGGACGGGGGGTCGGCGTACCGCACCGGCCTCACGGTCGCGGAACTCGCCGTGGTGCTGCGCGACGTGGGCGCCAGCGACGGCTTCAACCTCGACGGCGGCGGCTCCACGACACTGGTCGCCCGGGAGGGGGGCGAGAGCGGGGTGAGCGTGCTCAACCACCCGAGCGGGGGTGCCGAGCGGGCGGTCGCCAACGGTATCGGGGTCTTCCCCGCCTCCTGAGTCAGGGACGCAGACTGCTGACGATCTGCGCCGTCGCCGCCAGCCCTTGGTGAATGGTCGGCGCCATGCTCGAACCGGCCAAATAGAAGCCGAGCAGAACGCAGACCAGGGCGTGCGAGATCTTCAGCGCGCCGTTACGCAGGAACACCACCGCAAGGATCAGGAGCAGCACCACCACAGAGATGGAAATGGCCATCGTCAACCTCCTCCGCCACGCCCACTTCGCGGCTTTCGGCCGCAAGTGTGGCGTAGCGGAGGGTTCGTCCGGGCGGCTGACGTGTCCGCCGAACGTGTGGTTCTACGGCCGCTCGTGGGCGTCGAGGAACGCCTCCAGGCCGGCGAGGTCGTCGGTGTTGAGGTAGTCGACGCCGGCGGCGAACAGTTCGCTCCACAGCGCCTCGCGCGCGGGGCCCGCCGTGTCCGGCGTGGCCCAGAATCGCACCTTCTGCTCGTGCGCATGGGCCTCCCGCACGATGCTCCGCAGCTTGAGCCGCTCGGCGTCCGGGAAGGGACCCTCCCCGAGCCAGGTGAAGTTCAGCGTCCAGTTGTCGGAGATCAGCGGGACGAAGGAAGCGGGCGCCGGGCTGCCGAGGTCGGTGAGGCGGCCGTCGTAGAAGGCCCGCCGCTCGGTCTGCGCCTCCATGGGCGTACGGGCCGCCCGGTCGCCGGAGACGACGGCGGTGACCGGGCCCGGCCGCACGTGCCCGTGCATGTACGTCGTGAACAGGTGCGGGTAGCGCCTCAGATGCCGGTCGAGTTCCAGGTACGTCGAGGAGCCCTCGGTCTTGATGTCGATGAGCAGTTGCAGGGGTCTGCGCCAACCCCGGTACATACAGCCGTGATTGGCCCTGACACGGGCGGCCAGCGGGGCGAGGTAGAGGGACTCGAGGGTGCGCCGCGGGTCGAGTTCGACCGGATCGTGGGCGACCAGGAGCTGGTCGCCCACGAGGTGGATGTCGGCCTCGACACTGCCGAAGCGGTGGCCGAGCGCGTCGAAGAGCGGGCGGGGATGCTCGTAGTCGTTGTGGGCGTGCGCGCGCCACAGCGGGCGCCTGCCGTGGTGGGCGTCGGCCGCGACCGCGCGCGAGGCGGCGGGCGGCGCGACCGCGCCGGCCAGGGCGGCGCCGAGGGTGGTGAGGGCTCTGCGGCGGGTGGTGAGGGCCATGCTCTGCCTCCCTTGATGTGCCGTACCGGACCTCAAGGGAGTATGCGGCCTGGCTTGCTCAAAGGGCCCTGATGTAAAGGGAGTTGGCTGGATGGCCGCGCCGTGTTCACCTCACCGGGCGCGGCGCCGGCGTGGTCCCCGGCCCCGGGCGTGCCGGAAGGCCCGCCCGAGGCCGGGGCGGGCCTTCCGCGTGGACGTCAGGGGGCTCGGAGGTCGACCAGTTCGGCCAGCGCCTCGCGGTGGGCGCCCGCCGTGCCGTAGGCGATCGAGTCGGCCTTGGCCCGCTTCAGATGGAGGTGGACCGGGTGCTCCCACGTCATGCCGATGCCGCCGTGCAGCTGCAGCGCCTCCTCGGTGGCGCGCACGGCGACGGGCGCGGCGTAAGCCTGGGCGACAGGCACCGCCACGTCGACGTCCCGGCCCGTGGCCAGCGCGTCCGCGGCGCCCCGGGCGGCCGCGCGGAGGCTGACGACCTCCAGCCAGAGCTGGGCGAGCCGGTGCTTGAGCGCCTGGAAGCCGCCGACCGGCCGGTTGAACTGCTTGCGCTCCTTGAGGTAACGCACCGTCTCGGTCAACGCCCAGTCGGCCACGCCGAGTTGCTCGGAGGCAAGCAGCCCGGCGCCGGCCCGCAGGGCCCGTCGTACGGCGGGCTCGGCGTCGCCCAGCCGACGGCCGGGCGCGCCGTCGAGGACCACCTTCGCCGGCGGCCGGGTCAGGTCCAGCGGCACCTGCGCGGCGACGGTGACGGCCGCGTCGGAGGTGTCCACGGCGTACAGTCCACCGTCCTCGGCGGGCACCAGCAGCACGTCCGCGACCGCCGCGTCGGCGATCGAGGTCAGCTCCCCGTGCAGCCGGCCGTCGTCCTGCCGCACGGCCTTGACGGCGCCGCCCGGGGCGGTGTGCAGCCCGACCGCGAGAGCCCCGACGGTCCGGCCGGACGCCAGCCGGGTCAGCAGCCCGGCCGCTTCCTCCCCGCCGCAGGCCAGCAGTGCCTCGGTGGCGACGACCGCACTCGTGAGATACGGAACCGGAGCCACCGCACGCCCCAGCTCCTCCAGCACCACGGCCACTTCCCGGTGCGTGGCGCCCTGGCCGCCCAGTTCCTCGGGTACCAGCAGACCGGCCAGCCCCATGCCCTCGGTGAGCGACTTCCACAGCGCGAGGTCGTGCGGGGCGTCGGACTCCATGCGCGCGATCACGCCGGCCGCGTCGCAGTGGTCGGTGAGCAGGTCCCGGACGGCGGCGCGCAGCGCCTCTTCCTCCTCCGAGTACAGCAGGTCGGGGTCAGTGCTCATCGGGCCAGGTCCTTCCAGGCGACGTCCTTGTCGGTGCGCGGCTCCGCGGGCAGGCCCAGAACACGCTCGGCGACGATGTTCAGCAGGACCTCGTTGGTCCCGCCCTCGATGCTGTTGCCCTTCGAGCGCAGGTAGCGGTAGCCGGCGTCGCGACCGGTGAAGTCGACCAGTTCGGGGCGGCGCATGGTCCAGTCGTCGTACAACAGCCCCTCCTCGCCGCGGAGTTCCACCTCCAGGCCGCTGATCTCCTGGTTGAGCCGGGCGAAGGCGAGCTTCATGCCGGAGCCCTCCGGGCCGGGCTGGCCGGCCACGAGCTGCTGGCGCAGCCGTTCGCCGGTGAGGCGGGCGACCTCGGCCTCCACCCACAGCGTCAGCAGCCGCTGGTGCAGATCGTGGGTGCGCAGTTCCGGGCGTTCCCGCCAGGTGTTCGCGACCGGGCCGATCATGCCGCCCTCCCGGGGCAGCCGCATGCCGCCGATGGACACGCGCTCGTTCATGAGCGTGGTCTGGGCGACCCGCCAGCCGTCGCCGACCTCGCCGAGCCGACGGGCGTCCGGGATGCGGACGTCGGTCAGGAAGACCTCGTTGAACTCGGCCTCTCCGGTGATCTGGCGCAGCGCCCGCACCTCGACGCCCGGGTCGGTCATGTCGCAGACGAAGTAGGTGATCCCCTGGTGCTTGGGCACGTCCGGGTCGGTACGGGCGATGAGGATGGCCCAGCGCGCGAGATGGGCGCTGGAGGTCCACACCTTCTGCCCGTTGACCACCCAGGTGTCGCCCTCACGGACGGCCCGGGTACCGAGCGCGGCCAGGTCCGAGCCCGCGCCGGGCTCGCTGAAGAGCTGGCACCAGACCTCCTCCCCCACCCAGAGCGGGCGCAGATAGCGCCGTTTCTGCTCCTCGGTGCCGTAGCGCAGGATGGTCGGCGCGGCCATGCCGAGGCCGATGCCGATGCGGCGCGGGTCGTTGTCGGGGGCGCCCGCGGCCTCCAGCTCGGCGTCCACGACGGCCTGGAGGGAGCGCGGCACGCCCAGTCCGCCCAGGCCCTCGGGATAGTGGACCCAGGCCAGTCCCGCGTCGAAGCGGGCCTTGAGGAAGTCGGTCCGGCCCGTCTCGGCGGGCGGGTTCGCCGCCAGCAACTCCTGGGTACGGCGGCGCAGTTCGGCTGCGTCGGTCATGCGACGGCTCCGTTCTCCGGCGCGGGCAGCACGGCGACGCGGCCGGTGGTGACACCGTCGGCGACCCGCTGCACGGCGGCCGCGGCCCCCGTCAGCGGCACCCGCTCGCTCACCAGCGGCCTGACCGCGCCGCGGGTGGCCAGTTCGGTGAGCTGCTCGTGGCAGTGCTGGATCAGCTTGGGATTCTTGGTGTTGTACAGGCCCCAGTGCAGGCCGAGGATCGAGTAGTTCTTCACCAGGGCGTGGTTGAGTGCCGGGCTGGGGATCGTGCCACTGGCGAAACCGACCACGACGATCCGGCCCTCGAAGGCGACGACCTTGGCGGACTGGGCGTAGGCCGCGCCGCCGACCGGGTCGTAGATCACATCGGCGCCCCGGCCTCCGGTGGCCTCCTTCACCGAGGCGATGACGTCCTCGCCGCGCCGGTCGATCACCACGTCGCAGCCGAGTTCCCGGGCGACGGCGGCCTTGTCGGCCCCGCCGACGACACCGATGACCCTCGCCCCGGCGGCCTTGCCGAGCTGCACGGCCGCGCTGCCGACCCCTCCTGCGGCAGCGTGGACGAGCAGCGTCTCCCCGGCCTCCAGGTGGGCCCGGCGATGCAGCCCGAACCAGCCCGTCTGGTACCCGATGTGCAGCGCGGCCGCCTCGGCGTCGTCCAGCGCCTCCGGGGCGGGCAGCAGGGCGGCGGCATCCGCCACGGCGTACTCGGCGAACCCGCCGTACGGAAGTGCCGGGTTGGCGAGCACCCGGCGCCCGTCCTCGGTCTCGCCGCAGATCTCCACGCCCGGGGTGAAGGGCAGCGGCGGCCGGACCTGGTACTGGCCGCGGCACAGCAGCGCGTCCGGGAAGTTGATGTTGGCGGCACGCACCTTGAGCAGCACCTGGCCCTCGCCGGGCACGGGCGCCTCGGCGTCCTCCAGCCGCATCACCTCACTCGGCTCGCCGTTCTCGTGCACTCGCCATGCCTGCATGCGCCGCCTCCACGGGACTGCCTCGTCCGACTGCTTCATCCGACTGCTTCGACCGCATACTAAGCGGTCGCTTGCCCATCTGGGAACAGTACGGGTCAGTCGCCTTCACCACGCTTCGACGGCCGGGCGCGTACGTGCATGCGTTCCCCCTGCGGCCCGAACAGGCTGAGGAACTCCACCGGCCCCTCCCCCGTGGACCCGAACCAGTGCGGCACCCGGGTGTCGAACTCGGCCGCCTCCCCGGCGGTCAGCACCACGTCGTGCTCCCCCAGCACCAGCCGCAGCCTGCCGGACAGCACGTAGAGCCACTCGTATCCCTCGTGGGTGCGGGGGTCGGGTTCCGTCCTGCGCCGGGGTTCGAGCACTTTGAAGGCCCGCAGACCGCCGGGCTGCCGGGTCAGCGGCCAGTGGGTGCGGCCGTGCCGCACGACCGGCTCGGCCCGCACCCGGGGATCCCCGACCGGCGGTGCCCCCACCAGCTCGTCCAAGGGCACCCGGTGGGCCTGCGCGATCGGCAGCAGCAGTTCCAGGCTGGGCCTGCGCAGACCGGACTCCAGCCGGGAGAGCGTGCTGACCGAGATGCCCGTCGTCTCCGACAGCGCCGCCAAAGTCACCTCCCGGTCCTTGCGGATCCGCCGCAGCCTGGGGCCCACGCCCGCCAGAACGTCGTCCGTACTCGTGACCGTACTCATGACCGTATTGCAGAATCGGCAAAGGCGTTTGTCAATCCGGCAGCGGCCGACGACCTTCGCCGACCTGGACGCGGCCGGCTGAGGCCTCCTTCTCCATCGGCACGGTCGCGCGTCCGGTCAGGCGGTCGCCCTCCCTGGTGCGGTCGGTGGTGCGGCGAGCGCAGCTCTCTCGCCGGTGACGCAGCTCTCTGGCCGGTGACGCGGGAGGCGCCCGGCCTTGTGCTGCCGCCCGGGTGTGGAGCGTCGTCCTCCGGTGCACCATTGCTGCATGCTGCTTGCCCGGCTGGCCCAGGTGTCGCGGGAGGTCGCCGCCACTTCGGCGCGGTCCCGGAAGATCGCCCTGCTCGCCGAGCTGTTCCGGGACGCCGAGGCGGACGACGTGCCGATCGTCATCCCCTATCTCGCGGGGAGGCTGCCGCAGGGCCGGCTCGGCGTCGGCTGGAAGGTGCTCGGCCGCCGGGTCGTCCCCGCCGCCGGGCCGTCGCTCACCGTGCGCGAGGTGGACGCCCGCCTCACCGAGCTCGGCAAGGTGTCCGGCGCCGGCTCCCAGGCCGAACGAACACGGATCGTAGGCGCGTTGATGGGCGCGGCCACCGAGGACGAGCAGCGGTTCCTGCTGGGGCTGCTCACCGGTGAGGTGCGGCAGGGGGCGCTGGACGCCGTCGCCGTCGAAGGTCTGGCCCAGGCGACCGGCGCACCGCCGGCCGATGTGCGCAGGGCGGTGATGCTGGCCGGGTCGCTGCAGACCGTGGCCCAGGCCCTGCTGGCCGCCGGCCCCACGGCGCTGGACCGCTTCCGGCTCACCGTCGGCCGTCCCGTCCTGCCGATGCTTGCGCACAGCGCCTCCTCGGTGGCCGAGGCGGTCGACAAGCTCGGCGCGAGCGCGGCCGAGGAGAAACTGGACGGTATCCGGGTACAGGTCCACCGGGACGGCGACATGGTGCGTATATACACCCGCACCCTGGACGACATCACCGACCGGCTGCCGGAAGTCACCTCGGCCGCCCTGGACCTGAAGGGCGAGCGCTTCATCCTGGACGGCGAGGTCATCTCCTTCGGCGCGGACGGGCGCCCGCGCTCGTTCCAGGAGACCGCCGGGCGGGTCGGCTCCCGCGTGGACGTGGCCACCGCCGCCGAGACGGTTCCCGTCTCCCCCGTCTTCTTCGACGCCCTGTCGGTCGACGACCGCGACCTGCTCGACCTGCCGTTCGCCGAACGGCACGCCGAACTGGCCCGCCTGGTCCCCGAGCCGATGCGGGTCAGGCGCACCCTGGTCTCCGGGCCGGACGACACCGCCGAGGCCGAGCGGTTCCTCGCCGACACGCTGGAACGCGGCCATGAGGGGGTCGTCGTCAAGGCCCTCGACGCTCCCTACAGCGCGGGGCGGCGCGGCGCCTCCTGGCTCAAGGTCAAACCCGTGCACACCCTCGACCTCGTCGTCCTGGCCGCGGAGTGGGGTCACGGCCGCCGCACCGGCAAGCTCTCCAACCTGCACCTGGGCGCCCGCACCGCCGACGGCGGCTTCGCCATGCTGGGCAAGACCTTCAAGGGGATGACGGACGCGATGCTGGCCTGGCAGACCGAGCGGCTGCGGGAGCTGGCCGTCGAGGACAACGGCTGGGGGGTCACCGTGCGCCCCGAACTGGTCGTCGAGATTGCCTACGACGGCCTGCAGAAGTCCACACGCTATCCGGCCGGTGTCACCCTCCGTTTCGCCCGGGTCGTGCGCTACCGCGAGGACAAGCGCCCGCAGGAGGCCGACACGGTGGAGACGCTGCTGGCCGCGCACCCGGAGGTGAAGCCGTGAGGCTCCGGCACATCGCGAACCCCCCGCCGACACCCCACCGCGCCCCGACCCGGCCGCTGACACGGCGGCACCGCACGAACCGCGCGCCTCAGGCACGGCCGTGACCGAGCGGCGGGAGAGGCGGAGCGCGGGCCTGCTGCTCTTCCGGCGCACGGACCACGGCCTGGAGGTCCTGCTCGGTCATATGGGCGGCCCCTTCTTCGCCCGGAAGGACGCGGGAGCCTGGACCGTCCCCAAGGGCGAGTACGCCCCCGACGAGTCGGCCTGGGCGGCCGCCCGCCGCGAGTTCCAGGAGGAGCTGGGTCTGCCGCCGCCGGAAGGGGAGGCCGTTCCGCTCGGCGAGGTCCGTCAGTCGGGCGGCAAGATCGTCACGGCCTGGGCGGTCGAGGCCGACCTGGACCCGGCGACGATCAGCCCCGGCACCTTTCTCATGGAGTGGCCGCCGCGGTCCGGCCGGACCCAGGAGTTCCCGGAGCTCGACCGCGTGGACTGGCACGGCCTGGACCGGGCCAGGGAGCTGATCGTCACGGCCCAGGCGGCGTTTCTCGACCGCCTGGCGGAGCACTCGACCTGAGGAGATGCCCACGCGTTGCGGTCGTCACCGCCGCGCGGGAAGGTCGTAGCACAGCCCGCTCCCAGGGAGGCCAGTCATGCCCATCGCAACGGTGAACCCGGCGAACGGCGAGACGCTCAAGACGTACGAGGCCATGGGCGAGGAGGAGATCGAACGCCGGCTCCAGCTGGCGGAGGCCACGTTCCGCACCTACCGGACGACGGCCTTCGACGAGCGCGCCCGCCTCCTGAACAAGGCCGCCGGTCTCCTCGACGAGGACCAGCAGGAAATCGGCCGGGTCATGACCACCGAGATGGGCAAGCCGGTCAAGCAGGCTCGCGCGGAGGCCGCGAAGTGCGCCAAGGCCATGCGCTGGTACGCGGAACACGCCGCGGAACTCCTCGCCGACGAGGAGCCCGCGGAGTCCGACGTGAAGGACTCCGGCGCCACGCGGGTCCGCGTGCGCTACCGGCCGCTGGGCCCGGTGCTGGCGGTGATGCCCTGGAACTTCCCGCTCTGGCAGGTGATCCGGTTCGCGGCGCCCGCGCTGATGGCGGGCAACGTGGGCCTGCTCAAGCACGCCTCCAACGTCCCGCAGACCGCCCTGTACCTGGAGGACCTGTTCCACCGGGCGGGCTTCCCGGAGGGCTGTTTCCAGACCCTCCTCGTCGGCTCGGGCGCGGTCGACGACATCCTGCGCGACGAGCGCGTCAGGGCGGCCACCCTCACCGGCAGCGAGCCGGCGGGCCGGGCGGTCGCCTCCACCGCCGGCGAGATGATCAAGAAGACCGTGCTGGAGCTGGGCGGCAGCGACCCCTTCGTGGTGATGCCGTCCGCCGACATCGACCGGGCCGCCCGGGTCGCGGTGACCGCGCGGGTGCAGAACAACGGCCAGTCGTGCATCGCGGCCAAGCGGTTCATCGTGCACACCGACGTCCACGACGCCTTCGCCGAGCGCTTCGTGGAAGGGATGAGGGCGCTGAAGGTCGGCGACCCCATGCAGGAGGACACCGAGGTGGGGCCGCTCTCCAGCGAGCGGGGCCGGTCCGATCTGGAGGAACTGGTGGACGACGCCAGGCGGGGCGGCGCGAGCGTGCTGTGCGGCGGCGCACGGCCCGACTGGCCCGGCTGGTACTACCCGCCGACCGTCCTCGCCGGCATCACCCGCGAGATGCGCATCCACCGCGAGGAGGCCTTCGGGCCGGTCGCCACGCTGTACCGGGCCGGGGATCTGGACGAGGCGGTGCTCATCGCCAACGACTCGCCGTTCGGACTGAGTTCGAACGTGTGGACGCGGGACGAGAAGGAGGTCGACCGGTTCGTCCGGGACATCGAGGCGGGCAGCGTCTTCTTCAACGGGATGACGGCCTCCCACCCGGCGTTCCCCTTCGGCGGGGTCAAGCGGTCGGGCTACGGGCGTGAGCTGTCCGGGCACGGAATCCGCGAGTTCTGCAACATCACCACGGTATGGCACGGAGCGTGAGGCTTCCACGGCTACGATCCCCTTTGTGAACCGCGAAGTGACTCTCCCTCTCATCGTCGACGACCGCGGTACCTTGCAGGTGGCCGCGGCCGACGTGAGCAAGCTGCTGCGGACGGTCGGCGGCCGGTGGCTGCGTCTGGTGGAGGCCGGGCAGGAGGGTCTCGACGAGGACACGGTGGCCGCGCTCACCATCGAACTGGCCAAGCTGGCCGACCGGATCGATGTGGCGTGCATCGCGCACAGCAGTGGAGCCGCCTCCGGGTGAGCGGGTGGCGCACCCCTCAGCGGGTCTGCTGGTCGCGATCCCACAAGGTGTCCCAGAACATCGCCTCGTAGCTCTGCGGCAGGGAGCCGTACCGGTGGACGAGGCCCTCGTCGACCCGTCCCTCGTCCAGGCCCTCCTGCACGGCTGCCGTGGCCTGCCGCTCCAGGCCTGGCAGCCCGGCGGTGGCTCGTGGGCCGCGGTCCGCGCCCGGTCGACACCGCGGACCACGGCGAACGCCTCCAGCCGCTCCCCCGCCCGTTCCTCGCCCTCGGCGAGCGCGGCGAAGAACGCCGCGGTCGCCGGCCGGTCGGCCGTGCTTTGCGCCAGATGCTCGCAGGAGCGCCGGTCGCCGGCGATCACCCACCGCTGTTCCAGGGCCGGCGCAGCGAGCGTGTCCCGGCTCGCCGCTCCCCGGGCTACGAGCGGCAGAAGCCGGTTGGCCTGCGGTTCCGGGGTGAGCTTTCCGGTGGTCGACGCCGGCGGTTCCCTGGCCGTGGCTGTCATCACTGCTCCGATCGTGGGGGTTTCGGGCACTGCCGCACTCCTACCCGTTGTCCCCGGTTTGGAGTAGTCCGGCGAGAGATCGTCGCTCTCTCGGGTGATCGTGGGTGGACCACCCTTCTGGGTGCACCACCCTCTGACCGGGGGGCTACCGGCCTTCCGGAAGGCGAAAGCAGGCACGGCTCATGGCGACTTTGTGCAGACCTTCGGTGTCCGTTCCAGAGCACGTGATCACGATGGAGGAAACGCTGGAGCTCGCACGCTCCCGCCACGCGGACCACCCGCAACTCCCGCTGGCCCTCCGGCTGATCGAGAACACCGGCGTGCGCACCCGGCACATCGTGCAGCCCATCGAGGAGACCCTGAAGCACCCGGGGTTCGAGGCCCGCAACAAGCTCTACGAGCGGGAGGCCAAGGCCCGGGTCCCCGCGGTCGTCCAGCGCGCGCTCGACGACGCGGAACTGCTGACCTCGGACATCGATGTCATCATCTACGTCTCGTGCACGGGCTTCATGATGCCCTCGCTCACGGCGTGGCTGATCAACGAGATGGACTTCGACAGCACCACCCGGCAGATACCCATAGCCCAGCTGGGCTGTGCCGCCGGCGGCGCGGCGATCAACCGTGCGCACGACTTCTGCACGGCCTACCCGGACGCCAACGTCCTCATCGTGGCCTGCGAGTTCTGCTCTCTGTGCTACCAGCCCACCGACCTCGGCGTCGGCTCGCTGCTCTCCAACGGCCTGTTCGGCGACGGCATCGCCGCCGCCGTGGTCCGCGGCACCGGCGGCACCGGCGTCAGGCTGGAGCGCAACGGCTCGTACCTGATCCCCAAGACCGAGGACTGGATCGCCTACGACGTCCGGGCGACCGGCTTCCACTTCCTGCTGGACAAGCGGGTGCCCGCCACGATGGAGCCGCTGGCCCCGGCCCTGCAGGACCTGGCCGGTATGCATGGCTGGGACGCGTCCGACCTGGACTTCTACGTCATCCATGCGGGCGGCCCCCGCATCCTGGACGACCTCAGCAAGTTCCTGCAGGTCGACCCGCACGCGTTCCGGTTCAGCCGGGCGACGCTCACCGAGTACGGCAACGTGGCCAGCGCCGTCGTCCTGGACGCGCTGCGCCGGCTGTTCGACGAGGGCGGTGCGCATGAGCATGCGCGCGGGCTGCTCGCCGGGTTCGGCCCCGGCATCACGGCGGAGATGTCGCTGGGCCGCTGGCACGACGGGGACGCGGAATGACCGAGCTGACCGAGGCGGCCGCACCGATCGGGGCGGCCCCGGTGACCGAGGTGACGCTCACCGGGGCCGCGCTCCC
Organism: Streptomyces sp. NPDC046197; assembly: GCF_040646295.1. NCBI lineage: Bacteria > Bacillati > Actinomycetota > Actinomycetes > Kitasatosporales > Streptomycetaceae > Streptomyces > Streptomyces sp. NPDC046197. The sequence goes on along the minus strand of NZ_JBEYZY010000004.1, from coordinate 157,353 downwards.
GACCGGACGGAAGCCCGGAATCACCGAGGAGAGGCTCGCCGGGGCCCTGCCCCCGGTCCGGCAGTGGCCGGCGCGCGACCTGAGCGGCGTCGGCTTGGGCCCGGTCCTCACCGACCTGATGCGGGAGGGCCCCGTCACCCGCATCCAGCTGCCCAACGGCAAGGGCTGGGCGTGGCCGGTCACCCGCATGGAGGATGTCCGCATGGTCACCAACGACCCGCGCTTCACCCGCGAGGTCGTCATGGACGGGCAGGTCACCCGGCTCGCGCCGCGTTTCGTCCCGTTCCGTGGCGCGGTGGGCCTCCCGGACCCGCCGGGCCACACCCGGCCGCGCCGCGCGGTCGCCCCCGCCTTCACGGCGCGCGGCGTCGCTCGGGTCCGCAAGCGGGGCCGCCAGACGCTCGGCGAGCTGGTCGACGAGATGCTCCGGGACGGGCCGCCCGCCGACCTGAGCGCGGCGGTGCTGAGCCGGTTCCCGATCGCGGTGATCTGCGAGCTGATGGGTGTACCGGCCGCCGACGGGCACGCCGTGCACACCTGGACGCAGCTGATCCCGTCCTCCTCGCACGGCGCCGATGTCGGCGAGGGGGCCGAGCACCGGATGACCGCGTATTTCACCGACCTCATCGGCTCGCTGAAGGACGGCACGGACCAGCGGCTCGGTTCGCTGCCGGGGGCCGCCGTCGGCAAGGGCGAGATCACGCCGGAGGAGGCCGCCGGGCTCGCCGTGCTCCGTCCGCAGGCCATCGACGAACTGCTGCGCTACGTTCCCGCACCGCAACGCGGTCGGGCTGTCCCCGATCGCCCTGCGGGAGCTCGTCGGCGCGCTCCTCGACCGGGTGCCGGGGCTGAGGCCGGCGGTGCCGCCCGACGGGGTGCCCTGCAAGAAGGGCGCGCTGATCCGCGGGCCCGAGGCGCTGCCCGTGACGTGGTGAGCCGACGATGACGGCGACCAATCAGCCTCTGCTCGGCACGGCCACCGCGGTCGACGGCTCCCCGGTCGGCGCGGCGGACGGGCTGCTCGTGCCACCGGGCCACGGCCGGGTCGTCGAGACACCCGCCCAGCGCGTGACGTTCAAGGTGACCGGCTCGCACTCGCGGTTCACCTCCACCTTCGAGGTGGAGGTGCCGCCGGGTTTCGACGTCGGCGCCCATGTGCACAGCCGCAGCGAGGAGTTGTTCTACGTGCTCGAGGGAGAGCTGGACGTGCTCGCCTTCGAACCTCTCGTGCGGACCCCCGACAACTGGCAGAAGTGGGAGTCCCGTTCGGGCAACCGGGTGGTACGGGCGACACCCGGCACGGTGATCGTCGTCCCGCCCGGCTGCCCGCACGCGTTCGCCAACCCGACCGGCACCGCGGCGAAGATGTTCTTCCAGACCTCCCCGCCGCCGGACCACGAGCGGTACTTCGAGGAGCTCCTGGAGATCCTGGGCTCCGGGGGTCCGCCGGACCTCGAGGCGATCGAGGACCTCAGGAAGCGCTACGACATCGAGCAGCTGACACCGCTGAAACACCGGTGAGCCCTCGTGTCGCAGGGGCGCGGGGAGCCGCGCGGCAAGCGCAACGGACCGGCATACCGCGATCGGACCGCACCCCTGCGGCGCTCACCGGCTCGGCGCCTACCGGATCGGCATCCCGGAGACCGTCCGCGCGATCACCAGCCGCTGAATCTCGCTGGTCCCCTCGAAGATGGTGTAGATGGCCGCATCCCGGTGCATCCGCTCCACCGGGTACTCCCGGGTGTAGCCGTTGCCGCCCAGGATCTGGATCGCCTGGGCGGTGACCTCCTTCGCGGTCTCGCTGGCGAAGAGCTTCGACATCGAGCCCTCGGCGGCGGTGAACTGCTTGCCGTTGACCGCCATCCAGGAGGCCCGCCACACCAGCAGCCGGGCCGCGTCGATCCGGGTGCGCATGTCGGCGAGCTGGAAGGCGACCGCCTGGTTGTCGATGATGGGCCGGCCGAACTGCTGACGCGTCATGGCGTAGTCGAGGGCGACCTCGTAGGCGGCCCGGGCGGTGCCCACCGCCATCGCGCCGACCGCCGGCCGGGACGCCTCGAAGGTGGCCATGGCCGCGTTCTTGACGCGCTCCGTGCCCTTGCGGGCCTTCTCGCGGGCGCGGGCGAGGCGCTCGTCCAGCTTCTCCTTGCCGCCCAGCAGGCAGGAGCCGGGAACCCGTACGTCGTCGAGGACGACCTCGGCGGTGTGCGAGGCACGGATGCCGTGCTTCTTGAACTTCTGGCCCTGGGACAGACCCGGCGTGTTCGGCGGGACGATGAAGGAGGCGTGGCCCTTGGAGCCGAGCTCCGGGTCGACCACGGCGACGACGACGTGGACGTTGGCGATGCCGCCGTTGGTCGCCCAGGTCTTCGTGCCGTTGATCACCCACTCGTCCCTGGCCTCGTCGTACACCGCGCGCGTACGCATGGAGGCGACGTCGGAGCCGGCGTCGGGTTCGGAGGAGCAGAACGCGGCGACCTTGACATCGTCGACGTCGCCGTACATCTGGGGGATCCAGGTACCGATCTGTTCCTCGGTGCCGTTGGCGAGGACGCCCACCGCGGCCAGGCCCGTGCCCACGATGGACAGGGCGATGCCCGCGTCGCCCCAGAAGAGCTCCTCCATCGCCATGGGGATGCCGAGGCCGGTGGAGTCGAAGTATTGCCGGGCGTAGAAGTCGAGGGAGTAGATGCCGACCTTCGCGGCCTCCTGGATGACCGGCCAGGGAGTCTCCTCACGCTCGTCCCATTCGGCGGCCGCGGGGCGGATCACGTCGGCGGCGAAGCCGTGGAGCCAGTCCCGAACCTCCTTCTGTTCGTCGTTGAGCTCCATGGTGAACTCGGCCATGTCCCCTCCTGCGGTGCACGTGCATGTTACTTGCGGTAACACGAGTCTGTTACTGGCAAGTAGGAAAAGTCAACTCCTACTGACCGGTCGGCAGCCCGTTCGATGCCGGGGGCTCGGTCAGTGTTAGTTTGCGCAGGCGTCACCGAATCAGCACGGGTGGGGAGAGCTCATGGACACCACGCAGCGGACCGATCAGCAACGGTCCGCCGACCGCCGACGGCGCGAGCTGCTGGAGGCCGCCGACCGAGTGGTGCTGCGCGACGGGCCGCAGGCCTCCATGAACGCCATCGCGGCCGAGGCCGGCATCACCAAGCCGATCCTCTACCGCCACTTCGGTGACAAGGGCGGTCTGTACGCCGCCCTGGCCAAGCGGCACACCGACGCCCTGCTCGATTCACTGCGGGCGGCGCTGGACGCGCCGGCCGACCGGCGGGAGCGGGTGGAGTCCACGCTGGACACCTACCTCTCGGCCATCGAGGCCCGCCCCCAGGTGTACCGGTTCCTGATGCACCCGGCAGAGGGCAGCCAGGGCGGCGACCAGGGCTTCGACGTCGGCAAGCACTCCGCACCGCTGCTGCGCCGCATGGGCGAGGAGCTGGCCCAGGTGATCGAGGAGCGACTGGACCTCGGGCCGGGCAGCCAGCAGCTCGCGCGGGTCTGGGGCCACGGCATCGTCGGGATGATGCATGCGGCGGGCGACTGGTGGCTCGGGGAACGGCCGTGTTCCCGGGCGGAACTGGTGCGGAGTCTGGCCGATCTGTTGTGGGGTCGTCTGGCGGCGGCGGGGGACAAGATGGGCGGACCGGGCTTCTGACGCCGCCCGGGTGAGCTGCCGCTCTCAGGGCCGTGGGGCTGGTGCGCGGCTGCGCCGCGTGGGCGCGACCGGCCGAACGGCGGCCCGCGGCCGCGCGAACGTCACCGCCCCCACGGCGCCCGCGCGGCCTGCCGCAGCAGGCGTCGCTTCCGCCACCCCGTGAGGTGATCCACGTACAGGCGGCCCGCCAGGTGGTCGCACTCGTGCTGAAGACACCGGGCGAAGAATCCCGTTCCGTGCACGGTCACCGGCTCCCCGGTCATCGTGAACCCCTCGACGACCGCGTGGTCGCAGCGCTCCGTCCCGGCCTCCAGACCCGGCAGGGACAGACAGCCCTCGGGTCCGCGGATCACCACGCCGTCGGACTCGACGAGCCGCGGGTTCACCACATGTCCCACATGCCGGACATCATCGTCGTCCGGACAGTCGTAGACGAACACGCGCAGCGGCTCGCCGATCTGGTTCGCGGCCAGGCCCACCCCCTGCGCCGCGTACATCGTCGCGAACAAGTCCTCCACGAGCCGGGCCAGTTCGGTACCGAAGTCGGTGACCTCCTGGCACGGGGCCCGCAGGAGGGGGTCACCGAGCAGGGTGAGGGGCCGGACGCGCCCGCGGGCGCCCGGGATCGAGCCGTTTCGCATGGCGGCAAGGGTACGGTCCTACTGTCCCGCGCGAAGGGCGCGCGGGCGTCGCGACGGTGCCGGGGTTCGGGAGCGCGAATGATCTCGATAGGCTGAGGTCCACACCACGTTGCCGAATGGCTTTGAGGCGCGGCGCGTACGCAAGGAGGATCGAGAACTGATGGCAGGCAACTCGGACCCGCTCACGCCGCGGGCCAAGCTGGCCGTGACCGCGGGCAAGGCAGTCGCTGCGGCATCGCGCGCCGCGGGACGCGGCAGCGGTTCGGTGATCGGGGGTCGGGTGGCCCTCAGGCTCGACCCCGACCTGCTCGCCCGGCTGGCCCAGAACCTGGACGTGGTCCTGGTCTCGGCGACCAACGGCAAGACCACGACCACCCGGCTCATCGCCGAGGCCCTGCGGGCGGCCGGCCCGGTCGTCTCCAACGCGCTCGGCGCCAACATGCCGGCCGGCATCACCTCGGCGCTCGCGGGCAGCTCGGAGGCCAAGTTCGGCGTGATCGAGGTCGACGAGAAGTACCTCGCGGGTGTGGCCCGCGACACCGACCCCAAGTGCATCGCGCTGCTCAACCTCTCCCGCGACCAGCTCGACCGGGCCGCCGAGACCCGCATGCTCGCGGAGAACTGGCGTGAGGGCCTGTCCGGGACCAAGGCCGTGATCGTCGCCAACTGCGACGACCCGCTGGTGGTGTGGGCCGCGTCCTCCTCCCCCAATGTGATCTGGGTCGCCGCCGGCCAGATGTGGAAGGACGACGCCTGGTCCTGCCCGTCCTGCGGCGGTGTGATGCAGCGCCCCGGCGAGGACTGGTTCTGCGGCGACTGCGGGTTCCGCCGGCCCACGCCGAGCTGGGCGCTGTCCGGCGACCACGTTCTCGACCCGCACGGCTCGGCCTGGCCGATCCACCTCCAGCTGCCGGGCCGCGCCAACAAGGCCAACGCGGCCAGCTCCGCGGCCGTCGCCGCCGTCTTCGGAGTGCCGCCGCAGGTGGCGCTGGAGCGGATGTACCAGGTGCAGGCGGTCGCCGGGCGCTACGACGTGGTCCAGTTCCAGGGCCGCGACCTGCGCCTGCTGCTGGCGAAGAACCCGGCCGGCTGGCTGGAGACGTTCTCCCTGATCGACCCGCCGCCGACCCCGGTCATCCTGTCCGTGAACGCGCGCGGCGCCGACGGCACCGACACCTCCTGGCTGTGGGACGTCGACTACACCCGCCTCACCGGCCACCCCCTCTTCGTGATCGGCGACCGGAAGCTGGACCTCGCGGTGCGCCTGGAGGTGGCGAACCAGCACTTCCAGGTCTGCGAGAACCTCGACCAGGCCGTGCAGCAGGCACCGCCGGGCCGCATCGAGGTCATCGCGAACTACACCGCGTTCCAGGACCTGCGCCGCCGCGTCGGCAACTGACCACGAAGGACGATCACTTCATGACCGACAACCAACTGCGTCTGGTGTGGATCTACCCGGACCTGCTGAGCACCTACGGCGACCAGGGCAACGCCCTCGTCGTGGAGCGGCGGGCCCGGCAGCGCGGACTGGACGTGGCCCGGCTCGACGTGCGCAGCGACCAGCCGATTCCGACCTCCGGCGACATCTACCTGATCGGCGGTGGCGAAGACCGGCCGCAGCGGCTGGCGGCCGAGCGGCTGCGCCGCGACGGGCACCTGTACCAGGCCGTGCAGAACGGCGCGATCGTGTTCTCCGTCTGCGCCGGCTACCAGATCCTCGGCCACGAGTTCATCAACGACCTGGGCCAGCGCGAGCCGGGCCTCGGCCTGCTCGACGTGGTCTCGGTGCGCGGCGAGGGAGAGCGGTGCGTCGGCGACGTCCTGGCGGACATCGACCCGCGCCTCGGGCTGCCCCCGCTGACCGGGTTCGAGAACCACCAGGGCGTCACCCACCTCGGCCCCACGGCCCGCCCCCTGGCCCAGGTACGCCTGGGCAAGGGCAACGGCACGGGCGACGGCACGGAGGGCGCGTACAACGACACCGTCTTCGGCACGTACATGCACGGGCCGGTGCTGGCCCGCAACCCGCAGATCGCCGACCTGCTGCTGAAGCTGGCACTCGACGTCAACGCCCTGCCGCCGATCGACGACCGCTGGTACGAGGCGCTCCGCAACGAGCGCATCGCGGCTGCGGAGCAGCCTGCGTAGGTACGGCTGCGGAGCAGCCTGCGTAGGTACGGCTGCGGAGCAGCCTGCGTAGGGACAGCCGCTGGGCAGTCGGCGGACGAGCCCGTCTGACGGGCCGTCCGCACAGGTGAGCGGCCCCGTCCAGCAGGCGGACGCATGGTTCGGCCCCGCCCCCTGGTGCCGCTAGGGTGGCGGGGATCGAGCCGGACAGCGCGGTCCGGTCCCGTGCCCACGTGGAGAAGGTTATTCGGGCTATGCGCATTGGTGTCCTCACGTCCGGCGGCGACTGCCCCGGCCTGAACGCCGTCATCCGGTCCGTCGTGCACCGTGCCGTCGTCGACCACGGCGACGAGGTCATCGGCTTCCGGGACGGCTGGAAGGGCCTCCTGGAGTGCGACTACCTCAAGCTCGACCTCGACGCGGTGGGCGGCATCCTCGCCCGCGGCGGCACCATCCTCGGCTCCTCCCGGGTCCGCCCCGAGCACCTGCGGGACGGCGTGGAGCGGGCCAGGGGCCATCTCGCGGAGCTCGGCCTCGACGCGATCATCCCGATCGGCGGCGAGGGCACGCTCAAGGCGGCCCGCCTGCTGTCGGACAACGGTCTGCCCATCGTCGGCGTGCCGAAGACCATCGACAACGACATCGCGGTCACCGACGTCACCTTCGGCTTCGACACCGCTGTGACCGTCGCCACCGAGGCCCTGGACCGCCTGAAGACGACCGCCGAGTCGCACCAGCGCGTGCTGATCGTCGAGGTCATGGGCCGCCACACCGGGTGGATCGCGCTGCAGTCCGGCATGGCGGCCGGCGCCCACGCCATCGTCGTCCCGGAACGGCCCTTCGACATCGAGGAGTTGACGAAGAAGGTCGGCGAGCGCTTCGAGGCGGGCAAGAGGTTCGCGATCGTCGTGGCGGCCGAAGGCGCCAAGCCCAGGCCGGGCACCATGGACTTCGACGAGGGCGGCAAGGACCTCTACGGCCACGAGCGGTTCGCCGGGATCGCCCGGCAGCTCTCCATCGAGCTGGAGGAGCGGCTCGGCAAGGAGGCCCGCCCGGTCATCCTGGGCCATGTGCAGCGCGGCGGCACGCCGACGGCGTACGACCGGGTACTTGCGACGCGGTTCGGCTGGCACGCGGTGGAGGCCGTGCACCGTGGCGAGTTCGGCAGGATGACCGCGTTGCGCGGGACCGACATCGTGACGGTGCCGCTGGCCGAGGCGGTGGAGACGCTGAAGACGGTGCCGGAGGCTCGGTACGCCGAAGCGGAGTGCGTTCTCTGACGTTCGCCCTGAACAGGCTGCTCCGCCCCCGGTCGCAAGCGCGGCCGGGGGCGGTTCTACTCTTGGGTGCGGACAGACGCGTACAACCCCCACGAAACAGGAGCCGGCGGATGGATCACAGCGGGCACGGCATGATGACGGATCTGCCGCCGTTCACGCTCGCACGGGGGCTCCACTGGTCCGCGGACCCGTTCTTCCTGGTCGCCTGCCTGCTCGGGCTCGCCCTGTACGGCTGGGGCGTGGTGCGGCTGCGGCGGCGCGGTGACTCGTGGCCGGTGGGGCGCACGGTCGCGTACGCGGCCGGTGTGCTGACCGTCGGGCTGATGATGTGCACCGGGCTGAACGACTACGGCATGGTCATGTTCAGCGTGCACATGGTCCAGCACATGGTCATCAGCATGCTCTCCCCGATCCTGATCCTGCTCGGCGCCCCCATCACCCTGGCGCTGCGCGCGCTGCCGGTCGCCGGCAAGGGCCGCAAGGGGCCGCGCGAGGTGCTGCTGGCACTGCTGCACAGCCGCTACATGCGGATCATCACGCACCCGGCGTTCACCATCCCCCTGTTCATCGCGAGTCTGTACGCGCTGTACTTCACGTCGATCTTCGACTTCCTGATGGGGTCCAAGGCCGGACACGTCGCCATGATGGTCCACTTCCTCGCGGTGGGACTGGCGTTCTTCTGGCCGATCATGGGCGTGGACCCCGGCCCGAACCGGCCGGGGTACCTCATGCGGATGCTGGAGCTGTTCGCGGGGATGCCGTTCCACGCGTTCTTCGGCATCGCGCTGATGATGGCCTCCACGCCCATGGTCAGCACCTTCAAGCACCCGCCCGCCTCGCTCGGCATCGACGCCCTCTCCGACCAGAACGCGGCCGGCGGCATCGCCTGGGCGTTCAGCGAGATCCCCTCCGTACTGGTGCTGCTCGCGCTGCTGTTCCAGTGGTACGGCTCCGAGCAGCGGCAGGCCAAGCGCAAGGACCGGGCCGCGGACCGTGACGGCGACAAGGAACTCGAGGCATACAACGCCTATTTGGCCTCACTCAACGCACGTGGGCGCTGAAAGGCCTCTCATTCAGTAGCATGAAACGCGATGGGGGAACTGCCGCCGGGGGGAGCGGTGATGAAAATTCGCGTGTTCATGCAGAACGCAGGGAAATCGGCACTCCGGAACGTCGCCGTCCTGCTGGTTTTCGTGCTGGTTCTCAGTGGATGCAGTCACGGCGCACAATTGTTCGTAGTGAAGGCGGTTGCCGCGGGAGTTCCTTCGCTCGCGCCCTTCTTCGACGAGCGTGAGGGACTGGGCCACGACACCGGGCTCCGCGCGCAGCCGGTCCGCGGCACCCTGCAGCTGGGTGACACGCCCGGCCTGTACGGCGGGACGAGGAAGCCGACCATCTGCGATGTGGCCCGGCTGAAGAAATTCCTCACCGATCCCGCCAATCACCGAAAGGCTCAGGCGTGGGCCGGTGTCTTCGGAATCACCACCGGTGAGATCCCGGATTATCTGGACCGGCTCACTCCTGTTCTCCTGCGTCACGACACTCTTGTGCAGAACCACGACTACAAGAAGGAAAAGGCAGTCCCCTTCAGCTCTCTGCTCCAGGCGGGAATCGCCGTCCTCGTGGACGCTCAGGGACTCCCCGCCGTGAAGTGCTCGTGCGGAAATCCACTGCGGCCCTTCCCCGGCGACCCGAGCCGGATTTCGGTCAGCTTCGACGACGGCAACCGGAAATGGCCGGGGTACGACCGGGCGTCGCTGGTCGCCGTGCAGCCCGCCCCGCGGAAACTGCAGCAGCTGGCGCTCGTGGACGTCGACGATCCGGGCGTGGGCATCAAACGGCCGGTCGGCACGACGGGACGGCAGGACTCGACGTTCGACGCGCACCGGCGGATCACGGTGCCGGACCTGACCGTGATGACGTTCGGGGAGGCGAGCCGGCGCCTGGCCGCGCTCGGGCTCGCGGTCGGCTACGCGGGCACCCGGCAGCCCGCGGCGGACGACAGGGTCACGGCGTCCGATCCGCCCGCAGGCACCGCACTGCGGTTCGGGGCGTACGTGACGCTGCACGTGGCCGGGGAGACGAGCGACGGTGCGCCTCCTCCCACGGCTCCCGGGCCGTCCGGCCCCACCAAAGCGCCGCCGCCGACTGACCAGGGCACGTCCGGAACCTCGTCGTCCGAGCCGGCGTCGTCCGGGGGTGGGAGCGGGTCGTCGTCCGGAGGCGGGGCGGGGACGTCTTCCACACCGTCGTCCTCCGGCCCCTCCTCCGGAGGGCTGTCCTCCGGAGGGGGGTCGTCCGCAGGGCCGTCGTCGGGAGGGCCGTCGTCGGGAGGGACCTCGTCCGGAGGAACGTCCTCAGGAGGGCCATCCTCGGGAGGGACCTCGTCCTCAGGAGGGACCTCGTCCGAAGGGCCTTCCTCAGGAGGGACCTCGTCCGAAGGGCCTTCCTCAGGAGGGACCTCGTCCGGAGGGCCTTCCTCAGGAGAGCCTTCCTCAGGAGGGACCTCGTCCTCAGGGCCGTCCTCAGGAGGACCGTCCTCGGGAGGGACCTCGTCCGGAGGAACGTCCTCAGGAGGGACCTCGTCCTCCGGGCCATCGTCCCGCATGCCGACCTCGAACCGGCCGACCGGCTCGGGGTCCTCCCCGTCAAGCCCGCAGTCCGCGTCCCCCACGCCCCGGTCGAGCACTCCGACGCCCGTACAGCCGCGGCCGTCGAGCACGGCCCCCACCGCGGAGCCGACGTCCCCCTCACCGCCGAGGACGGCCGGTTCTCCTCCCGGGGGCACCGGCACACCGCCGAAGACGAACAGCCGGGCTCCGGCCACCGGTGCCCCCGCGTCGCCGAGCACTCCACCAGCGGCCGACCGGTGAGCAGCACACCGCCCGCGGCCGTCGCCCCCCTTTGCGGGCCCGAGGACGTAGCACCCTCGCCGAACCCGGGAGTCAACGGATGCCTTCAGGATCACCGACGTCGGGAGTGGGCCGGGTCGTCGCCGGCCGGTACCTGCTGCTGAACCGCCTGGGCAGCGGCGGGATGGGCCATGTGTGGCTCGCCCTCGACCAGAGACTGGCCTGCGAGGTAGCCCTCAAGGAGATCGTGTTCAGCAGCCCCGCGGAGGCCGACGCCGAGCGGGAGGCCCGGGTCGCCCGGGCGCGGGCCGAGGCCCGGCACGCGGCCGGACTGCGCGGCCACCCGCACGTCGTGACCGTGCACGACGTGCTGGAGCACGAGGGGCTGCCGTGGATCGTCATGGAGTACGTGCCGGGCGCGCTGGACCTGCGCGAGCTGGTCGCCCGGCACGGCCCGCTGCCGCCCGCCGAGTGCGCCCGCGTCGGACTGGCCGTGCTGGACGCACTGACCGCGGGGCACGAGCGCGGGGTGATGCACCGGGACGTGAAACCGGCGAACATCCTGCTCGCAGCGGACCGCGCGGGCGCGCCGTACGCGCGGGTCCTGCTCACCGACTACGGCATCTCCGTGCGCCCGGACGCCGACGAGACGCGATACACGCTGACGTCCGTCCTCGTGGGCACCGCGGGCTATCTGGCACCGGAACGTGCCACGGGCGGGGCACCCACGCCGGCCGCCGACCTCTTCTCACTGGGCTGCACGCTCTACTACGCCGTCGAGGGACAGGGTCCTTTCGAGCGCGGGTCGCACCTCGCGGAGATCACCGCCGTGGTGATGGAGGAGCCGCGGCCACCGGTGCGGGCGGGCGCGCTGGAACCCGTCCTCCGCGCGATGCTCGAGAAGGATCCCGCGCGACGGACCACGGCGGCCGACGCGGAGGCGGCGCTGTCGCGGATCGTCGTGCCCGAGTCCGCGTCCGAGCACTACCGGCGGACCCGGACCGACGTGGGTTCCGAGCCGCCCTGGGAAGCCGGGCCAGGTCAGAACCGGCTCTTGCCTACTTCCGGTTCGACACTCGGCCGGAACACCTTCGACGCACCGTCCACCCCGGTCACCGGCCGGAACGGCTTCGAAGCCGCGTCCACCCCGGCCCCCAACGCACACGGCTTCACCGCACCATCCGCCCCGGCCCCCAACGCACACGGCTTCGCAGCACCATCCGCCCCGCCCCCCAGCCCACACAGCCTCAAAGCACCCTCCACGCCGACCTCCCGCCCACACGGCTCCGGAACACCATCCGCCCCGGACCCCGGCCCATCGCCGGCTCCCGCGCCCGCCGCCACCCCCGGTCGGCGGCACCGCACCCGCCGCCGCTTCCTCCGGCCCGTCCTGTCCCTGGCCCTCGGGCTGGTCCTCGCCCTGGGCGGCGTCTGGTACGCCATGGCCAACCGGACGACAGGCGCAACCGCGCAGCCCTACGGGAAGGCCGTCGGGCTGAGCGCGCCGCTCAAGGACGGTGACTGCGTGCTGGCCGACTGGCCGGACGGCCGCTTCCAGGGCACGCCGCGGCTGAGCGTGGATCCCAGTTGCCGGGACAAGGCACCCGACGGTCAGGTGATGGGCTTCGTGCCCGCCGCGTCCGCCGCGGAGGCGGCGCGGCTGGGTCCGGCGCGGTGCGAGCAGCGGACGCAGGAGGTCCGGGAGAGGCTCGCGGACGTGCGGGGTCTGGCCGTCGTACCGACCGTGGCGGGATTCGAGGCCGCCGGGCGGCGCACCGTGTGCCTGGTGCTCGGCGCACATGGTCCGGTGTACGGCCCGCTGGGCGATCACCGCAAAACGGGCTCGGCCTTCCCCGACACCGCCACCATGCAGAAGCGGGACTGTCTGGACGTCCACTCGAACCGGGAGGCCCGCCTGGTGCCCTGCACCGGTCGGCACGATCAGGAGGTGCTGGGCTTCACCAGGCTGGCCCGCGGTGTCACGCTCGCCGGGGCCCGCACCGCGTCCGACGCGGCCTGCTCCCAGGACGTACCGCCGGGCGACTACGGCTTCGACCCTTCGGTGTACGAGGCGGCGTCCTGGACGAGCGAGGGTCCGTGGAAGTCCGGAACGCATCTGGTCGTGTGTGCCGTCAGAAAGCAGAACGGGGGCACCATGGAGGGGGACGGACCATGAGGAGGGTGTCGCGATGCCCGGTTCCACGGACAGTTCCACGAAGGCGATGGGGGTGCTCACCGTCGGCGCCCTCGTCGTGGTGACGGCCTACACGGTGGCGCTAGGCAGCAGCGGCTGGCTGTGGTTCGGCTGGGTCGTCCTGGGCCTGATCACCCTCGGCATGGTCGTCACCCGCGGCACCTGACTCTCACTCCACGGCGAGGCGCCCCGAAGAGTGCACGCCCGGCTGGTACTTCGGCAGCCGGGTGGTGATCTTCATGCCCGCCCCCGGCGCGGTCTCGATGACGAGGCCGTGAGCGTCACCGTAGACCTGGCGCAGCCGGTCGTCGACGTTGGACAGCCCGATGCCGCCCGAGGGGCTGACCTCGCCGGCCAGGATGCGGTGCAGCAACTCGGGGTCCATCCCGGCGCCGTCGTCCTCGATGACGACCAGGGCCTCGGCCCCGGCGTCCTGCGCGGTGATCCGGATGTGGCAGGTGTCCGGCTTGCCTTCGAGGCCGTGTTTGACGGCGTTCTCCACCAGCGGCTGCAGACACAGGAAGGGCAGCGCCACGGGGAGCACCTCGGGGGCGATCTGCAGGGTGACGGCGAGGCGGTCGCCGAAGCGTGCCCGGACGAGCGCCAAGTAGTGCTCGATGGCGTGGAGTTCGTCGGCGAGGGTGGTGAAGTCGCCGTGCCGGCGGAACGAGTAGCGGGTGAAGTCGGCGAACTCCAGCAGCAGTTCACGGGCGCGTTCGGGGTCGGTACGGACGAAGGATGCGATCACCGCGAGGGAGTTGAAGATGAAGTGCGGTGAGATCTGGGCGCGCAGGGCCCTGATCTCGGCCTCGATGAGCCGGGTGCGGGAGCGGTCCAGGTCGGCGAGCTCCAACTGGACGGAGACCCAGCGGGCGACCTCGGCGGCCGCCCGCACCAGGACGGCCGACTCGCGGGGTGCGCAGGCGACGAGGGCGCCGTGCACGCGGTCGTCGACGGTGAGCGGGGCGACGACCGCCCACCGCACCGGGCAGTCCTGGGTCGCGCAGTCGAGCCGGAAGGCCTCACCGCGGCCGGTCTCCAGGGGGCCGGTGAGGCGTTCCATGATTTCGGCGCGGTGGTGTCCGCCCACGCCGTCCCAGGCCAGGACCCGCTGGTCGTCCGTGAGACACAGGGCGTCGGTGCCGAGCAGGGAGCGCAGCCGGCGGGCCGATCGGCGGGCGGTGTCCTCCGTCAGCCCCGCCCGCAGCGGGGGCGCGGCCAGGGAGGCGGTGTGCAGGGTCTGGAAGGTGGCGTGCTCGACCGGGGTGCCGAGTCCGCCGAGGCTCTCCGGGCGGGCGGTGCGCCGGCCGAGCCAGAAACCGGCGGCGAGCAGCGGCAGGACGGCCACGCACAGCCCGGCCAGGAAGCCGCTCATGCCCTGACCTCCGCCCGCAGCTGCTCGGGGAGGTGGAGCCGGGCCAGGACGGCCGCCGTCCCGGCGGGCACCCGGCCCGGCGTGGCAAGGGAGACGAGCGCCATGGTGAGGAAACCCAGCGGCACCGACCACAGGGCGGGCCAGGCGAGCAGCGTGCGCAGCGGGCCGGCACCGGGGTAGCCCGCCATGGTCGCGGCGACGGCGGCGAGCGCACAGCCGCCGCCCACCAGCATCCCGGCGGCCGCGCCGGGTGGGGTGAGGCGCCGCCACCAGATGCCGAGGACGAGCAGGGGGCAGAAGGACGAGGCGGACACGGCGAAGGCCAGCCCGACGGCGTCGGCGACCGGCAGTCCGCCGACCAGCACACTGGCGGCGAGCGGGACGGCCATGGCCAGCACCGTGCCGAGCCGGAAGTGCCGTACGCCGCGCGAGGGCAGGACGTCCTGGGCCAGCACCCCGGCCACGGCCATGGTCAGGCCGGAGGCGGTGGACAGGAACGCGGCGAAGGCGCCGCCCGCGACCAGCGCGCCCAGCAGGTCGCCGCCGAGGCCGCCGATCATGCGGTCGGGCAGCAGCAGGACGGCGGCGTCCGCGTCCCCGGTGAGAGCCAGTTCCGGGGTGTACAGGCGGCCCAGGGCACCGTAGACGGGCGGCAGCAGGTAGAAGCCGCCGATCAGTACGAGGACCGCAACCGTCGTGCGGCGGGCGGCGACCCCGTGCGGGCTGGTGTAGAAGCGGACCACGACGTGCGGCAGGCCCATGGTGCCGAGGAAGGTGGCGAGGATCAGTCCGTAGGTGGCGTACAGCGGGCGCCGCTCGCCGCCCGCGGCCGACGCGGTGGACACGGCGCCGCTGCTGCCGGGCCTCGCCTCGGGTACCTCGCTGCCCCGCGGGAAGGTCAGGCGGGTGCCGCGCTCGACGCGGTGGACGCCGGCGGACAGCCGTACCGGCCGGGCGTCGTGGCCGCGGCCGTCGACCGTGCCGGTCACGGTGACGGACAGCGGCCGGTCCAGGCGGAGATCGAGGGTGTCGCCGACGCGGACGGTGCGCTGCTCCCGGAAGGCCGTCGGTTCGTCGAAGGCGTGGCGGGGCGCGCCGTCGGCCTGCCAGGCGAGTACCAGGAAGAGGGCGGGGACGAGCAGCGCGGTCAGTTTCAGCCAGTACTGGAAGGCCTGCACGAAGGTGATGCTGCGCATGCCGCCCGCGGCCACGGTCGCGACCACGACGAGGGCGACGATCACGCCGCCGAGTGCGTCGGGTGCTCCGGTGAGCACCGTCAAGGTCAGTCCGGCGCCCTGGAGTTGGGGCAGCAGATAGAGCCAGCCGACCCCGACGACGAAGCCGCCGGCGAGCCGCCGTACGGCGTGCGAGGCAAGCCGGGCCTCGGCGAAGTCGGGCAGCGTGTAGGCGCCGGAGCGGCGCAGCGGGGCGGCGACGAACAGGAGCAGCACCAGGTAGCCGGCCGCGTAGCCCACCGGGTACCACAGCATGTCCGGGCCCTGCACCAGCACCAGGCCGGCGATGCCGAGGAAGGAGGCGGCGGAGAGGTACTCGCCGCCGATGGCGGCCGCGTTCAGGCGCGGGCCGACGGTGCGGGAGGCGACGTAGAAGTCGGAGGTGGTGCGTGAGATGCGCAGGCCGAAGGCGCCGACGAGGACCGTGGCCACGACGACCAGGGCGACGGCGGGGACGGCGTAGCCGGAGTTCACGGTCCGGGCGGTCCTCTCAGCGGTCCTCGACGAGGCGTACGAAGTCGCGTTCGTTGCGTTCGGCGCGGCGGACGTACCAGCGGGCGAGCAGGACCAGGGGCGCGTACAGGCAGAAGCCGAGCACCGCCCACCGCAGCCGACGGGCGTCCGGGGCGGCCGCGAACACCAGCGGCAGCGGGCCGACGAGCAGGACCAGCACCGCGCACACCGTCAGCGCGGCGCGCAGTTGGGTGCGCATCAGGGAGCGGACGTAGGTGTGCCCGAGGGTGGTCTGCTCGTCGATCTCCGTGCGGGGGCGGTAGTGGCCGGGGGCACGCCGGATGCGGCGGGGCGGGCCGGTGACGACGACTCGGCGCTCGGTCGGGTCCTGTGGCATGGGCTTCCCTCGGCACGTGGTGTCCTGCGGCATGTACCCCCCTAGCGCGCGGTCCGGCGCATCAGCAGGTCCCGCAGTTCGCGGGCGTGGCGGCGGCTGACCTGGAGTTCCTCGGAGCCGACGAGCACGCTCACCGTGCCCGCGTCCAGGCGGAGTTCGCCGATGTGGCGCAGCGCCACCAGGTGGCGGCGGTGAATGCGGACGAAGCCGCGGGAGCGCCAGCGCTCCTCCAGCGTGGACAGCGGGATGCGCACCAGGTGGCTGCCCCTGTCGGTGTGCAGGCGCGCGTAGTCGCCCTGCGCCTCGACGTGGGTGATGTCGTCGACGGCGACGAACCGGGTCACGCCGCCGAGTTCGACGGGGAGGTGGTCGGGGTCGGGCTCGCTCACCGGAATCCGGGGCGCGGTGCCGCGCAGTTGGGCGGTCCGGCGCACGGCTTCGGCCAGCCGCTCCTTGCGGACCGGCTTGAGGACGTAGTCGACGGCCTTGAGGTCGAAGGCCTGCACCGCGAAGTCCTCGTGGGCGGTGACGAACACGATCAGCGGCGGCTCGGCGAACCCGGTCAGCAGCCGGGCCAGGTCCAGCCCGTCCAGGCCGGGCATCTGGACGTCGAGGAAGACCACGTCGATGGCGTCCGGGCCGGCGGGACCCGACCGGAGCGCCCGGTTGATGCGGCGCAGCGCCTCGGTGGCGTCACCGGCGCCCTCGACGCCGCCGACGCGGGGGTCCGCGCCCAGCAGGTAGAGCAGCTCCTCCAGCGAGGGGCGTTCGTCGTCGACGGCGAGGGCGCGGAGCATGAACGTGGAGTGTAGGGGTGATCCGCACGCCTGGACATGTGCCGGGTATGGACGTTCCCGCTGGATACAGTGCCGACATGAACAGCAGGCCAGCGCCGTTCGACGAGCTCGACCGGAAGATCCTCACCGCCCTCATGGCCAACGCCCGCAGCAGCTTCCCGGAGATCGGCGCGGCGATCGGTCTGTCCGCGACGGCGGTCAAGCGCCGGGTGGACCGGCTGCGCGAGGCGGGTGTGATCACCGGGTTCACGGCCACGGTGAAGCCGTCGGCGCTGGGCTGGCGCACGGAGGCGTACGTCGAGGTGTACTGCGAGGGCGCGGCTCCGCCGCGGCGGCTCGCGGAGGTCGTCCGCAACCACCCGGAGATCACGGCGGCCATGACGGTGACGGGCGGCGCGGACGCGCTGCTGCATGTGCGGGCACGGGACGTGCAGCACTTCGAGGAGGTGCTGGAGCGGATCCGGACGGAGCCGTTCATCCGCAAGACGATCAGTGTGATGGTGCTGTCCCATCTGCTGCCGGACAGTCCGGAGGCGGGGGCCAGCCACGCCGCACCCGAGGACGCAGCGGACGTGCGTTAATGCTGGCCAGGACGCAGCGATCCTGCGTGGATGCGCAGCTTTCATTTCTTGTCGCGCGTCCGGGTCGCTTCCTACCTTTGTGTCACCCCTCAGTCGACACCCCTGGAAGCGGAGGAACACCTCTGTGCCCGAATCCCGTGTGCCGCGGCGGCGGCGCTTCGTCGTCTGCGAACCCAGACACTTCGCCGTGCAGTACGCGATCAATCCCTGGATGCATCCCGACACCCCCGTCGACGTGGCACTGGCCCAGCGGCAGTGGCACGAGCTGATCCGCGTCTACCGTGCCCACGGCCACGGCGTCGACTGCGTGGAGCCGGTGCCCGGTCTGCCGGACATGGTCTTCGCCGCGAACGCCGCGGTGGTCGCCGGCGGCCGTGTCTTCGGTTCGCTCTTCCACGCCCCCGAGCGGCGTCCCGAGTCCCTCCCCTACGACACGTGGTTCAAGTCGGCCGGTTTCGACGTCTACCGGCCGGAGTCGGTGTCCGAGGGCGAGGGCGACCTGGTGCCCACGGGCCGATGGGTCCTGGCCGGCACCGGCTTTCGCACCACCCGGGAGGCCCATCGTGAGGCGCAGGAGTTCTTCGGCCTCCCGGTGATCAGCCTGACGCTGGTGGACCCCTACTTCTACCACCTGGACACGGCGCTGTTCGTCCTCGACGACGGGGCCGACGGCGGTGACGGGAACATCGCCTACTACCCGGAGGCCTTCTCCCCCGGCAGCCGCGAGGTGCTCGCCCGGCTGTACCCGGACGCGGTGATCGCCACCCGCGAGGACGCGATGGCCTTCGGCCTCAACTCCGTCTCCGACGGACGTCACGTGTTCATCTCACCCGGGGCGACCGCCCTCGCCGACCAGCTCGCACACCGCGGCTACGTCCCCGTCCCCGTCGACCTGTCCGAGTTCCACAAGGCCGGCGGCGGCATCAAGTGCTGCACCCAGGAGATCCGCTCATGACCGCACCCGCCCGTACCCGCTCCTCCGCCGAACTGATCCAGGCGGAGCAGCCGGTCCTCGCGCACAACTACCACCCCCTGCCCGTCGTCGTGGCCGGCGCCGAGGGCACCTGGGTCGAGGACGTCGAGGGCCGCCGTTACCTCGACATGCTGGCCGGCTACTCGGCCCTCAACTTCGGCCACCGCCACCCCGTGCTGATCGAGGCGGCCCACCGCCAGCTCGACCGGCTCACCCTCACCTCCCGCGCCTTCCACAACGACCGGCTAGCCGAATTCGCCGAGCGGCTCGCCGAGTTGACCGGGCAGGACATGGTGCTGCCCATGAACACCGGCGCCGAGGCGGTGGAGAGCGGCATCAAGGTGGCCCGCAAATGGGCGTACGAGGTCAAGGGCGTGCCGGCCGACCGGGCGACGATCGTGGTCGCGTCGGACAACTTCCACGGCCGTACGACCACGATCGTGAGCTTCTCGACGGACGAGACGGCACGGTCGGGCTTCGGGCCGTTCACCCCTGGATTCCGGATCGTCCCCTACAACGACCTGGCGGCGCTGGAGGCCGCGGTCGACGAGACGACGGCGGCGGTGCTGATCGAGCCGATCCAGGGCGAGGCGGGCGTCGTCATCCCCGACGACGGTTACCTGACCGGCGTACGGGAACTGACGCGCCGCAAGGGCTGCCTCTTCCTGGCGGACGAGATCCAGTCGGGTCTCGGCCGCACGGGACGCACCCTCGCCGTGGAGCACGAGGACGTCGTGCCGGACGTCCTGCTGCTCGGCAAGGCGCTGGGCGGCGGCATCGTGCCCGTGTCGGCGGTCGTCGGCAGCCGGGAAGTGCTGGGCGTGCTGCGGCCGGGCGAGCACGGGTCGACGTTCGGCGGCAACCCGCTGGCAGCCGCGGTCGGCACGGCGGTCGTCGAACTCCTGGAGACCGGCGAGTTCCAGCGCCGTGCCGCCGAGTTGGGCGTGGTCCTGCGCGAGGGGCTGACCGGGCTGGTCGGCAGGGGTGTGGTCGGTTTCCGCTCGCGCGGTCTGTGGGCGGGCGTCGACATCGACCCGGCCATCGGCACCGGGCGCGAGATCAGCGAAGGTCTGATGCGGGAGGGCGTCCTGGTCAAGGACACCCACGGCTCCACGATCCGGCTGGCGCCGCCGCTGACCATCACGGAGGACGAGCTCCGCTCGGCGCTGGTGTCCTTGGAGAAGGTACTGACCGTCTGACGGCGGATCCGCCGGGGGCGCGCCGACACGGTGCGGACGCCCCCGGCGCAGACCGTGTCTCCGGGGGCACTGGCGGGGTGTCTCCGGGGCCACGGGTTGGTGCGCGCCGATGTCTCCCGGCGCCGACTCGGGCCGTGTTCGCCGGTCGTCTCGGGGCCGTCGGGGATGCTCCGGTCGCGCGAGCGGGGTACTCGTCGCATGATGCAGGAGACACGGAAGAGGGCCGCGCTCGGCGGATGCCGGGCGCTTGCGCGACAGGAGGCCCCGCCGTGAGCGAGACACAGGCAGCACAACGGCCCGGACCCGCACGCCGGGAGAACGTCCTCGCCGCGCTGGACCGGCGACAGCCCAGCGCCTTCTACTGGTCGCTGACCCTCCTGGCGACCCTCGGTGGCTTCCTGTTCGGCTACGACACGGCCAACATCGGTTCCGTCCTGGACTTCATCCCGTACCACCTGAGCGGCTTCGCCCTCGGCTATCTGGTGGCGGGTGCCTCCGTGGGCGCCGCGGTCGGGGCGATCCTCGCCGGCCCCGCGACGGACCGGTTCGGCCGCAAGTCGCTGCTGATCGTGGACGCGGGCATCTACGCGGCCGGGGCGCTGCTGTCGGCGGTCACCTGGAACGCGGAGGTGCTCCTGGTGGCCCGCACCCTGATCGGGCTGGCCATCGGGGCGGACTCCGCCATCGCCACCGCCTACATCTCGGAGTACGCGCCCGCCAACCGGCGGGGTTCGCTGAGCATGCTTCAGCAGTGGATGATCACCGTCGGCATCCTCGTCTCCTACCTGGTGGCCCTGGCCGTGCTGCGCAGCATGCCGGGCAACGCGTACGGCGCAGACTGGCGGCTGATCTTCGGCCTGGGTGCCGTGCCCGCACTGATCGGTCTCGTGCTGCGCACCCGGATGCCGGAGTCCCCGCGGTGGCTGCTGCAGCAGGGCCGGTACGAAGACGTCCGCAAGGCCCTCGGCAAACTCGGCGTCGAGGTCTCGTTGCGCCAGGTCGAGGACACCGCACAGGAGGTCCTGCGGCAGGAGCGGCGGGAGCAGAGCGACAAGCGCGTCAGCCACTGGACCCCCGGGGTACGCCGGGCGGTCCTCGTGGTCTCCGTGTTCTTCGTGTTCCAGCAGATCACCGGCATCAACGTGCCGCTGTACTACGGCCCCCACCTGCTGGCGCCGCTGTTCCAGAGCGGCGGGCACGGCCAGGCCGTGGACGCGGCGATCGCGGGTGTCGAGGTCACCGCGATCATGACCGCGGTGAACGTGGCGGCGACGTACTTCGGCTTCAAGTACATCGACCGCATCGGACGCCGGCGTCTGTCCATGGGCGCCTACGGGGGTATGGCGGTCGCCGCCGTGCTTGCGGGTATCGCTCTCGGATTCCTGAGCGGCACGGCCGAGATCGTCGTCGTGATGATCGGCCTGGACCTGTTCATCGCGGCGTTCGCCGTCGGCGTCGGCGGCACCGGATGGCTGATTCAGGGCGAGACGTTCCCGACGGCGGTGCGCGGCCGGGCGGCGTCGCTGTGCGCGACGGCGGACTGGCTGGCCAACTTCGCCCTGATCGAGGTCTTCCCGGTCTGGCAGGGCGCGATCGGCCTGGGCTGGGTGCTGGTCTGCTTCGCGGGGCTGTGCCTGATGGCGATCGCGTTCGTGTGGGCCTTCCTGCCGGAGACCAAGGGGCTGTCCGTGGACGAGATCATCCACCTGTACGAGAAGCAGGCCCGCACCGGCCGGCCGGCGTCCGGGATCGGACCGGCGGCGCATCAGGAGACCGGGTGAGGCGCCGCACGGGCCCGCGCACCATTGACGATCACGGAGCGCCCCGGGGCGGCCGTACGGGCACGTACGCCCCGGGGCGGACGGGCGTCACCGCCGGCCGAGCATCCTCCTCATCTCGGCGATCTCGGCCGACTGCGAGGTGACGATCGATGCCGCCATCGCCGTGGCGGGGCCGTAGGCCCCCTTGACCTTCTCGGTCCGGGCCATGTCGACGGCGCCCTCGTGATGGCCGATCATCATCTGGAGGAACGCCTGGTCGAAGGCGTCACCGGACAGCTTCTCCAGCCTGCCCATGTCGCCGTCCGGCATCATGCCGGGCACCGACGAGCCCGAGTGGTCCATCCCCGGCATGCCCGCCATGCCTGACGCGCCGCTGTCCGGGACCTTCGCGCCCCAGGCCTTCAGCCAGCCCGTCATCGTGTTGATCTCCGGGTCCTGAGCCTTGCTGATGGCGGCGGCGAGGTCTTTGACCTGCTGGGACCCGGCGCGTGACGGGGCGAGGCCGGCCATGGCGAGGGCCTGCCGGTGGTGGGGGATCATCTTCTGCGCGAAGGACACGTCCTGCGCGTCGTGCCCACTCTGCCGGGCAGAGGCGGACGGGCTGGAGGACATCGCTCCCATGCCGGGCCCGGCGTGACCGGAGGACTCCGAGGACGAGTCGCCGCCACCGCAGGCGGTCAGAACCGCCGCGGCGGTCGCTGCCCCGGCCAGCGCTGCGGCGCGGCGGACGAGAGAACGGCGGGATGCCTTGAGGCGAGATGCCATGAGAGGTACAGCGCGAGATGCCATGAGAAGTACAGCTCCTTGAAGGCCGCGCGTGGGAGCGCGGGAAGAACGGGTCTTGGGCGGACCGGTGCACACCACCCCGGGTGAGGGCGGCGTGCGGGCGCCTCTAGATCCGCAGGAGCTGCAACTCGGAGAGATCGGGCGGAGCCCGGTCGTCGTTCGCCCCGGCGACCGTGGTGCCGGGGTGCACCGCGGCGGGCTCAGCGGGCACCGCGGTCAGGGGCAGCAGGGCGGGCGGCGCGTACGCGGTGGACGTACCGGCGGCCGCGCAGGTGCCGCCCGCGTGCCGCATGGACATGCCGCCGTCCGCGTCCGCGTCGGACAGGTGGCGGCAGGCGTCGCCGGCCCGGTGCACGGGCGCGGCGTGCCGGTCGGCCCCCTCGGGCGCCGCCGTCATGGCGGTGTGCTGCCCCGGCGCCGCCATCATGGCCGTGTGCTGCCCCGACGCCGGCATGCCGGCCGGGGACAGCGCGTGCATCGCGAGCACTCCGGCCAGCACGGCCAGGGCGAGGAGCATCCAACGCGCTCGGCCGGCCACGGAGCCGGTGCGCACGCTGGATGTCATGGCCCCATCCTACGGAGCCGCTCGCCGCCGGCCGGCGCCGCCCCGCCGCCGGTCGGTGGCCGCCTCACCCCTTGTCGCTGACGCTCTCCCTCTCGCCCTGCACCTCTCGCCCCGCACGCCTGCGCCGCAGCAGGTGCCGGACGACCAGCGCGACGACGAGGACGCCGAAAGCGATCAGCACGTACCTCTGGTACCGGCTGATCTCGTCGTAGACGGCGTTGATGTGCGTGCCCGCGATGTAGGCCAGGGTGGTCCACAGTCCGACCCACAGCGCCGCGCCTAGTGCGTTGAAGGCGAGGAACCGCCGCCAGGGCATGCCCGATGTCCCGGCAATGATGCCGTTGGCCTGGCGCAGCCCCTCGATGAAGCGTGCCACAGTGACGATCTTGCCGCCGTGGTGCGCGAAGAACCGCTCGGCCGCCCGGAACCGTTCCGGGGTGAGGAACACGTACCGGCCCCAGCGGTGGACGAAGGCGCGGCCACCCGAGCGGCCGATCAGGTAGCCGATGTTGTCCCCGGCGACGGCCGCGACGAACGCGATCGCCGCCACGGCCCCGACGTTCAGCCGCCCGGCCCCGGCGTAGACACCGGCCGCGATCAGAATCGTCTCGCCGGGGGCCGGGATTCCGAAGTCCTCCACGAAGACCACAGCAGCGACGGCCCAGTACCCGTAGTGGCTGAGCAACGGTGCCAGGTGCCCGAGCGGGCCCGGAAGCGGAGGCTCCATGTCCCCCACCGTACGTCCGCGGGATCAGCACGAGGCCGCCTCCGGGCGAGGCCGAACTTCTTGGACGCCCGCGCGTGTCATGCAGCGCGCGCCGGACCAGGAGATGCCCCGGATGCTCCCGAGCGCCCCCGTTGCGGGAGTTCGCCCGAAGTGCGGATGCGGGCAGTGATCGCCGAGTAGTGGGTGACCATCCAGCCCACGGAAGGAAGGAAAGCGATGAACCGACCCAGGGCCCGGCGCGCCGGGCTCACCGTCCTCAGCGCGCTCTTGGCCGGAGGACTGCTGACGGCCGCCGCGCCCTCCGCCGCCGCCGGTCCCGCGAAGTACACGCACGCGGCCGCGGCCCAGCAGTTACGGAACGCGGGCATCACCTGGACCTCGTCCGGTGCGTGCAGCAACCGGAACAACTCGAGGTGTACGTCGTTCGACCAGATCAACAAGACCACCATCTCCGGCGTGATCGCGTTCAAGGGCGCAAGCCGTTGCGCGGTGACCATCACCGGCGGCACGGAGACGGGGCACGCCCCCGGCACGTACAGCCACTGGAACGGCTACAAGGTCGACGTGAAGCTGACCTCGTGCGTGGACCGGTACGTGACGACGAAGTTCCGTTACGTCGGCCCGCGCCCCGGTGACCACGCGAAGCAGTACAGGTCACCAGCGGGCAACATCTATGCCCACGAGGGCTCGCACTGGGACATCACGTACTACAACGGCGGGAGCTGAACCACTGTGCCGTGGTGGGGGCCGACCGGGCCGGCCCCCACCTCGGTTCTCAAACGGCGCCGGCAACAGTAATGGTCCCTGAAATCAAGAGCCACATGCCTGCCATGCAGCATCTGTGTTTGCGTCACCTTGCACCGCGGAGTTGATCCCCGCCCGCCAGGGGCGGAAGGCTGATCCCGCACTCCCCACCCGTGCCACAACCACCCGACCGCGCAGCCGATTACCCATGGGTAAAGGCGGCGTTGGGTCAGCATTGACACGACCGGACCCGGTTCCACGTGACTGCGCCCGCACTTACACTGGCACCCCCGCGACACGCCGGTTGACCTGCGAGAACGCGGCGGTTGAGCCGATCCGCACGAGTGAGGAGCGACCCCTTGTTCTACTACCTGCTCAAATACGTGCTGCTGGGACCGCTGCTGAGACTCGTCTTCCGGCCGCGTATCGAGGGCCTGGAGCACGTGCCGGCGTCCGGATCGGCCATCGTCGCGGGCAACCATCTGTCGTTCTCGGACCACTTCCTGATGCCCGCGATCCTCAAACGGCGCATCACCTTTCTCGCCAAGGCGGAGTACTTCACGGGCCCGGGCATCAAGGGCCGGCTCACTGCGGCCTTCTTCCGCAGCGCCGGGCAGATCCCGGTCGACCGCTCCGGCAGGAATGCCGGTCAGGCCGCGATCCGGGAGGGCCTCGGCGTGCTGCGCAAGGGTGAGCTGCTCGGCATCTACCCGGAGGGCACCCGGTCGCACGACGGCCGGCTGTACAAGGGCAAGGTCGGCGTGGCGGTCATGGCCCTGAAGGCGGGGGTACCGGTCATCCCCTGCGCGATGATCGGTACGTTCGAGGCCCAGCCGCCGGGCAAGGTCATCCCGAACGTCCACCCGGTCGTCATCCGCTTCGGCAGGCCGCTGGACTTCTCCCGCTACGCCGGTCTGGAGAACGAGAAGGCGGTCCTGCGCGCCGTCACCGACGAGATCATGTACGCGATCCTGTCCCTGTCCGAGCAGGAGTACGTCGACCAGTACGCGGCCGTCGTCAAGGCCGAGCAGGCCGCCGCCAAGGGCGAACGGGAGCGGAAGTTCCCGCGGGCACCGCTCAGTTGACGGGGTGCGCGCGGAAAGGGGCGGCCGGAAGACCGGCCGCCCCCCGTCGCGTACGACCGCCGGTTACGGTTTCGGCGTCGCGTGCGGAGCGCAGGTCGCGTCCGCGGCGTCCACCTTGCCGGTCAGCAGGTAGGCGTCCACCCGGTCGTTGATGCACGGGTTGACCAGGCCGGTGACGCCGTGGGAGCCCGCGTCCTTCTCGGTGATCAGGCGGGAACCCTTGAAGCGCTTGTGCAGTTCGACGGCACCGGCGTACGGGGTGGCGGCGTCCCGCGTGGACTGCACGATCAGCACGGGCGGCAGGCCCTTGCCGGTCCTGACGTTCACCGGGCTCTGCTGCTTGACCGGCCAGGTCGCGCAGGGCAGGTTCATCCACGCGTTGGCCCAGGTCATGAACGGGTAGTCCTTGTTGAGCCGCGTGTTGTCCCGGTCCCACTTCCGCCAACTGGTGGGCCAGTGGGCGTCGGTGCACTCGACGGCCGTGTAGACGGCGTTGCCGTTCTCCGAGGCGATGTTGCCCGCGGTGTCCGACATGTCGGGGGCGGCCGCGTCGACCAGCGCCTTGGCGTCACCGGCGAAGTACTTGCCGAAGACCGTCGCCACCGGCACCCACGAGGAGTCGTAGTACGGGGCGTTCTGGAAGAAGGAGATCAGCTCGGCCGGGCCGACGACCCCGCCGATCGGGCTCTTCTTCGCGGCGGCCCGCAGCTCGGTCCACTTCGCCTGGACGGCGGCGCGGGTGGTGCCCAGGTGGAAGGCGGCGTCGTTCTTGGCGACCCAGTCCTCCCAGTCCTTCCAGCGGCCCTCGAAGGCGACGTCCTGCTCCAGGTTGGCCTGGTACCAGATGTTCTCCCGCGCCGGGTTGACGACGCTGTCGACGATCATCCGGCGGACATGGCCCGGGAACAGCGTGCCGTAGACGGCGCCGAGATAGGTCCCGTAGGAGACGCCGAGGTAGTTGATCTTCTTCTCGCCGAGGGCGGCACGGATGACGTCCAGGTCGCGCGCGGTGTTCGCGGTCGTCATGTACGGCAGCAGCGCGCCGCTGCGCTCGTAGCAGCCGTCGGCGTACTCACGGGCCAGCTTGCGCTGGGCGAGCTTGTCGGCCTCGGATCCGGGCACCGGATCCGCCTTCGGCGCCTTGACGAACTCCTGCGGGTCGATGCAGGAGATGGGCGCCGAGTGACCGACACCGCGCGGGTCGAAGCCCACGAAGTCGTACGCCTTGGCGGTGTTCGCCCAGAGCGGGCTCTTGGTGGTGATCCGGCGCGGGAAGCGCAGGCCGGAACCGCCCGGGCCGCCCGGGTTGTAGATGAGCGCGCCCTGGCGCTCCTTCTTGGTGCCCGTGTTGCCGATGCGGTCGACGGCGAGCCTGATCTGCTTGCCGTACGGCTTCGCGTAGTCGACGGGCACCGAGACCCAGCCGCACTGGATGGGCTTCTCCAGCCCCCAGTTCGCGGCGCAGTCCTGCCAGTCGATTCCGGCCTTCGCGGCACGCGCCGCGGCGATCGCGGCACCGCGCGCCTCACGGTCCTGGCCGTGGCGGGTGTCCGCACTCGCCGCAGGGGCGGAGACGGCTCCGGCTATCAGGGTCGCCGTGACGAGTGCACCGGCCGAACCGAGCGCCATGACCCGGCTCTTCGGTCTGATGTCCCTCAAGTAGGACCTCCCCGTACATCGTTGCGAATAGTACGGGGAAGGATCCTTCCGGCTGTGCGGTGCCTGAGAACAGGGTTTGTTGACCTTCTTTGCCAATCCGATAACCGGCGCGTTGCATCCCGCTGAGCGGAGACCCGGCCGGTACGCGCGGGGTTCTCAGCCGATCGCCGCCAGGGCCTGGTCGAGCAACCGGCGCAGCCGCAGTGCGTCCGGTGCCACCGCGGTCACCAGCGCGGCCGGTCCGGCCAACGGAACGACCACGGCGCCGGCTTCCCCCTCCCCCACGGCCCGAGGGACGACCGGCTCCACCGCGAACTGCGGCCCCGCGACGAGGAGCTGGCCCAGGGCTCGGTGTCCCGCCAGCACGGCGGGACCGTCCCAGCCACCCGGTGCTCCCGGGCCGCAGGCCAACTCCTGGTCGAGGACGGTCCGCCCGGCGATCCGTACGGCAAGACGGCTGGTGAGCCGACCGGGTTCCTCCCCTACACGACCGAGAACCTGCTCCTCGCGCAGCACGAGGCGGGCCTTCGGCGCGAGCTCGACGCGGGTGGTGACGCACAGGTCGCTACCGGTGGCGCAGATCAACTGCTCGGGCAGCCAGTGCAGTTCGGCTCCGTCGGCGACGGTGAGCCGGACGTCGTACCGGGCCTCGTCCTTCCCCTGCCCGGGCAGCGCGATGGTCGCGGCGGCCGACCCGACCCGCAGCCGGGCCCCGTCCGCGACGTCCGCCCGCACCGCAAAGCGGTCGCCACCCAGGGGCCCGCTCATCGCCCCCACGAGCATGACCCGCGCCTCGGTGCCCTCGCCCCGGGTGCGCCGCAGCGCCAGCGGTCCCTCACCGTCTAGGACGGGCAGGGATGTACCGCCGCGGCCGTCGCCGCGGGCGACGATCCGCGCCCTGGCCCGTACCCCGCTCGCCGTCTCCGTCATGCCGCCCACGCGGCGAGTTGTGACCGCACCCAGTCCGCGACGTCCCGCACACCACTGTCGCCGCGCAGCGACTGCAGGACGACCGGCAGTCCGGCCCGGGCCGCCCTGGCGTCGGCGGCCATCCGCGCGAGGTCCGAGCCGACGTACGGCGCCAGGTCGGTCTTGTTGACGACCAGCAGATCGGCGGTGGTGACGCCGGGCCCGCCCTTGCGCGGGATGTCGTCTCCGCCGGCCACGTCGATCACGAAGATCTGCGCGTCGACGAGGCCTCTGGAGAAGGTGGCGGTGAGGTTGTCCCCGCCGGACTCGACGAGGATCAGGTCCAGTGGGCCGACCGCGTCCTCCAGGTCCTCGACCGCTTCGAGGTTCGCCGAGATGTCGTCCCGGATCGCCGTGTGCGGACAGGCTCCCGTCTCGACGGCGGTGATCCGCTCCGGAGGCAGCACGGCCTCGCGCAACAGGAACTCGGCATCCTCGCGGGTGTAGATGTCGTTGGTGACGACAGCGAGCGAGAGCTCGTCGCGCAGGGCACGGCACAGCGCCGCCACAGTGGCGGTCTTGCCCGAGCCGACGGGTCCGCCGAGACCGAGGCGCAGGGCACGCCGCGCCCCGTCGGGGCGGCGGGCATCGGCACTGACGGCGGCGGGACCGTGGTGGGCGTGGTCCAGATGCATGGACGGCTCCTGTCTGACGGGACCGGTCCCCTCCAGGGGAACGACGGGGGTCGGAAACGGCTGGACGGCGGAGGCGAAGCCCCTTTTCAGGACGCGAAGAGACGCACCGGCCAGGCGGCATGCAGCTCCGCGCCGATCTCCAGCAGCGGTGCGGACCCCGCGGGCAGGGCGTCGACGCCCTCGGCGGCCACCAACCGGGCCGCCGCCACCGCCTGGTGGACCGCCCGGTCCAGCTCCGGCGCCAGCCGGGCCAGCACCGCCGTGGCTTCGAAGGGGTCCAGACTCAGCAGCCGCACCGTAGCCGTCGCCGGCCCGCTCACGCTCTCGTACGCCGCGCAGTGGGCGGCGTCCTCGGGCCCCAGCCCGGCCGCCCGCGCCACGAGCCCGAGCACCACCGGCTGGTGCGCCCCCTTCGGGAACTTTCCTGCCACGGCGTCCAGTTCGGCAGACGGCCAGGTCGCCCGGGCGGCCCGCATCAGCTGCCGGCCCAGCTTCCGGGCGGCCGCGCGCAGGGCGGGGGACGGCGTCCGTGCGTCTGCGGCCTCGTCCAGTTCCGCGGGATCGTGACCGAGCGCGGCTGCCGCGGCCAGCGCGGCGGCGGTCAGCCCCGCCGTGTGCAGGCGGCCCCGGCAGAAGTCCTCCAGGCTCGCCGCCCCGGTGACGCGCCCGGCCCTGACGGCCGCCTCCGCCCCGCCGGAGTGTGCGTGCCCTCCGGCGGGAAAGCGGCCGTCGGCCAGGACGAGAAGTGCTGCCCGGGACATCAGAAGAGGAAGTAGCGCTGGGCCATGGGCAGTTCCGCGGCCGGTGTCGCCTCGACCAGCTCCCCGTCGATGTGCACGGCGAAGCTGTCGGGGTCGACCTGGACGAGGGGCCGCGCGTCGTTCTCCCGCATGTCCGCCTTGGTCACCGCGCGGGTCGAGTCGATCGCCACGAACTCCTTTCCGAGCTGGAGCCGCTCCGGCAACCCGTCGTCGATGGCGAGCGGCGCCACGAAGTTGACGGAGTTCGACGCCGGCGCCCGCCCGATCGCCCCGTACATCGGGCGCGGCAGAATCGGCTGCGGGGTCGGGATCGAGGCGTTGGCGTCACCCATCTGCGCGTACGCGATCTGCCCTCCCTTGATGACGAGGTGCGGCTTGACCCCGAAGAACGCGGGCTCCCACAGCACGAGGTCGGCCAGCTTGCCCGTCTCGACGGACCCGATCTCACGGGCGAGGCCCTGCGCGAGCGCGGGGTTGATCGTGTACTTGGCGACATAGCGCCGTACCCGGTGGTTGTCCGCGTGCCCGTCGCCCGGCAGGGCGCCCCGACGGCGCTTCATCACGTGCGCGGTCTGCCAGGTCCGCAGGACGACCTCGCCCACCCGTCCCATGGCCTGGGAGTCGGAGGAGATGATCGAGATGGCGCCCAGGTCGTGCAGGACGTCCTCGGCGCCGATCGTCGACGGGCGGATCCGCGACTCCGCGAACGCGAGGTCCTCGGGGACGGCGGGATTCAGGTGGTGACACACCATCAGCATGTCGAGGTGTTCCTCGGCGGTGTTGACGGTGAACGGCCGGGTCGGGTTCGTGGAGCTCGGCAGCACGTGCGGCTCGGAGACGACCGTCATGATGTCCGGCGCGTGCCCGCCGCCCGCGCCCTCGGTGTGGTAGGCGTGGATGCCCCGCCCGGCGATCGCGGCGAGGGTGTCGCCCACGAAACCGGCCTCGTTGAGGGTGTCCGTGTGGATGGCGACCTGGACGCCCGTCCGGTCGGCGACCGTGAGCGCGGCGTCGATCACCGCGGGGGTCGATCCCCAGTCCTCGTGCAGCTTCAGGCCGAGCGCTCCGCCGCGGATCTGCGACAGCATCGCCTCGTGCGAGACGGTGTTGCCCTTGCCGAGCAGGCCGATGTTGACCGGGTGGGCCTCCAGCGCCTCGAGCATGCGGGCCAGGTGCCACGGGCCGGGTGTCACGGTCGTCGCCTTCGAGCCCTCGGCCGGTCCGGTGCCGCCGCCGACGAGGGTGGTGACGCCGGCCGCGAGTGCTTCCTCGGCGATCTGGGGGCAGATGAAGTGGACGTGCGCGTCGATGGCGCCGGCGGTGAGGATGCGCCCGTTGCCCGCGATGATCTCGGTCTCCGGGCCGATCACCAGGTCGGGATGGACGCCGTCCATGGTGTCGGGGTTGCCCGCCTTGCCGATGCCGGTGATCCGGCCGTCGCGGATGCCGACGTCGGCCTTGACGATGCCCCAGTGGTCGACGATGACGACGCCGGTGATGACGGTGTCGGGGGTGCCGTCGGCGCGGGTGGCGCGGGACTGGCCCATGGATTCGCGGATGACCTTGCCACCGCCGAACACCGCCTCGTCACCGGCGAGCCCGGGGCCGCCGGCGCGGTCCTCCTCGATCTCGATCAGCAGGTCGGTGTCGGCGAGCCGGATGCGGTCGCCGGTGGTCGGGCCGAACAGGTCGGCGTACGCGGCGCGTGAGATCTCAGGCATCGAGCGGGCCTCCGGTCTCCCCGCGCAGTCCGGGCACGATGCGGGCGCCGGTGAGCGGAACGAGTTCGACCTCGACGGGGATGCCGGGCTCGAAGCGCACGGCGGTCCCGGCGGCGATGCCGAGCCGCCTGCCCCGCGCGGCGGCGCGGTCGAAGTCGAGTGCGGGGTTGGCCTCGGCGAAGTGGTAGTGGGAGCCGACCTGGACGGGACGGTCGGCGGCGTTGAGGACGGTCAGCCGGGTGAGTTCGCGGCCCTCGTTGCACACGATCGGGTCGTCGGCGAACAGGATCTCTCCGGGAATCATCGGCGCCGCCCTCAGATGATCGGCTCGTGGACGGTGACGAGCTTGGTGCCGTCCGGGAAGGTGGCCTCGACCTGTACGTCGTGGATCATCTCGGGGACGCCTTCCATGACGTCGTCACGGGTGAGCAGCTTGCGTCCGGAGGACATGAGCTCGGCGACGCTGCGGCCGTCGC
Source organism: Streptomyces sp. NPDC046197 (assembly GCF_040646295.1). Lineage (NCBI taxonomy): Bacteria > Bacillati > Actinomycetota > Actinomycetes > Kitasatosporales > Streptomycetaceae > Streptomyces > Streptomyces sp. NPDC046197. The sequence goes on along the minus strand of NZ_JBEYZY010000004.1, from coordinate 125,679 downwards.
GGGCGCCTTCGAGGATGTGCGACGTGATGAGCGCGACCGCCTCCGGGTGGTTCAGCCTCAGCCCCCGGGCGCGGCGCTTGTCGGCCACGTCGGCCGCCACGTGGATCAGCAGTCTCTCCTGCTCGTGCGGGGTCAGTTGCACGTAGCCACCTCACAGTCCTCGCTCCGGACCGTGCGGGGTCCGGTTGCCGCAGCCACCCGACGGGATAGGTGTAACACACAGACAGATGGCCCGGATCTTGAGCGATCCGGATGCAAGAAGCCCCGAGTGGCCTGGATCCGCAGGCTAGTTCGCCGGAGTTTCAGCGACGTTAACCAGGCCACCTCCGTTGTCGGTTCCATGCCGGGACAACGACAATCACCAGCTCAGGACACGAACCGCTGCTGGAGTGCCGGGGATTTCCGGGGGCGGTGGAGGCCTGCGTGCCGGTGCGCGGCCCGGCGGCTGGTCACTCCGGCTTGATGCGCGGCTTGTCCTCCTGACTGCGGCGGCGGTAGGACTCCGCGTACACCTGGGAACGGAAGTGCAGGACGGGGTCGTTGGACGGTTCGATGCCCGGTGGGACGTTGGTGGGGTCGAAGACGAGTCCCTCGACGTGCTCCTGGTCCTCGTGCAGCCGGTCGACGACGAGGCGGCCCGCGGTCACCGTTTCGCGGTCGTCGGGCCACTGGCGGGTGACGTCGTCGGTCGGGTCTTCGGGGGCCGCCAGCTGGAAGACCAGCCGCCAGACGGCCGGCGCCTGTTCGACGCGCTGCTTGATCTCGCTGATGAGGTACTGCGGCGGCAGCAGCCGGTCGTCCTCGGGGCGGATCGCCGCCTCACCGGCTTCCGGGACCCAGCGGTAGCGGAACGCCCGCCGCCGTCCCTCCGCGTCGACGAGGTAGTACGCGTGGAGCCCGTGGAACGTCGTCGTCGCGAAGCTCTCGGTGGCGGGCAGCCCGGCGATGGCCTTCAGCCCGGGAACGGCGTGGCGGTGGCCCGCCACGTACTTCAACAGCCGGCCGGGGTTGGGCAGCCCGAGCCTGCCACGGCGCTGGGCCGTCGTGATGCCGATGAACTCCTCGGCCGTGCCCGCCGGGAACGCGGAGATGTTGGGCGCGCCCCAGGTCGCGTGTGATCCGGACGGCAGCGCGAAGCGGACCGCGAGGCCGAGGACGGCGCCGCGACTGCCGGAGGCACGGTCCGGTGCGTACGGGCTGCCGGTCGCGTTCGACAGTCGTACGACCGTGTCGACGGGCGTGCCCCGGAAGTGCTCGGCGGTGGTCAGCGCGGCGGCCTCGGGGGTGGCGGTGAACGTGCCGCGGAAACCGATGCCTCGCGGATGTGCCCGACGGTGGCCCGGCACGGTGCCGGTGTGGTCCTCCATGGCGCGCATTGCCCGGTCGACCTGGTCGGCGGTGTGGCGGGGCGTGGCCCCGGGGGTGTGGGTCATGGGATCTCCCTGGTGGCGCAACTGTTGGCGCCACTGTGTGGTCGCTGCTCGCGTGTGGTCATTTCCCGCGGTGGGCGGAAACGGACTCCATGCCCACGGGGGTGAGCGTCATGTTGATGCCGAGAACGGCCTCGACCGGCTCGACGACCGGGATCTGGTGCAGTGGGTCGAGCGCGGAGTATCCGGTGAAGGCCGGAGCCCCGGTGCCGCGCCACATCTCCTCGGCGCGGACCTCCACCTCGGTGCGGACGTATTCGTCCAGCGGAGCCGGGCCGCCCGTCAGGGCGGGCACGCGGCGCAGCCCGAGCCAGGTCTCGCGTACACCCTCGACCGGGCCGTCGAAGACCTGCGGCTGGAAGACGCCGTACGCCAGCGGCACACCGGCCGGCCGCTCCAGCCGGGCCTGGAAGAGTCCGCTCGCGGTCTCCTGCGAGCGGTCGAAGTCGATCGCGGCGAGCAGCTTCGGGTTGCCGATCAGCTCGCGCCCGCCGACCAGGGCGTTGTCGTTGGGCACCGGCACCAGCACGTACTCCGCCCAGGCGCCGTCGAAGTCGAACGTTCATCGCTGATCTCCTCGGTGCCCAGGGCAATGGGCAAGGGGCTCGAGCACATTGTTGAGCAATGCTCAATACCGTTGTACGGGCTCTGTTGAGCAACTGTCAACAAAGCCCGGGGTGTGCTCGAACACAGGCGCCCGCGCTGTCGCCGTCGCCCTCGCGGGGGCTGACCGGCGTACGTGATCGTTCCGGTCGCGCGGGCTCATAGACTGCGGGCATGCCCGGCAAACGCATTACTCGTCTCAGTCCCGAACTGCGCAGACAGCAGCTCGTCGGCATCGGGCTGGAGCTGCTCGCCGAACGCTCCCTGGACGAACTGTCCACCGACGAGGTCGCACGCCGGGCCGGTATCTCCCGGGGACTGCTCTTCCACTACTTCGACTCCAAGCGGGACTTCTACCGCGCGGTGGTCCGTACGGAGTGCGAACGGTTCATGGCCGCCGTCGAACCGGACAGCCTGCTGGAACCGGAGGCCTGGCGACGGGAATTCATCTCCGGATTCGTCGCGTATGTGCTTCAGCACCGCCAGGTGTACCTGTCGCTGGTGCGAGGTGCCGCGGGCAGCCATCCCGCGGTCGAGGACATCGTGAACGAGACCCGGGAGGCCGTCGCCCGGCGCGTGATGGACGGTGCGCTCCGCCTCGGGGTGCCCGACACGCCGCGACTGCGCATCGCCACGCGCGCGTGGATGGCCTTCGCGGAAGAGGCGATGACGAACTGGCCGGTGGACGAGGCAGGAGCGCGGGACGAACTCCGCGTGTTCCTCGACGCGAGCTTCGTCAGCCTGCTGGGCATCCTCCACGACGGGCGGCCGTCTCCCGCGACCGAGGAGTGACGGGCCGCCCCGCGGCCACCGCCGCAGCTTGAGCGGCCTGCGCCGGGCGGCCGGGAGCCGGTGACGGCGACCGGCCGACGTGGGCGCCCACCGCCGACGGGCGAGGACACCGCCTTGGAAGTCGAACCGAGGACACCGCCTTGGAAGTCGAACTCGGTCGCCGTGCGCAGTAAGCGGCGCTTGGCCGACCCGTCCGGGACCTGGGCGGATACAGCTCCCGGGCCATCAACGCACGGCCGGTGCTGGTGGCGTAGGCGGCGAAGACACCGATCCGACCCGCATCCGGCGCCGCCGGTGGCACGGCCGAACTCGCCGGCAGGGAGGCCGTCCGTACCAGACTCCCTGACACACCATCTGCCGACTGCACCCCGGACGACACCTGCGACCAGGCCAGACAGCGAAACGCTGCTTGGGTACTACGGGAGTACTAGCGGACCTCCGGCCCCCGGTGCTCGGCCGTGATGTCGTAACGCTGCGGTTCCCGGGGCGGCGAGGAGGGGACGTCGCGGACCCGGGGGAAGGCCCTGACCACGGGCGCCTCCGCGGGCTCCGCGGGCTCCTCCAGCCGTTCGAGGTCGGCGGCGGAGACCAGGGCGACGAGCGGTTTGCCGTGCCGTGTGACCACCACGCGCTCACCGCCGTACACCACCCGGTTGATGAGGTCGGCCAGCTCAGCGCGGGCTTGCGTCACCGGAATCTCGTAGGCCATACCCCCAGCTTACGGGGGCGAGCGCGACTGCCCCTCAGGGCTCGGGGCGGTCCACGGGGAAGCGCATCGTGTGCCGGTCCAGGGCCCGCCTGAACTCCTCCAGCTCGGTGTCGGACAGGGCGCCGCCCTGCGCGAACTTCAGGACGTGCTCGGCCACGGTGCGCACCTTGGTGTTCGTGCGCTGGGAGACCTCTCGCAGCACGCACCAGGCATCCTCCGGCGGGATCCGCCCCAGGGTCACGACGGCGCCGATCGCCTGGTCGATGACCGCGTGCGAGGTAAGGGCGCGCTGGAGCTGGTCGAGCTCCTCGTGCAGCCGTTCGTGCTCCGCCACCAGTTCGGTGAGGGGCAGAAGCTGCAACGGGTGCCGTCCGGAAATCGCGAAGAACGCCATGGCAGTCCTGTGGGTCGTCGAGCGGCCGTCGCTCCAGCTTCACCCAGGAGTGCGCCGCGCACGACCCGGACATTTCCGACAGCCGCCGGTCCGACATCCCGAGCGGTGCGTACATCCTGTACATTTTTTACAGAAGGTCAGTCCGCCGGAGACGGCCCTGCCGCACAGAGGGGTGTGCCATGACCCGACCGTCCGCCCGCCATGTCCTGCCCGAGTTCACCGAGCGCACGAGCGCCGGTTTCCGGACGCTGGATCCGTACGCGAAGCTGCTGGAGGAGCGGATCGTCCTTCTCGGCACCCGGATCGACGACACCTCGGCGAACGATGTGATGGCGCAGTTCCTGCACCTGGAGCACCGGGACCCCGACCGCACCATCTCGCTGTACATCAACTCCCCGGGCGGCTCCTTCAGCGCGACGGCGGCGATCTACGACACGATGCGGTTCGTCGGCTGCGACGTGGAGACGGTCTGCCTGGGGCAGGCGGCCGCCTCCGCGGCGGTGCTGCTCGCCGCGGGTACGCCGGGCAAGCGGTTCGCGCTGCCGGGCGCCCGCGTGCTGCTCGACCAGCCCGCGCTGTCCGAGACCGTGGAGGGACGGGCGTCCGACCTCGTCATCAGGGCGGAGGAGCTGGTGCGCGTGCGGGCCCGCCTGGAGGAGATGCTCGTACGGCACACCGGCCGGCCCCGGGACCAGGTGCGGGCCGACCTGGAGCGGGAGACCATCCTGGACGCGCGGGGCGCTCTGGAGTACGGGCTGGTGGACCGGATCGTCTCCAGCCGCAGGACGCCCGGCACCACTTCGGACCCGAGGTGAGGCGCCGATGCTGCCTCCGGAACTGCCGCCGCTGCCGGCGCTGACCCGCGCCGAGGCCGACTTGATCGACCGTTACCTGGAGGTGGTGGACCTGCTGGGACGCATCAACCCGGCCCGGCACGAGGACACCTACCGGGGCCTGAGGGCCGCTCAGGCACTCGTCGGCAAGGCGGCCGAGCTGCGCGCGGCGCTCGCGCTGATGCACCAGCGCGGAGAGAACGAACTGCACGCCGCGACGCTGGCGCGCGCGCTGCGCGTGCTCGACGGCGAGCGGCGCACGCGCCGCGTCACATTGCCCCCCGACGGCGGCAGTTGACGCATCGTCCGGGCGTCCCCGTCCCCGGCGCTGACAGGGCGTCCGCTGCGGCGTCGAAACGGACCAAATGACGTACGGCCTTTCGGCGTAGACGCAGACCCTTTTTCGGGGGTGCTCCAGTTGCGCAACGCGCGTGGCCAAATGGCGGAATGAGCTGTTCCGGCGCTGGTCCGGGGCTCGTCGGGAGACGCGACGGCCGTTCGAGGGCGCGGGTGTCCACCCGAACGGGTGAGTGGTGAGTAACAACACAAACCCCCGGTTCCGTTGGGTTTTTCGGACATGCGTAGGTGAAGATCCGTGTCTGACGACAAGCCCCCGCCACAGCGGCGGGGCGGTCCGGGCGGACGCCGAGTCCTGCCGCCGCCCGGATGACCGGTCGACAGGAGTGGATCGGCAGGAGTGGAGGACCCAAGCACGACGGGTCGCCGGAACGGTCACGCCATGACCGGGCCGAGCAGCCCTTGGGGTGAAGCCGCGGCAACGCGGCCGGGCAACTTCGCCAGCCCGAATCCGACAGGTCATCCTTCACAGGCGGCTGACGAAGGGTTGCGCATGACTGCGCTCAATCGTGTCCCGTCGCTGATGGCCCGGGCCGGTACGGCCTCGGCCCTGACCATCGCCGCCGTGGGTGGCTCGATCGTGGTCCCGGGCGCCGCGTCCGACGCCTCGGCCGCCACGCTGGCGACGAGGGCGCTCCAGATCGCGGCGTCCAAGAAGGGTTCCCCCTACCAGTGGGGGGCGGCGGGCCCGCGGCGTTTCGACTGCTCCGGGCTCACGCTGTACTCGTTCAAGAAGGCGGGCAAGACCCTGCCCCGTACGGCGGCCGGTCAGTACAACAAGACCCGTCACATCTCGGCGAGCAGCCGTCAGGCCGGGGACCTGGTGTTCTTCCACTCCGGCTCGTACGTCTACCACGTCGGCATCTACGCGGGTGGCGGCAGGATCTGGCACGCTCCGAAGACCGGGGACGTGGTGAAGCTGCAGAAGATCTGGACCAGGAGCGTCTGGTACGGCCGGGTCAGCTGACCACCTGGGGGTGGTGGTGGCGTCCTGACGCGCCGCCACCGCCCTCGGGTTGCCGTACTGCGCCGTGCGGCGGCCCACGCGCCCACCGCGCCGCCGGCGCATGCGTGGGCGGCCGGGCGGCCCGGCTCCGGGCTGACGTGCGCCCTACGGTTCCTGCTGGCCCGCGGCCGTGACCGGCCGGGCCGGCACCGTCCACGGAAGTTCGATGCAGACGGTCTTGCCGCCCTCGCGGGTGGGGCGCACCGTCATCCTGCCGCCGCACTCGGCGGTGAGCCACCGGATGATCACCATGCCCCGGCCGTTGTCCTGCTGGACGGCGGCCGGCAGTCGTTTCGGGAACCGCGGATGGCTGTCCGTGACCCCGATGTGCAGCTGTTCGTCACGGTCGAGCACGAGATCCACCGTGAAGGTGGGTGACTGCCCGAAGGTGTGCTGCACGGCGTTGGTGGCGAGTTCGGAGACGATGAGCCGGATGGTGTCGGCGGCGTCCGTGTCCGACGACAGGCCCCACTCCGCCAGGGTGCCCACCACGTAGCCGCGGGCCGCGGCGACCGAGGCCGGATCGCTCGGCAGAGTGACGGATGCTTCCAGATGGTCTGCCATGGCGACGTCGTCCCTTTCCCACGGGACCGCAGTCCGACACGGAGCGGATGGTTCGAGTACGGTCCCGGACTGGTGCTTCGTCGTCAGACTGCCATTACCGCGTCTGTCACGGGTGGCGATCCACCAAGATGTGCATATATCTGTCGCTCGAAGCGGTGAACTCTGCGACGGCAGAGCGTATTTGGGCGGCCCGGAAGGAGTAGGGAGTAAGCCCATGCAGCACGGAACCTCGGTGCGCCGCCGGAAACTCGGCTCCGAACTGCGCGCGCTGCGCACCGGTGCGGGTCTCACCAGTGGTGAGGCGGCCCGGCTCGTGGGTTGGCACCAGTCGAAAGTCAGCCGGATCGAGACCGGCGCCAGCGGCGTGAAACCAGCCGATGTGCGCTTACTCCTGGACGCCTACGCGGTCGAGGACTCCCATCTGCGCGACCTGCTCACCGTGCTGGCGGGCTCCGACGACGGCGGCCGTCACCACTGGTGGCACGCCTACCGCGGCGTACTGCCGCCCACCTACCGGGATTTCATCAGTCTGGAGTCCCAGGCGAGCGGGATGCGCACGCTGGAGACCTCGGTCGTGCCCGGACTTCTGCAGACACCCGAGTACGCCCGTGCGGTGACCCGGGCCGCCGTGGACGGGCTCGACCACGACCGGCTGGACGCGCTGGTGGAGGTGCGGCTGGCCCGCCAGGACGTGCTGCGGGCGGATCGCCCGCTGGAGCTGAGCGCGGTCCTGGACGAGGCGGTGCTGCGCCGGGAGGTCGGCGGCCCTGGGGTCATGAACCGGCAGCTGGCGCGGCTGACGGAGGCGGCGCGCCTGCCCCAAGTTCGGCTGCAGGTCCTGCCGTTCGCCGCGGGGGCGCACATCGGACTCACCGGCCCTTTCGTTATCTTGTCATTTCCGAGCACTTCTGATCTGGATGTGGTTGTTCTCGACCAGTTGACGAGTAGCCTCTACCTCGAACGGAAAGAAGACCTGGAGGCCTACACCGAGGCCTTCAACACCCTCCAGATCCACGCCCTTTCACCCGAGGACTCGTTGGATTTCATCGCCGGGATAGGTGACGACGGGTAACCGCGTAAGGAGGCACCATGTCTGCTCTGCCTCGGAACGTACCTTCCAGTACCGATCTGCACGGTGTGCGCTGGCTGCGCAGCAGCTACAGCACCGGAGCGAACAACTGCGTCGAGACGGCCTCGCCGTGCTCCGGTCCCCGGGCCGGGCTGCTCGCCGTGCGCGACTCCAAGGATCCGGCCGGCCCCGCGCTGCTCTTCTCCCCCGAGAGCTGGGCGGGATTCCTCACCACGCTCCGGTGACGCACCCGCGGGCGCCCCGACCCGACTGATCACACACGCATCGCGCGAGGCACGGCCGTGTCACGCCGACTCATGGTCGCGTTTCGCCGATCACACGTACAGCGCGTTCGATCTGCTCCCCGGAGAGGTCCGCGCGAGCGGTCAGCCTGAGCCGTGAGATGCCGTCGGGCACGGAAGGAGGACGGAAGCAGCCCACGGCCAGGCCCGCCGCACGGCATTCGGCCGCCCAGCGCACGGCCCCATCGGGGGACGGCGCGCGCACGGAGACCACCGCGGCGTCCGGACGTACCGCCTCCAGCCCCAGGGCGGTCAGGCGTGCGTGCAGCTCGGCCGCCACCGCGCGCGCCCGGGCCGCCCGCTCCGGCTCACGGCGCAGCAGCCGCAGTGCCGCCAGGGCCGCGCCGGCCGCGGCGGGAGCGAGACCCGTGTCGAAGATGAAGGTCCGGGCCGCGTTGACCAGGTGGTCGATCACCGGTGCCGGCCCGAGCACGGCGCCGCCCTGGCTGCCGAGCGACTTCGACAGCGTGGCCGTCACCACGACGTCGCCGGCCCCCGCCAGCCCCGCCGCCTGCGGCGCGCCGCAGCCGCCGTCACCGAGGACACCCAGACCATGGGCGTCGTCCACGACCAGCCCCGCGCCGTGGTCCCGGCAGGCCGCCGCGAACGCGGCCAGCGGGGCGGCGTCGCCGTCGACCGAGAAGACCGTGTCGGACACCACGACGGCCGGTCCGTCGTGGGTGTCCAGGGCCTTGCGCACGGCCTCGGGATCGGCGTGGGCGACGACCTGCGTGGTGCCGCGGGCCAGCCGGCAGCCGTCGATCAGCGAGGCGTGGTTGCCCGCGTCCGAGACGATGAGGGAGCCGTGCGGGGCGAGCGCGGTGACGGCGGCGAGATTGGCCGCGTATCCGGAGGAGAAGACCAGTGCCGCCTCGAAGCCGCAGAAGTCGGCCAGTTCGTCTTCCAGTTCGCGGTGCAGCTCGGTGCTGCCGGTGACCAGGCGGGAGCCGGTGGCGCCACCGCCCCAGGTGCGGGCCGCGGCCGCGGCCCCTTCCGTGACCTCGGGGTGGCGGGCCAGCCCGAGGTAGTCGTTGCTCGCCAGGTCGAGGAGCGGTGAATGGGCCGGACGCGGACGAAGCGCCCTTACGAGTCCGGCGCGGCGGCGCAGTTCCCCCTGCTCGTCGATCCAGCCGAACGCCATGGCTCCTCCGGGGCATTTGTAGGCAGTGCACAGACACTAGCGGGACGGCCGACGGCCCAGGATGTGGCAATACCCACACGTCGAACCGTCTCTGTTGTGCAAACTCTCCTTGGCCCGAGGCGGCACCTTAGGACAGGATCGGACCTCATGGACCTGCTGAACACGCTGGTGGACAAGGGGCTTCGGCGCGAGCTGCCGACCCGCGAGGAAGCTCTGGCCGTGCTGGCCACCTCCGACGACGACCTGCTCGATGTGGTGGCCGCGGCCGGAAAGGTGCGCCGGCACTGGTTCGGTCGGCGGGTGAAACTGAACTACCTCGTCAACCTCAAGTCCGGCTTGTGCCCCGAGGACTGCTCCTACTGCTCCCAGCGGCTGGGCTCCAAGGCCGAGATCCTGAAGTACACCTGGCTCAAGCCCGACGACGCCTCCAGGGCCGCGGCGGCCGGGCTGGCCGGCGGCGCCAAGCGGGTCTGCCTGGTGGCCAGCGGGCGCGGTCCGACGGACCGTGACGTGGACCGGGTCTCGGAGACCATCAAGACGATCAAGGACCAGAACGAGGGCGTCGAGGTGTGCGCCTGTCTCGGTCTGCTCTCCGACGGCCAGGCCGAGCGGCTGCGGGAGGCCGGCGCCGACGCCTACAACCACAACCTCAACACCTCCGAGTCGACGTACGGCGACATCACTACCACTCACACCTACGCCGACCGGGTGGACACGGTGCACAAGGCCCACGCGGCCGGGCTGTCCGCCTGCTCCGGTCTGATCGCCGGCATGGGCGAGAGCGACGAGGACCTGGTCGACGTGGTCTTCTCGCTGCGCGCGCTGGACCCGGACTCCGTTCCGGTGAACTTCCTGATCCCGTTCGAGGGCACCCCGCTCGCCAAGGAGTGGAACCTCACCCCGCAGCGCTGTCTGCGCATCCTCGCCATGGTGCGGTTCGTCTGCCCCGACGTCGAGGTCCGCATCGCCGGCGGCCGCGAGGTCCACCTGCGCACCCTGCAGCCGCTCGCCCTGCACCTGGCCAACTCCATCTTCCTGGGCGACTACCTCACCAGCGAGGGCCAGGCCGGCAAGGCCGACCTGGAGATGATCGCGGACGCCGGGTTCGAGGTGGAGGGCACCGATCAGGTCACCCTGCCGGAGCACCGGGCCCTGGACGGCGGCGGCTGCAGCACGCCCGCGGTCGCGGGCTGCGGATCCCACGGGGATGGCGGGTGCGGATCCCACGAGGGTGGCGGTTGCGGCTCGCACGACGGTGGCGGCATCTGCGGTTCCGCACCGGCCTCGGCCCCGTCCGGCAACGAGCCGCGTACCGACCTGGTCGCCGTACGCCGCAGGGGCGCCGGTACGGACCTCGCGCCCAATGCCTGACCGGCCCGGCCCGAGCGTGCCCGAGCTGCTGGAGCTCGACCGGCGGCACGTGTGGCACCCGTACGGTCCGATGCCGGGCCGGCAGGAACCGCTCGTCGTGGAGTCGGCGAGCGGGGTCCGGCTGCGGCTGAGGCTCCCGGACGGAACCGAGGACGAAGTCGTGGACGGCATGTCGTCCTGGTGGTCGGCCATCCACGGTTACAACCACCCGGTGCTCAACGAGGCGGCCCACGAGCAACTGGCGCGAATGAGTCACGTGATGTTCGGCGGCCTCACCCACGAGCCGGCCGTACGCCTCGCCAAGCTCCTTGTCGACATGTCGCCCGAGGGGCTGGAGCATGTGTTCCTCGCCGACTCCGGCTCGGTGTCGGTCGAGGTCGCCGTCAAGATGTGCCTGCAGTACTGGCGCTCGCTCGGCCGTCCGGGCAAGCAGCGGCTGCTGACCTGGCGGGGCGGCTACCACGGTGACACCTGGCAGCCGATGTCGGTGTGCGACCCCGCGGGCGGGATGCACGAGCTGTGGACCGGTGTGCTGCCCCGCCAGCTGTTCGCGGACGCGCCGCCGACCGCCTACGAGGAGTCGTACGCCGACCGGCTGCGCGAGCTGATCGGACGGCACGCCGACGAACTGGCCGCGGTGATCGTCGAGCCGGTGGTGCAGGGCGCGGGCGGGATGCGGTTCCACTCCCCCGGGTATCTGCGGGTCCTGCGCGAGGCGTGCGACGCCCACGACGTGCTGCTGGTGTTCGACGAGATCGCGACCGGGTTCGGGCGCACCGGCGCGTTGTTCGCGGCGGAGCACGCCGCCGTGACGCCGGACGTGATGTGCGTGGGCAAGGCGCTGACCGGCGGCTACCTGACGATGGCGGCGACGCTGTGCACCGCGCGGGTCGCCGACGGGATCTCGCGGGGCGAGGTGCCGGTGCTCGCGCACGGACCGACGTTCATGGGCAATCCGCTGGCGGCGGCCGTGGCCTGCGCGTCGATCGAACTGCTGCTCGGACAGGACTGGCTCGCGCAGGTCAAGCGGATCGAGGCGGGTCTGCGGCAGGGGCTTGCCCCCGCGGCGGAACTCGAAGGGGTCAGGGACGTACGGGTCCTCGGTGCCATCGGGGTCGTTCAGCTCGACCACCCGGTGGACATGGCGGCGGCGACCAGGGCGGCCGTGCGCGAGGGCGTGTGGCTGCGGCCGTTCAGAGACCTGGTGTACACGATGCCGCCCTACGTCACCGGTGACGCGGACGTGGCGCGGATCGCGCGCGCGGTGTGCGCGGCGGCACGGGAGGGATGAGATGCCGGTACTGGTGATCACGGGCACGGGCACGGAGGTCGGCAAGACGGTCGCCACGGCGGCCGTCGCCGCCGCGGCCCTCGCGGCCGGGCGGTCGGTGGCCGTGCTGAAGGCCGCCCAGACGGGTGTACGGCCGGACGAGCGCGGGGACGCCGACGAGGTGGCGCGGCTGGCCGGCCCGGTGACGACACGTGAAATGGCCCGCTACCCGGAGCCCTTGGCCCCGGGGACGGCCGCTCGGCGGGCCGGGCGGGCGCCGGTGCATCCGCAGGAGGTGGCCGAGGCCGCCGCCAAGCTGGCCACCGAGCACGACCTGGTGCTGGTCGAGGGCGCGGGCGGGTTGCTCGTACGGTTCGATGCGGCGGGCGGCACGCTGGCGGACGCGGCCCGGCTGTTGCGGGCGCCGGTCCTCCTCGTCGCCTCCGCGGGGCTCGGCACGCTGAACACCACGGAACTGACGGCACGTGAACTGCGCTCCCGTGAGCTCGACCTGCTCGGCGTCGTGATCGGCAGCTGGCCCGCGGCCCCCGACCTGGCCGCGCGCTGCAACGTCGCCGACCTGCCGCACGTGGCCGGGGCACCGCTGCTCGGTGCGCTGCCCGAGGGCGCCGGTGCCCTCGCCCCGGCCGACTTCCGCACCACCGCGCCGAACTGGCTCGCACCCCGCCTGAACGGCAGGTGGGACGCCGAGGCGTTCACGGTACGGGAGGCACCCGCGCCCTTTGCGTAGGCCGGGCGGGGCGTGCGGCGCAGCCGGACGGGGGAGACTGACCGTAGGCCCCGTCCTGTCCGGGAGGTCGCCATGCCGCTACGGTCCACCGGCTCCCAGAAGGTGGCCCGGGATCCCGTCCACCATCCGCTGTTCGCCCGCTACTACGCCCGGGTCAGTGTGGCCGCGGAGACCAGGTTCGGCATGGCCGCGGTCCGCGACCGGCTGCTGGCCGGGCTGTCCGGACGGGTGATCGAGATCGGGGCGGGCAACGGGCTGAACTTCGCGCACTATCCGGGCGCGGTCTCGGAGGTGGTCGCGATCGAGCCGGAGCGCATGCTGCGGCAGCGGGCGGTCGAGGCCGCGCTGCGGGCCGATGTGCCGGTCGACGTGGTGCCGGGCTCGGCGGAGGCACTGCCGGTCAAGAGCGAGGCCTTCGACGCGGTGGTGCTGTCCCTGGTGCTGTGCAGCGTGCGCGACGTGCCGCGCGCCCTGGGTGAGGTGCGGCGGGTGCTGCGGCCGGGTGGCGAGGTGCGGTTCTTCGAGCACGGCAGGGGCGGTGGCCGGGTGATGACCCTCACCCAGCGCGCCCTGGACCGGACGGTGTGGCCGGCGCTGAACGGCGGCTGCCACCTGGCCCGCGACCCGGTCGCCGCCCTGCGGGACGCCGGTTTCCGGCTCGGCCCCTACCGGCGGTTGCTGATGCCGGAGAAGGGGCCGGCGCTGCCCACCTCTTACTGCGCGCTCGGCACGGCGTGGCACCCCGAGGCGGACGGCCCGGTCAGCGGAGCCTGATCACAGGCTCCACTGCCGCAGCTCCCGCGCGATGTCGCCCACCGACGCCTCGCCGTTCTTGACCAGCCGGGCCAGTTCGCGTACCTGCTCGGGCGAGGTGACGACCTTCAGGCCGCTGGCGACCAGGTAGGCGTAGGCGACTGCGGAGGCGAACAGGGCGTTGGAGCGCTCCAGGGCGGGGACGTGGATGAGGAGCTGGAGCAGCGCGGCCGCGCGCGCCTGCGGTGTGTCGTAGACGGGGACGTCGAATATCTCGGCCCGGTGCCGTGCCACCGCGGCCACCAGGGCGCCCCAGTCGGTGACCTGGGGGTCCCCCGGTGTCATCCGCTCGGCGAGCATGAGCAGCCAGGCGAGGTCGATCGTGAGGTTGTTCGACGGATCGTTCAACGGATCAGTGCCGGCCTTCGCTCCGCTGCTTCCGTGCGCCCTCGCGGTCCTCCCCCACTCTCGGCTTCGCTCGTGCGGGGGCACCCCCGTCGAACTCCTCGGCGAAGACGGCCTCGTACTGCTTCATGAAGTCGGCGGCCGCCTCCACGAAGGTGTGGCCCACCTCTCCGGTGTCCTGGCGGACCAGCTCCTCGATGTAGCGGTTGACGCTCATGCCGCGGGCCAGGGCTCGTTCGCGGGCGGCGCGGGCGGTGCCCTCGTCCACCCGCACGTTCAGCTGAGTCTTCGCCATACCTTGAAGCTAGCGCCGAACTGCTAGCACAGGCAAGACCGCGCGTCCGGGTCCGAAGTCCGCCGACGGGGTGGAGGGTGCCCCTTACACCGTTCACCGAGGGGCCGACCTGGGGGTGGAGACCGCCTGGGCCCAACGGGGGATACCGGCTGTGCGCCGGGTCACACTACGCTCGGCCGGGGACAAAGGAGTCATGCGTCAGGACATTCAGGGTCGCAGGATCATCGAGGAGGCCGCCGTGTCCACTTCTGCTGCGGCGCCGGACCGGGCGTCGGCCGACCGGGTCGCGGCCCGCGCCCGCGGCCTGACCAAGGCGTACGGCTCGGGCGAGACCACCGTGCTCGCGCTGGACTCGGTGGACGTGGACATCGCCCGGGGCCGCTTCACCGCGGTCATGGGTCCCTCAGGATCGGGGAAGTCCACCCTGATGCACTGTCTGGCCGGGCTCGACACCGTCTCGGCCGGCCAGGTGTGGCTCGGCGACACCGAGATCACCGGCCTGAGGGATCGCGAGCTGACCCGGCTGCGCCGGGACCGGATCGGCTTCATGTTCCAGTCGTTCAACCTGATCCCGACGCTCAACGCGCTGGAGAACATCACCCTGCCGATGGACATCGCGGGCAGGAGGCCCGACGAGAAGTGGCTGGACCAGGTGATCGACACCTTGGGTCTGCGCGATCGCCTCCGGCACCGGCCCTCCCAGCTCTCCGGCGGCCAGCAGCAGCGCGTCGCCTGTGCACGGGCGCTGGCCTCCCGCCCCGAGCTCATCTTCGCGGACGAGCCGACCGGCAACCTCGACTCGCGGGCCGGCCTGGAAGTGCTCGGCTTCCTGCGCGAGGCCGTCGACGAACTCGGGCAGACGGTCGTGATGGTGACCCACGACCCGGGCGCCGCCGCCCACTCCGACCTGGTGCTCTTCCTCGCGGACGGCCGGATCGTGGACGAGATGGAGCAGCCCACGGCGGAGGCCGTGCTGGAGCGCATGCGCCTGTTCTCCGGGCGACGCGCCCAGCCGCCCGGCCTCGAGGTGGCCCAGGGCCGGTTCGACGGGGACGCCGCCGTACCCGAGGAGGCCTGACCCCGTGCTCAAGGCGACACTGCGCAGCTTCCTCGCGCACAAGGGCCGGCTGCTGCTGTCGGCGCTGGCCGTCGTCCTGTCCGTGGCGTTCGTCGCGGGCAGCCTGATCTTCTCCGACACCGTCACCCGCACCTTCGACCGGCTCTTCGCCTCCACCTCTGCCGACGTGACGGTGGAGCCGAAGCAGGATCTGAAGTCGTCCGTGCCGACGGGCACCGTGCAGACGGTGCCCGCCGCGCTGGCCGCGCAGGTGGCAAAGGTCGAGGGGGTGGCGGCGACCCACCTGGACGTGGCCGTCGAGAACGTCGTGGTGGTCAACAGCAGAAACGAATCCGTCGGCCCGACGACCGGCGCCCCGACCATCGCCTCGAACTGGGAGCCCACCAGGCGCAGCCCGGTGCGACTGACCTCCGGCCACGCCCCGTACGGCGGCGGTGAGGCCCTGCTGGACGCGGACACGGCCCGCAACAAGCACGTGCGGATCGGCGACGCGCTGACGGTGCAGGCCCCGCCGGGCAGCTTCGGGGTGCGGGTGGTCGGCATCGCCACCTTCACCACCACCAACCCGGGCGCGGCCCGGCTCTTCCTCGACACCCCGACCGCACAGGCCGGGCTGCTCGGTTCCCCCACCCGCGCCACGAGCATCTCGGTCGACGCGGCCAAGGGGGTCGGCGACGCCCGGCTCAAGCGCCGCGTCGGTGCGGCGATCGGCACCCGCGCCTACGACGTGCGGACCGCCGGCGAGCACGCCAAGTCGGCAGCCGCCTCCCTCGGCGGGTTCCTGAAGGTCATCAAGTACGTCATGCTCGGCTTCGCCGGGATCGCGGTCCTCGTCGGCATCTTCCTGATCGTCAACACCTTCTCGATGCTGATCGCCCAGCGCACCCGCGAGCTGGGCCTGCTACGGGCGCTGGGCGCGGACCGGCGTCAGGTGCGGCGTTCGGTGCTGACCGAGGCGGTGCTGCTCGGCCTGGTCGGCTCGACGCTCGGCCTGGGGGCCGGGATCGGGCTCGCGGCCGGACTGATCCGGGTCATGGGCACGTTCGGCATGAACCTGAAGACCACCGAGATGGTCATCGGGTGGACCACTCCCCTGGCCGCGTACGTCGTCGGCGTCGGCGTGACCTTCGTGGCGGCCTACCTGCCGGCCCGCCGGGCGGCGGCCGTGTCGCCGATGGCGGCCTTGGCGGACGCGGAGGTCGCCGGTGCGGGGCGCCCGTTGAGGGTGCGCGCGGTGGTCGGCTCGGCCGTCGGGGCGGGAGGCGTGGCCGCGCTGGCGGGCTGCGCCGCGGCGACCACCACAGCGACCGCCGCCTCCCTGCTGGGCGTCGGTGTGGTCCTCACCCTCGTCGCGACGGTGGTCGCGGGGCCGCTCCTGGTTCGTCCCCTGATCCGGGTCCTGGGCGGGGCCTTCCCGGCGCTGTTCGGCTCGATCGGCCGGATGAGCCAGCGCAACGCGCTGCGCAATCCTCGCCGCACCGGCGCCACCGCGGCCGCGCTGATGGTGGGGCTGGCACTGGTCGGCGGCATGTCGGTGGCCAGCGCCTCGATGAACCGTTCCTTCGACCACCAGATCGACAAGACTCTCGGCGCCGACTTCATCGTCCAGAACCGCAACTTCCTGCCGTTCCCGCGGGAGGTCACCGACAAGGTGCGCGGCACACGGGGCGCCGGTGTCGTCGTACGGCAGCGGTTCGCGGCGGTCGCGGTGGGACTGCCGGACGGCCGGCGGGTCGAGACGACCGCCGCCGGGTACGACCGGCGGCTCGACGACGTCGCCCACATCACGTACGCGTCCGGCGGTACGCCGACGGCGCTGGCCGACGGGCACATCGCCATGGACGTCGGCTTCGCGAGGAAGCACCGGGTACGGCTGGGCAGCGTGCTGCCCGTCGAGTTCCAGGGCGGACGGCACACGCGTCTGACCGTGGGCGCCCTGACGAACCAGGAGGCGGCCGAGGGGTTCGGCATGCAGGGCGGCCTGTTCTTCGGCATGGGCACGCTCGAGAAGTACGTGTCCGGCGCCCAGGACGCCGCGCTGTACGTCAACGCGGCCCCCGGCACCGGGGCCGGCCAACTGCGCTCCCGGCTGGAACGGACCCTCGCCCCGTATCCCCAGGTGCAGGTGCGCGACCAGGCGGACTACAAGAAGCTGGTCCACGACCAGATCGCGGTGCTGCTCTATCTCGTCTACGCGCTGCTGGGGCTCGCGATCGTCATCGCGGTGCTCGGCGTGGTCAACACGCTCGCCCTGTCGGTGGTCGAGCGGACCCGGGAGATCGGGCTGCTGCGTGCCATCGGCCTCGCCCGGCGGCAACTGCGCCGGATGATCCGGCTGGAGTCTGTGGTGATCGCGGTGTTCGGCGCGGTGCTGGGGCTCGCGCTGGGACTGTTGTGGGGGGTGTGCATCCAGCAGGTGCTGGCGCTCCAGGGCATGACGGCGCTCGCGATTCCCTGGGGCACGATCGTGGCGGTGGTGATCGGCTCGGCGGCCGTCGGCATCGTGGCGGCCCTGCTGCCCGCGCTGCGTGCCTCCCGCATGAATGTCCTGGCGGCGATCGCACACGAGTGACGCCACCGCGGCGCATGCTCAAGCCGCCCGCCATCGAGGAGAGTTCACGCCGCGTCCGTTCCGCCCGACCTCCAGGTACGGGCCGCGACCGCGCAGGATCTCGACCGGTTCGTCCGGCTCGGCGGCCGGCGCGGGGACGCCATGGTGCTCACCCGCGACGAGACCGCGCGCCACGCGTGGCGCGCGGCGGGCTACGGGCCGGAGGAGCTCTGGCGGCGCTGGGTGAAGCCCCGTGACCGGCTGACATCCGCGCCCCCCTCAGGGCCGGACGACAAGGTTTCTTTGCCCATTCTTTACCGTTGGAGGATCACTCGGTTCTGCATGAAAAGTTGTGAGCGTTCGCCCATGGGCGAGCCTCCCGGTGCGCGACATCGCGCCATTCCCCCTGCCCTGCCCGACCATGGAACGGGGGTGAAGCGATGACCGAAGTGCTGCTGTTGCTGGTGGCCGTTCTGCTGTGCCTCATCTGCGGCGCCTTCGTCGCGGCGGAGTTCTCGCTGACCACCGTCGACCGCGGGGCGCTGGAGCGGGCGGCCGAGCGCCGTGAGCGCGGCGCGGCGGGCGCCCTCAAGGCCGTACAGAACCTGACGTTCCAGCTCTCCGGCGCGCAGCTCGGCATCACGGTCACCAATCTGGTGGTCGGCATGCTCGCCGAGCCCTCGATCGCCAGGCTGATCGCGGGACCGCTGCAGGCGCTCGGGTTGCCGCGCTCCACGGCGACGTCGGTGGCGCTGATCCTGGGCACCGCCCTGTCGACGGTGTTCCTGATGGTCGTCGGGGAGCTGGTGCCCAAGAACTGGGCGATCTCCTCGCCGCTGGCGGTGGCCAAGCGGGTGGGGACCCCGCAGCGTCTGTTCAGCGCCGCATTCCGCCCCTTCATAGGCCACCTCAACAACACGGCGAACCACGTGGTGCGCCGCCTCGGCGTGGAACCGGCCGAGGAGCTCGCCTCCGCGCGCGGCCCACAGGAGCTGGCGGCCCTGGCGCGGCACTCCGCGAAGGAGGGCGCCCTGGAGGCGGACACCGCCGAGCTGTTCGTCCGCACGCTGAACCTCGCCGACCTGACCGCGGAGAACGTGATGACGCCCCGGGTCCAGGTCGTCGCCCTCGACTCCCAAGCGACCTGCGAGGACGTGGCGAACGCGACCCGGGCGACCGGACTGTCCCGCTTCCCCGTCTACCGCGGCAACCTCGACTCGGTGGTCGGCATCGCCCACATCAAGGACTGCCTGGCGCTGCCCGCCGAGCGCCGTATGCACGTCCCCGTCACCGAGATCATGCGCGAGCCGCTGTTCGTACCGGAGTCCCTCACCGTCGACCGGCTGCTCGACCGGCTGTCCGGCAAGCGGACGATGGCGGTCGTCATCGACGAGTACGGCGGCACGGCGGGCCTCGCGACACTGGAGGACATCGTCGAGGAGGTCGTCGGCGAGGTGCGGGACGAGCACGACCCGCAGGAGACCCCCGACCTCGCCCCGGCCGGGGCCGACGCGGAGGGCCACGCCCTGTACTCGGCGGACGGCTCCGCGCGCGTCGACCAGGTCGCGCGGGTCGGGCTGCGGGTGCCGGAGGGCCCGTACGAGACGCTCGCCGGGTTCGTCGCCGCCGAGCTGGGCCGGATACCGCAGGTCGGCGACATCCTCCAGGTCGGCGGCTGGCGGCTGGACGTGGTCGACGCGACCGGTCGCCGGGCCGCGCGCGTGCTGCTGCACGCGCCCCTCGACGACGAGCAGCAGATCCACCGGACGTACGGCAAGGGGGCAGGACGATGACCGTCGTGCAGATCCTGATCGGTCTGGCGACCCTGGTCGTCAACGCCTTCTTCGTGGGCGCCGAGTTCGCACTGATCTCGGTGCGCCGCAGCCAGGTCGAGCCCTACGCGGAGCAGGGCGACCGGCGCGCCAGGAGCGTGCTGTGGGGCCTGGAGCACGTGTCCGCCCTGCTGGCCGCGGCGCAGCTCGGCATCACCCTGTGCACGCTGGTCCTCGGTGTGGTCGCCGAGCCCGCGATCGCGCACCTGCTGGAGCCGGTGTTCCACGCGCTGGGCGTGCCGTCCGGCGCCGGCCACGCGGTGTCGTTCGTGATCGCCCTGACCCTGGCCACGTATCTGCACATGCTGTTCGGTGAGATGGTGCCGAAGAACATCGCGCTCGCGGAGCCGGTGCACAGCGCGCTGCTGCTCGGGCCGCCGCTGGTGGCGCTGTCCCGCACGCTGCGGCCGGTGATCTTCGCGGTGAACACCTTCGCGAACGCCCTGCTCAAGCTGTTGCGGGTGGACACGAAGAACGAGGTCGCGGCGACCTTCACGGACGCGGAGCTGGCCGAGATCGTCAAGGACGCGAGCGAGGCCGGTCTCATCGACGACCGCGCGCAGGAGCGGCTGCACGACGCCCTGGAGCTCGGCAGCCGGCCCGTGCGCGACGTGGTGGTCCCGCTGGAGCGCGTCGTCTACGCCCGCCAGGGCGTCACGCCGGAGCAGCTGGAGCGGCTCTCCGCCGAGTCCGGCTACTCCCGCTTCCCCGTGGTCGACGAGCAGGACCGGATCGTCGGCTACCTGCACGTGAAGGACGCGCTGGACGCCTCGCCGCGCAACGAGCCCTTCCGGCTGCGCGACATGCGGCCCATCGCCCGGGTACGGGAGACCACGCCGCTCGACGACGTGCTCACGGCCATGCGGGCCGGCCGTGCGCATCTGGCCGCCGTTCTGGGGGCGGACGGGCGACTGGCCGGGCTGGTGACCATGGAGGACGTGCTGCGCGAGTTGTTCGGGCAGCAGGTGTGAGGTGCACCGGCCCCGGCGGCCACACAAAAGGGGGGTGACCGACTGGTTGGTATGCCGAGGGTCCGGCGGGATACCATCGCTCACGCCATGCAGACGAACCCCACTTACACCAGCCTGGTCGCCGTCGGCGACTCCTTCACCGAGGGCATGTCGGACCTGCTGCCGGACGGCACGTACCGGGGCTGGGCGGATCTCCTCGCGGCGCGGATGGCCGCCCGTACCCCCGGCTTCCGGTACGCCAACCTCGCCGTGCGCGGCAAGCTGATCGGGCAGATCGTCGCCGAGCAGGTGGACACGGCGGCGGCCATGGGGGCCGACGTGGTGACGCTGGTGGGTGGACTCAACGACACGCTGCGGCCCAAGTGCGACATGGGCCGGGTCCGGGGGCTGCTGACGGAGGCCGTGGAGCGGCTGGCACCCTCGTGCCGGCAGCTCGTGCTGATGCGGAGCCCCGGACGCCGGGGACCGGTGCTGGAACGCTTCCGGCCGCGCATGGAGGAGCTTTTCGCCTGCGTGGACGAGCTCGCCGAGCGGCACGGCGCGCTCGTCGTGGACCTGTACGGGGCGCCCTCGCTCGGCGACCCGCGCGTGTGGGACGTGGACCGGCTGCACCTCACGGCCGAGGGGCACCGCCGGGTCGCGGAGGCGGTGTGGCAGGGGCTCGGCTACCAGCCCGAGGACCCGCAGTGGCGCAGCCCGATGCCGGCGACCGTGCCACCGGACTGGCTCACCCGCCGGACCGCCGACGTCCGTTTCGCCCGTCAGCACCTGCTGCCCTGGATAGGGCGGCGCCTGACCGGCCGGTCCTCCGGGGACGGACGCCCGGCGAAGCGACCCGAACTGCTGCCCTACGAGGACCCGGCGTAGCCCTCATGGTCACGCGGGTGATCAACCTCCGGGGCCGCATCCACGAGGTCGGCCCCCGGCTGGAACGCGCCCCCGAGGTCGTCTACGTCGGCCGGCGCTGGACCCTGGGCGGCTGGGACCTCCCGAGGCACCCGCTGTACAACCCCTTCGCCTACGACACCGCAACGAAGAAGCGGGACGGCACCCGCGCCGAGGTGATGGCGATGTACCGGGCGTATCTGCTGGAGCGGCACGAGCTGCTGGAGCAGGTGCCCGAGCTCCGCGGACGGACGCTGGCCTGCTGGTGCGCGCCCGAACTGTGCCACGCCGATGTCCTGGCCGAGCTCGCCGAGACGCTCTCGTAGCTTTCGACGAACACCCGATGGCGCCGGCCTGCACGAATCGCCAGCAGAATCCGTTCACCTTCCACTCGGTCACCAGGTCGGTGACGACGAGCGCGGCGACGTACTCGGCGCCCTGCCTGGAGGTGTCGGTGGTGATCTTTCCCCGCCGGCGATGGGAGTGGCCGCCGAGGGGGCGCCAGCCGTCGGAGCCGTGCGGCTCCTCCACCCGGTACGCCCACGCCCTCTCGGTGCCCATGGCACCGATCCTGTCACCGTGAGGAGCCTCCTGCGCCGGAGATCACGCTGCGTCGAAGTCCGACCGGGGCCGGACCTCCACGACGAAGTCCGCCTCCGCCATGTCGGCCGCCTCCTCGTGCCAGAGGAAGACCCGCACGTGCATCGCGTGATGGAGGCCGATCCTCTCCCACTCGGTCATCAGATCGCCGACGATGCGGCCGATGACGTGCTTGGCGCCCTCGGGGGAGTCCGGGGCGGTGATCGCGCCCTGCCAGTGTTCGGGGTCGCTGCCGTAGGGGCGCCAGCCCTCGGAGCCGTGCGGCTCGAACACCCGGTAGGCCCAGTCCGTATTGGTGTTCATAACACCGATCCTGTCACCACAAGGAGCCTCGTGCGCCGCATCGGCTCGACCCCCGCCGAGCGCGGGCGCGGCCGCCGGAGGCCACAGTCGACGTTGGGCTGGACCTTCACCGTGAAGGCCGCGTCCTCAGGGCCGCCCGCCTTCCTCGTCACGCCAGGTCGGTGACAACGAGGACGGCGACGTACCCGGGGCCTTGCCTCCATTCCACTCGTCAGCACGACGCGGGCAGGAGACGAAGCGCCTCGCCGCCCAGTGTCCTGACCTAGCGCCTGCTTAGGAGATCATCCGCTGTCTGCACCCGGCAGGGCCCTGACACGGAGGAATCGGAAACCTCCACTCGTCGGGGCCCTGCCGTGTCCGCGGCGCGCGTCGGGTCGTGGCGTCTCACCGATGTCTCGCAAAGGTTGTGAGCGGTGTCGCCGAGGCGCCACCGACCAGGGACCTGGTGGACGCCACGAAGTTCCGGAGCCCTCAAAAACGCCAGGTAAACTCCGTTCACGTGACATCTGCGCCCGCCAAGCCCCGCATCCCGAACGTCCTCGCCGGACGCTACGCCTCCGCCGAGCTCGCCATGCTCTGGTCGCCCGAGCAGAAGGTGAGGCTGGAGCGGCAGCTCTGGCTCGCCGTGCTGCGGGCCCAGAAGGACCTCGGGATCGAGGTGCCGGACGCGGCGATCGCCGACTACGAGCGTGTGCTCGACCAGGTCGACCTGGCCTCCGTCGCCGAGCGCGAGAAGGTCACCCGGCACGACGTGAAGGCGCGGATCGAGGAGTTCAACGACCTCGCCGGGCACGAGCACGTGCACAAGGGCATGACGTCGCGCGACCTGACGGAGAACGTCGAGCAGCTGCAGATCCGGCTCTCGCTGGAGCTCATGCGCGACCGCACGGTGGCCGTGCTCGCCCGCCTGGGCAGGCTGGCCGCCGAGTACGGCGAGCTGGTCATGGCCGGCCGCTCCCACAACGTGGCCGCACAGGCGACCACTCTTGGCAAGCGCTTCGCGACCGCCGCCGACGAGCTGCTCGTCGCCTACGGCCGGCTGGAGGAGCTGCTGGGCCGCTACCCGCTGCGCGGCATCAAGGGCCCGGTGGGCACGGCGCAGGACATGCTGGACCTGCTCGGGGGCGACGCCGACAAGCTGGCGGACCTGGAGCGGCGCGTCGCCGGGCACCTGGGCTTCGGGCAGGCGTTCACGTCGGTCGGCCAGGTCTACCCGCGCTCCCTGGACTACGAGGTGGTCACCGCGCTGGTGCAGCTGGCGGCCGCCCCGTCGTCGCTGGCGAAGACGATCAGGCTGATGGCCGGGCACGAGCTGGTCACCGAGGGCTTCAAACCGGGCCAGGTCGGTTCCTCCGCCATGCCGCACAAGATGAACACCCGCTCCTGCGAGCGTGTCAACGGCCTGATGGTGATCCTGCGCGGCTACGCCTCGATGACCGGCGAGCTGGCCGGCGACCAGTGGAACGAGGGCGATGTGTCCTGCTCGGTGGTGCGCCGGGTGGCCCTGCCCGACGCCTTCTTCGCGCTGGACGGCCTGCTGGAGACGTTCCTGACCGTGCTCGACGAGTTCGGTGCCTTCCCCGCGGTGATCGCCAGGGAGCTGGACCGCTACCTGCCGTTCCTGGCGACGACCAAGGTGCTGATGGGCGCGGTGCGGGCGGGTGTGGGCCGCGAGCTCGCCCACGAGGCCATCAAGGAGAACGCCGTCGCCACCGCGCTCGCGATGCGCGAGCAGGGCGCGGAGCGCAACGACCTGCTCGACAAGCTCGCTGCCGACGAGCGCCTTCCGCTCGACCGGGCCCGGCTGGACGAACTCATGGCCGACAAGCTGTCCTTCACCGGCGCGGCGGCCGGCCAGGTCGGCGCGGTCGTCGCCCGGATCGAGGAGATCGTGAAGCAGCGCCCGGAGGCCGCGGCCTACACCCCCGGAGCGATCCTCTGACCCGCTTCACCCCGGCGGAGCTGGAGGCCGCCCGCGACCGTCTGGTGCCGGACGTGGTCGCGGACGGCCTTCAGGTGCTGTTCTGCGGCATCAATCCCGGTCTGATGACGGCGGCCACGGGTCACCACTTCGCCCGTCCCGGCAATCGCTTCTGGCCCGTGCTGCACCTGTCGGGCTTCACCCCGAGGCTCATGCGGCCTTCCGAGCAGCGGGAGTTGCTGTCGTACGGGCTGGGCATCACGAACGTCGTGGCCCGGGCGACGGCGCGGGCCGACGAGCTGACGCCCGCGGAGTACCGCGAGGGCGGGCGGCTGCTGGCGCTGAAGGTGGCACGGCTGCGGCCGCGGTGGCTGGCGGTGGTGGGTGTCACGGCGTACCGGGCCGCCTTCGGCGACCGCAAGGCGTCGGTCGGGCCGCAGGAGCGGGCGATCGGGGACACGCGTGTGTGGGTGCTGCCCAACCCGAGTGGACTGAACGCGCACTGGACGGCGCAGACGATGGCGGAGGAGTTCGCGCGGCTGAGGGTGGCGGCAAAGGACCGCTGACGGTCACGGCGGATCTATGTCCGTGACGATCGCCAGGAGGTGGATCTCGTCGGCCTGGTCGCGGTCGGCGACGCCGACGGCCACCCACCGGCCGGTTGCGTCCGGCTCCCACAGGTTCAACTCGTCCGTGCGAAGGCTGATGTCCGACCAGGGCTGCGGTATGGTCTCGCCCCGCGCGGCGCGCACTCTGAGGGTCAGCATGCTCCAGGACGGCTGGTGTGCGCCCCTGCGGTGGTCCAGGATCCGGGAGACCGACTCCTTCAGGGCGTGGAAGTCCTCCGCGATCCGGGCGCGCCGCGCGGCCTCTGCCACCCGCAGGCCCCGGCTCGTCTCCAACTCGGCCACGAAGTAACCGGGTGCGGCCAGGACCAGGTCCGACCGGCCCTGCTGCGCGGGGAACTCCCGGGTGCACAGCCGGTCGATCAGGGCGAGGAACTTCGCGATGTCCATGTGATCCAGTAAACCGGCCGGCACTGACATTTGGCGGTGCGTCAATACGCCTGCGCCGTCAGGCGTCCCGGCGTCGCACGCTCCACGCTCCCCCGAGCAGCGCGGCGGACGCCCACAGGGCGGTCACCACAAGTCCGCTCCAGGGCCCCAGGCTTCCGTCCCAGTGGCCGCGCAGCACGACCTGCCCCGCCCGGTCGGGCAGGAAGTCCGCGACGCCGCCCGACAGGTCGCCGATCACGAAGGACACGATCAGCAGAAGCGGGATCAGCACGCTCAGGGTCGCGGCTGCGCTGCGCAGTGCGGCGGTGAGTCCGGCCGCGAACAGTGCCATCAGTGTGAGGTAGATCCCGCAGCCCAGCACGCCCCGCGACCCGGAGGTCCAACTCGGCCCGTCCGTAGCCATGACCGCCTTGCCGACCGCCAGACTGCCCGCCCCGGTGACCAGACCCACGGCCAGGACCGGCAGGCCGATCGCCGTGGCCTTGGCCGCGAACCACCGCCGCCGGTGCGGAACCGCGGCCAGCGACAGCCGCAGCGCACCGCCGTGGAACTCGGCCGAGACGGCCGTCGTACCGAAGGCGATCGCCGCGATCTGCCCGAAGGTGACGCCGAAGAACGCCGGGTACAGGACGTCGGTGTCCGCGCCCGTGGTGCCGGTGGCGGCGAAGAGGGCCGTGAATCCGGCCGTCACCAGCGGGATGGCGCACAGGGCGCCGATCAGCGACCGCAGCGAACGGATCTTGATCCATTCGGAGTGGAGCACGGGACTGAACGGCATGATCAGGCCTCCTGGGGCTGCGCGGCGAACTCGGTTTCGGCGGCGGTCAGATCGAGGTAGGCCTGTTCCAAGGTGGCCTCCTCCGCGGTCAGTTCGAGCACCGGCACGCCCGCCTCGGACGCGAGGCGTCCGACGTCCTCCACGCGCGCGTGGGCCACGGTCCAGTACCCGTCCGCGTGGGGAACGGCATCGAGCGCCCGCCGCGCGAGCGCCCGGTGGAGGGCGTCGGCGTCGGTGGTGCGGATCCGCACGCGCGGCCGCACACGCGCGTGGATGAAGTCGCGCATCGGTGTGTCGGCCAGGAGGCGGCCCCGGCCGAGGACGACGAGGTGGTCGGCGAATGATGCGGTCTCGTTCATCAGGTGGCTGGAGACCAGGACCGTGCGGCCCTCCCGGGCGAGCTGCCGCAGCAACTCGCGGATCCAGACGATGCCTTCGGGGTCCAGGCCGTTGGACGGCTCGTCCAGCAGGACCACCTCGGGGTCGCCGAGCAGGGCGGCGGCGATGCCGAGCCGCTGGCGCATGCCCAGGGAGTACGTCCTGACCCGGCGCCCCGCGGCCGCCGCCAGCCCCGTCTGCTCCAGTACCTCCTCGACCCGGCGCCGCGGCAGACGGTTGCTCACGGCGAGGGCCCGCAGGTGGTCGCGGCCGGTGCGGGACCCGTGCGCCGCCTGCGCGTCGAGCAGGGCGCCGACGTGGCGCAGGGGTTCGGGCAGCGAGGCGTAGGCGCGGCCGCCGATCGTGGCGGTGCCCGAGGTCGGCCGGTCGAGGCCGAGGACGAGCCGCATGGTGGTGGACTTTCCGGCGCCGTTGGGCCCGAGGAAGCCGGTGACCCGGCCGGGGCGGACGCTGAAGGTGAGGTGGTCGACGGCCCTGCGGGCGCCGTACTCCTTGGTTACGTCCTGGACGTCGATGCTGGTCATGGCAGTAGCGTGGCGGGCGGCGCCGGGTACGGTCCTCCCCCGCCGGTGGAGATCGTCTCCCCCGCTCGGGGGAGGTGAGTTGTCAGTGGCGCCTGACACCATGTCGGAATGGTCCGCTTCCTGCGCCCGCTGCTGCGGGGGACGACGTACACGCGCCTGCTGCATCTGTGGGTGCCGATGCTGTTCGTCAGCGTGTGGTTGTTCGTCGACATGTCGAAGCCGTGGTTCCCGGCGCTGGTGGTCCTCCCCGTCGGGCTGATTCCGGCCGTGCGCAAGGGCGAGGGCGTGCAGGCGCAGTTGTTGCTGACACCGGGCGAGCAGGAGCCCGGATTCTCGGTCGCCCCCGCGGCGGCCTGGGGGGACCGGCTGCGCACCGTGCTGTGGCTGGAGATCCGGATGGCGCTGGGCTGGGTCACCTGTTTCTGCTGCGTCTGGCTGCCGGTCGGGGCGTACGCGTGGGTGCGGGCGGCCGCCGGATCGTCGACGTCCGGTGTGCCGTTGCCGCACGGCGACTGGCCCTCCTGGGTGTACGCGGTCCTGGTGCCGCTGCCACTGCTTGCGCTGTACGCCGTCGTGGTGGGCCTCGGCGAGGTGGTCACCGCCGTCGCACGGCGCCTGCTCGGTCCCTCCGCCGCCGAACGGTTCGCGGCCCTGGAGGAGCGCACGGAGCAGCTTCTGGAGCGCAACCGCATCGCGCGGGAGCTGCACGACTCCATCGGGCACGCGCTGACGGTGGCGGTGGTCCAGGCGGGAGCGGCGCGGGCCGCGGGCGACCCCGCTTTCACGGCGCGGGCGTTGGCCGCCATCGAGGAGACCGGCCGGGCCGCCCTGGAGGACCTGGAGCGCGTTCTGGGTGTCCTCCGCGAGGCGGGGCGGCCCGCGGGCGGCCGTCCCACGCTCGCCGAGGCGGACCGGCTGCTGGAGTCCACCCGGGCCTCGGGCACGAAGGTCGACGCGGAGCTGTCCGGTCCGCTGGACGCGGTGCCCGGACCGGTGTCGCGGGAGGGTTACCGCATCCTCCAGGAGGCCTTGGCCAATGTTCTGCGGCACGCGACGGCCGTCCCCGTGCGGGTCCGCGTCACGGTCGCCGACGGCACGCTGTCCCTCGAGGTTCGCAATCCGCTGCCGGCCGGGGTCCCGGGGCCGGGCAGCGGGAACCGCGGTGGCAGCGGCCTTCGGGGCATACGCGAGCGCGCGTCCCTGCTCGGGGGCAGCGCGCGGACGGGACCGGACGACGGTGACTGGCAGGTGCATGCCGAGCTGCCGCTGAGTTGATCTACGCTGGCGGGATGCCGGTCACCGTTCTGCTCGTGGACGACGAACCCCTCGTACGCGCAGGTCTGCGCGCTGTGCTGGAGGCGCAGCCGGACATCGAGGTGGTCGGCGAGGCGGCGGACGGGGCGGCGGTGATCCCGTTGGTGCGCCGGCTGCGGCCGGACGTGATCGCCATGGACGTCCGCATGCCGCTACTGGACGGCATCGAGGCCACGCGCGCGGTGCTGCGGACGATCGACCGGCCGCCGAAGATCGTCGTCGTGACGACCTTCGAGAACGACGAGTACGTGTACGAGGCACTGCGGGCCGGTGCCGACGGGTTCCTGCTGAAGCGGGCGCGCCCGGCCGAGATCGTGCACGCGGTGCGACTGGTCGCCGAGGGCGAGTCACTGCTCTTCCCCGCCTCGGTCCGGCAGCTCGCGGCCCGCTACGGCGACGACGGAGCCAACCGGGCGGCCCGCGCGGTGATGGACCGGGCCCGGCTGACCGACCGCGAGGCCGAGGTGCTGCGTCTCATGGCCCGGGGCCTGTCCAACGCGGAGATCGCCGAGCGCCTCGTCGTCGGTACGGAGACGGTGAAGTCCCATGTGAGCGCCGTCCTCGCCAAGCTGGGGGCCCGGGACCGCACGCAGGCCGTGATCGCGGCCTACGAGTCCGGGTTCGTGTCGCCGGGCTGACCGGCCGTCGCCCGACGCCGGGAGGGGGTCCGGGGGGGCGGGCCGGTCCCCGGCTCTCGCTGTCCCGGCCCGCGCCGAGTACCATCCGCCCCACACGCGCACGAGCTGGGAGGACGGACGTTGGGGCGGCTGACCGGCGGGGATCCCTCGCTGCTGCGAAGGATCAATTCCGCGGTGGTGCTGCATGCACTGCGTGCCACGGACTGCGCGACGCTCACGGAGATCACGCGGGTGACCGGGCTGTCCCGGCCGACGGTCGAGGGCGTCGTGGAGGACCTCATAGGGGCCGGTCTCGTCGTGGAGAAGGCGGCCGAGGAGGGCGCCGCCCGGCGGCAGGGGCGTCCCGCCCGCCGGTTCCGCTTCCGGGCCGAGGCCGGGCATCTGCTGGGGCTGGAGATCGGGGCACACCGCGTCGCCGCGCTGCTGGCCGATCTGGACGGCCGGGTGCTGGGCGCCCAGGCCAAGGAGGTGGCCGAGACGGCGGAGGCGGACGAGCGCCTGGAGCGGTTGCGCAGCGCGGTCGCCGAACTGCTGCGCCGCGCCGGTGTCGCCCGCGGTTCGCTGCGGGCCGTGGGGGTCGCCACACCGGGCATCGTCGAGGCGGACGGCACCGTGCGGCTGGGTACGGCGCTGCCCGGGTGGACGGGCCTGCGTCTGGGCGAGCGGCTGAGTCGCTCCTTCAAGTGCCCGGTCCTGGTCGAGAACGACGCCAACGCCGCGGCGGTCGCCGAGCACTGGAAGGGCGCCGCCACCGAGTCCGACGACGTGGTGTTCGTGCTGGCCGGGCTGAGCCCGGGAGCCGGATCGCTGATCGGCGGGCGGTTGCACCGCGGATACGGCGGGGCGGCCGGCGAGATCGGCGCACTGCATCTGCTGGGGCGTGGGGTGACGCCCGAGACCCTGCTGTCGACGACGGACCAGCCGCTGCACCCGCTGGACGAGCAGGCGGTGGCCGAGGTCTTCGCGCTCGCCCGCGACGGCGATCAGCGGGCTCGCGCGGCCGTGGACCGGTTCATCCAGCGGCTCGTCCACGATGTGGCGGCGCTGGTCCTGGCCCTGGACCCGGAACTGGTCGTGATCGGTGGCTGGGCGGCCGGTCTGGACGGCGTCCTGGACCCGCTGCGGCGCGAGCTGGACCGCTACTGCCTGCGGCCGCCGAAGGTGACCCTCTCCCTGCTGGGCGAGGCGGCCGTCGCGACGGGCGCGCTGCGACTGGCCCTCGACCACGTTGAAGAGCAGCTGTTCGCGGTGGAGGGCACGGCGACGGCACGTCGATGAGGGCGGCCGCCGGGGCCGGAGACGACACAGAGCGGCTGCCGGGGCCGACGAAGACCCGGCACGGGACGGGGCGGGACGGCCGCCGAGGCCGACGAACACCCAGCAGGAAGAGGGTCACCTTCGGAGGCCGCCGGGCCGGAGACGACCCAGCTCGGGGTGGCTGCCGAGGCCGACGCCGACCTGGCAGGGCGAGGCCGCCGGGGCAGAGACGCCCCGGCACGGGACGACCGCAGAGGCCGACGACGACCCGGCACGGGGACAGCCGCCAAGGCCGACAACGACCCAGCACGCGGCAGCCGCAGAGGCCCACTACGACCCGCCCGGGTCAACGGCCGATCACCCGCTGCCGAGGCGTCCCCGCCCGCATCAGCACCGGTCGGACCAGCCGCTACGACGCCTGGCGTTCGGGTCCGTGGTGGATCTCCACGTTGCCCGAGTCGCCGAAGGTCAGCCGGCAGGTGTCCGCGCGGTAGGTGGCTACGGAGAGCGCCGCGGTGCGGCCCTCGGCGACGAAGCGGGTGGTGACGACGAGGACGGGCGCGCCGGGCAGGCGGTCGAGCTCCTTGGCGTCGTCGGCGCGGGCGGAGCCGAGCTCGACGGAGCGTTCCTCCGCCTCCAGCTCGAGGCGGTGCAGCTCACGCAGCACCGCACGCGCGCGTGCCGGTCCGGAGGGCGCGTCGATCCCGCTCAGCTCGGGCACCGACGCCTCCGGGATGTAGAGCAACTCAGCGGCGACCGGCCGGCCGTGGCTCGTCCGGGTCCGGCGCACCGTGTGCACCGGCTCGTCGCGGCCGGTCTCCAGGGCGTCGGCGACGGCTGCGGGCGGGGCCGACTGCGCGCAGTCCACCGCCTGCCAGTCGTCCCCGGCCGCTCCCGGCCAGGCGTGCTGCTGGGTGCCGACCGCCACGCCCACGCGGGGCGGGGCGACGGTCGTGCCGACGCCGCGGCGGCGCTGCAGCCTGCCCTCCAGCTCCAGCTGCTCCAGGGCCTGGCGGAGCGTGGCGCGGGCGACGCCGAAGCGCGCGGCGAGCTCCCTCTCGTTGGGCAGGATCTCGCCGACCGAGAACTCGGAGTCCAGTGCCTCGGTGAGCACGGTCTTGAGGTGCCAGTACTTCGGCTCCGGCACCGTTTCCAGCTGCGTGGTCCCCACCCTGTCCTCCGCGGTCGCCGTGGTTCCGGCGGCGTTTTAGCGCCCTTGTTTATTAAAGGTTGTTGTACTTGTTTGCGACCATAGGGCGGCCCCCACCCTTGGTCAAGACCAATCCTCGATCCCCGGCGCGCGGCAGTGATACGCCGCAGCGAAGCGTTCACGAGGCGTTCGCACTGGGCCGCATGTGTGACGTCACGGCAAAGCCCCCGTCGCGGGGACGGGAGCTTTGGCCGGGGCTGGACCGGTCCCGCTGCGGCGCGCTCAGAGGCCGGCCAGCGACTCCAGCTTGTCGGGGTTGCGGATGATGTAGACGGCCTGGATCCGCCCGTCGGCGACGTCGAGCTGGAAGACGCTGTCGGGCGTGTCCCCGGACCGGACCAGCACCGCCGGACCGCCGTTGAGCTCCAGGACGCGGAGCGAGGGGTCCGCAATGCCCTTGCCGGCCACGGCGACCAGGAAGCGGCCCACCTTGTCGGCGCTCTCCAGGACGCGCAGCGGCGCCCTCGACTTGCCACCGCTGTCGCCGACCAGGCGGACGCCGGGTGCGAGCAGCGACATGAGTCCGTCCAGGTCGCCGTCGGTCGCGGCGGCCAGGAACCGCTCGGTGAGGTCGCGGCGCTGGGCCGGGTCGACCTCGTAGCGCGGCCGCCGTTCGTCGACGTGCCTCCGGGCCCGCCCGGACAGCTGGCGCACCGCCGACTCGGTCCGGTCGAGCATGGCGGCGATCTCGGCGTACGGGTAGCCGAAGGCCTCCCGGAGGACGAACACCGCTCGTTCCAGCGGTGACAGCGACTCCAGGACGACCAGCACGGCGAGCGACACCGAGTCGGAGAGCACGGCCCGCTCCGCGGAGTCCGCGACGCTGCCCGCGAAGTCGGTGACGAGCGGCTCCGGCAGCCACGGGCCGACGTAGCTCTCGCCCCGCGCCTTGATCTGGCGGAGCCGGTCGATGGCGAGGCGGGTGGTGACGCGTACCAGGTAGCCGCCGGGCTCGCGCACCTCGCTCCGGTCGACGCCGGACCAGCGCAGCCATGCCTCCTGGACCACGTCCTCGGCGTCCGCCACCCGCCCGAGCATGCGGTAGGCGACCCCCATCAGGACGGGCCGGTGTTCTTCGAATACGTCGGTCCCGGTGTCGGTGATCACCGCTCCATCCCAGCCGAGACCTCGGGCCGTGTCCAGGCGGAATCGCCGTGGCGGGCACAACAGTGGCTACGGCTCCGGATGTGCGCGCGTCCAACCCGGCGGTGCGCGACGCCCGTTGAGTGCCGTCCGGCCGGGGCGAGCGGGCACGAGGTACACGGCGACACGGGGCTACCGACTGGTAGCAATTGCTGACAAGCTGTCTACCCTCTGCCCGGCGTTCGTCAGCGATTCCCGACGAGGAGCACCCATGTCCGCCACCGTCTCTTTCAAGGTCCCCACTCCGCACGGCCCGCGGACCGTGACCCTCTCCTACGCGCGCGTGGGCAGCGGTGAGCCGCTGATCCTGCTGCACGGCATCGGTCATCACCGGCAGGCCTGGGACCCGGTGGTCCACCTCCTCGCGGCGGAACGCGACGTGATCGCCGTGGACCTCCCCGGCTTCGGCGCCTCCCCCGCGCTGCCCGACGGCCTGCGGCACGACCTGCCCACCATGAACGCCGCGCTCGGCGCCCTGTGCGAGGCGCTGGAGATCGAACGGCCCCATGTGGCGGGCAACTCCCTGGGCGGCCTGCTCGCCCTGGAACTGGGCCGCGAGAAGCTCGTGCGATCCGTCACCGCCTTCTCTCCGGCCGGGTTCTGGACGCAGGCCGAACGGCGTTACGCCTTCGGCGTGCTGCTCACGATGCGGCGGATCGCGCGCCGCCTGCCGCTGCCGCTGGTCGAACGGCTGGCGCGCACAGCGGCCGGACGTACCGCCCTGACCAGCACCATCTATGCCCGCCCGAGCCGTCGTTCACCCGAGGCCGTGGTCGCCGAGACGCTCGCACTGGCGCGGGCCACCGGGTTCGACGACACGCTCCGGGCGGGTGTCGCCGTGCAGTTCACCGACGACGTGCCGGGCATCCCCGTCACCGTGGCCTGGGGCACGAGGGACCGGCTCCTGGTACGCCGTCAGGGAGTCCGCGCCAAGCAGATGATGCCGCGGGCCCGGCTGGTGCGACTGCCCGGCTGCGGGCACGTCCCGATGAACGACGACCCGGCCCTGGTCGCGCGTGTGATCCTCGACGGCAGCCGCTGAATCCTGCCCGGCCGCCGCAGCGCAACCCACGCGCGTGCCGAACGGGGCGGCCACGGTACGGGACGAGGCCCTCTTGGTGCCGACTGTGTGGGGCTCGTCCTGGGGCATGTGTCAGGTCCGGTGCCCGCACGGCCAGTTGTTCACTCGTGGTTTGCGTGGGCGCCGCGCCGCCCCAGTAGGTGTGGCACTGCACACCGGCCGGAACCCGTCCCTGGAGGCGTACACATGGCACACCGTCCGTTCCCCGGCCGCCGCAGCGTCCTGCGCGGCTCGCTGGCCGCCTCGGCGGCCCTGACCCTGCCCGGCGCGCTCGGCGCGGCTCCGGCGCTCGCGCTGTCCGGTCGCCCCCGGGCGAGCTGGGGCGTGCAGGCGGGAGACGTGACCTCCGACTCCGGCCTGGTCTGGGTACGGTCCGACCGCCCGGCCCGGATGATCGTCGAGACGTCGGCCACCGAGTCGTTCCGCCACCCGCGCAGATGGCACGGCCCGTTGCTCGGCGCCGGTTCGGACTTCACGGGGACGACCCGCCTGCGCGGGCTTCCGGCGGGCGAGCAGATCCACTACCGCGTGCTGCTCGCCGACCCGGACGACCCGCGCCGCACCTGCGAGCCCTCGGCGGGGACCTTCCGCACGGCGCCCGCGGGCCGGCGGCAGGGCGTGCGGTTCGTGTGGTCCGGCGACCTGGCCGGACAGGGCTGGGGCATCAACGAGTCCATCGGCGGATACCGGATCTTCGACGCCATGGCGAAGGTGGACCCGGACTTCTTCCTGTGCAGCGGCGACAACGTCTACGCCGACGGACCGATCCCGCCCACCGCCACGCTCCCGGACGGCAGCACCTACCGGAACGTCACCACCGAGGAGAAGTCGCACGTCGCGGTCACCCTGGCCGACTTCCGGGGCAACTTCCGCTACAACCTGCTGGACTCGGCGCTGCGCCGGTTCAATGCCCAGGTGCCCAACGTCATCCAGTGGGACGACCACGAGGTGCGCAACAACTGGTACCCGGGCGAGGTCATCGGCACCGGAACCCCGTACCCGGCCGGCACCAGGCTCGACGACCTGGCGCTGCGCGCCCGGCAGGCCTTCTCCGAGTACTTCCCGGTCTCCACCCTGGGCGGGCGACCGGACGGACGGATCTACCGCGTCCACCACCACGGCCCGCTCCTCGACGTGTTCGTGCTGGACATGCGCACGTACCGCAACGCCAACTCGCCCGACAACCAGACGACCGACCCGCAGGGCATCCTCGGCGCCGAGCAACTGGAGTGGCTCAAGCGGGAGCTCGCCCGCTCCCGTGCGGTGTGGAAGGTCATCGCCGCGGACATGCCGCTCGGCCTGGTCGTGCCCGACCCGGTCGAGGGCAGGCCGAACTTCGAGGCCGTCGCGCAGGGCGACCCGGGCGCGCCGCTCGGCCGCGAGCTGCAGATCGCCGAGCTGCTGCGGTTCGTCAAGCACCGCCGGATCACGGGGACGCTGTGGCTGACGGCCGACGTGCACCACACCTCGGCCCAGCACTACGACCCGTCGCGGGCCGCGTTCAAGGACTTCGAACCCTTCTGGGAGTTCGTCTCCGGTCCGCTCAACGCCGGTGCCTTCCCGGCCAACGCGCTCGACGGCACGTTCGGCCCGGACCGGGTCTTCGTCAAGGCGCCCACCGCGTCGAACGTCTCGCCCGCCGTGGGCTACCAGTTCTTCGGCGAGGTAGACATCGACGGTGACAGCGGGGAGCTGACCGTACGGCTGCGGGAACAGGACGGCACCGTGCTCTTCACCCAGGTGCTGCAGCCGGGCCGGGTCGGTCAGTGACTCTCCCGTAGTCTCTTCCTCTGCGCCGCGCACCGGCGTCATCCCCCGGTGCGCGGCCGGACTGCCGTAGTTAAAAGAGTAATAAAAGGTACAGATCCCTGCTTTACCCGTCGGTCACAGTGCGTTCGTGATCACGCAACACCGTTCCTTCACAGTGGCTGCATGACTCGAAAAATGTCTGATGTGACCCACGGCAGGCACGGTCGTCCCGCGCATCACTGGCGGCGGGACGTGGTCGAACTCGCCGCGCTCTTCACGGCCGTGGCGGTGGCGGACGCCGTGGCGAACCTGGTCGGGCACGGGCCCGGCGGGCCGGCCCTGCTGGTGACCTCGGCGGTGGTACTGATCGCCACGGTGGCGTTCCACACCTGGTGGGCACGGCGGCATGGGCACGCACCGCCGACGCACGATCCCGGTGCCCGGCCGCTCGCCGCCCGACGGCAGCGGACCGGGCGGCCGTCCGCCGGCTCCCCGCAGTCGCCCGACGAGGTGTCGGGAGCGAGCGCCCTGTGGCGGATGCGGACGACGGTCAGGGACGAGCCGGGAACGCTGGCCGCACTGTGCGCGGCGCTGGCCGCCCATCGCGTCGACATCCTCAGCCTGCAGACGCATCCGCTGGCCGAGGGGACGGTGGACGAGTTCCTGCTGCGCGCTCCCGGAGAGGTCGAGGCGTCCGGGATCACCAAGGCGGTGTCGCTGGCGGGCGGCAGCGACACCTGGATCGAGCGGGCCGACGCGCACGACCTGGTGGACGTCCCGACGCGGGTCCTGGGCCTGGCCTCCCGCACGGCCCTGGACGCGGCCGAACTGCCGCTGGCGCTCCGGCAGTTGCTGGGGCGGTGCACGATCCGTTCGCTGCCCGCCAGGCCGGTGGGCGGTGGGCGCGGCCCGCAGGAGGTACCGGCCGAGGGGGTGCTGGAGGACACGGTGATCCGGCTGCGGGCGCCGGAAGGCGGAGTGATCACCGTGGAACGGCCGTACCTGCCCTTCACGCCCACCGAGTTCGCGCGCGCCCGCGCCCTGGTCGAGCTGGACTCCCGGCTCGGTCCCCGCATCCCGCACAACCAGGACGTGCTGACCCTGCCCGAGGGCAACGCGATCACCGTGCGCCGGGCCGACACGAGGGACCTCGCGGCGGCCAGGGCGATGCACGACCGCTGCTCGGCGCGAACGCTCGGCAGGCGGTACCACGGGCCGGTCGGTGACGCCGACCGCTACCTGAACCACCTGCTCAGCCCGCGCTTCGGGCGGACGCTCGCGGTGCAGACCGCCTCGGGACGGATCGTCGGCCTCGGTCACCTGCTGTGGGACGGCGACGAGACGGAGGTGGCGCTGCTGGTCGAGGACGAGTGGCAGCGTCGTGGCGTCGGAGCCGAGTTGCTGGGCCGGCTGGTGGCCATGGCCGTCGAGGCGGGCTGCGAGAGCGTGTACGCCGTGACGCAGGCGTCGAACACCGGCATGGTCGCCGCCATGCGCGGCCTCGGCCTGCCCCTGGACTACCAGATCGAGGAGGGCACGCTGGTCATCACGGCCCGCCTCGATGCGACACCGGTGACCTCAAGGCTGCCGTACGACCTCCGGCAGGAGGAGTACGAAGGACCCGGCGTGCGCGACTGAACCGTGACCGGACCGCGCCGGGCCGCGGGCCCCGGTGACGACGATTGGCCCGGCGGTCTCCGCCGGGCCAATCGTCGTCGTTGAACGGGACCGCCGGCCACCGGCCGTGCCGTCAGCCGGTCAGCCCGTCAGCCCGTCAGCCGCTCAGCTCAACGCCTCGCGGAGTCCCATCGGGGTCCGGTGCTGGTGCGCGTCCGTCAGTGCCCCGTCCAGATCGGCCCAGAGGTCGTCGACGTCCTCCAGCCCGACCGACAGGCGCAGCAGTCTGTCGCTCACCCCGGCGCCCCGCCGGTCGTCGGCGTCGACGATGCGGTGGCTGATGGACGCCGGGTGCTGGATGAGGGTGTCGACGCTGCCGAGGCTGACCGCCGGGGTGATCAGGCGGACCCCCGCGATCACCGCGTGCGGGTCCTCGTGGACCTCGAAGGCGATCATCGCGCCGCCGATGCGCGGGTAGTGGACCCGGGCGACGCGCGGGTCGGCCGCCAGGCGGCGGGCCAGTTCCGCGGCGGTGGCGGAGGCGGCCCGGACCCGCACCGGCAGCGTGGACAGGCCGCGCAGCAGCAGATAGCCGGCGAGCGGGTGCAGGACGCCGCCGGTGGCGAACCGCACCTGCCGCAGCCGTCCGGCGAACTCCTCGTCGCAGGCCACCACACCCGCCATCACGTCACCGTGCCCGCCCAGGTACTTCGTCGCGCTGTGCAGCACCAGCCGTGCCCCCTGCTCGGCCGGACGTTGCAGCACGGGCGTGGCGAAGGTGTTGTCGGCCAGGAGCGGCACCGAGCCGCAGGCGTGGGCGACGGCCCGCAGGTCGACCTCGGCCAGCGTGGGGTTGGCCGGGGACTCGACCATGACCAGCCCGGTGTCCGGGCGCAGCGCGTCCGCGATTCCGGCCGGGTCGGTCCAGGTCACCTCCGTGCCGAGCAGGCCCGCGGTCAGCAGGTGGTCGCTGCATCCGTACAGGGGCCGTACGGCCACGACGTGCCGCAGCCCCAGGGATGACCGGACCAGAAGGACCGCGGTCAGCGCCGCCATGCCGCTGGCGAACGCGACCGCCGACTCGGTCCCCTCCAGCCGTGCCAGGGCGGTCTCGAAGCGGGCGACGGTCGGGTTGCCGAGCCGTCCGTAGACGGGCGGGCCGTCCAGGTCCGCCCCGTCGGCGGCGAAGGCGTCGATGCGGGCGGCCTCGCCCCGGCTGTCGTACGAAGGGTAGGTGGTGGACAGGTCGATCGGCGGGGCGTGCAGTCCCTGGCGTGCGAGGTCGTCACGACCGGCGTGCACGGCCTCGGTGGCCAGTGCTCTGGATGCGCTGCGTATGTCGTCGTACGCGTGCGTGCTCGCTGAGTCCATGGGCGGAAGGGTGAACACCGGCCGGGGGGCCGGCTTCGCATCCCGTGTTACGTTCTGGCCATGGCCGAATCCGTCGTACTGGATCCGGTGGATCTGCATCTGCTGCGGCTGTTGCAGAACGACGCCCGGACCACCTATCGAGACCTCGCGGCGCAGGTCGGGGTCGCGCCGTCCACGTGCCTGGACCGCGTGACCCGGCTGCGGCGCTCGGGCGTCATCCTCGGCCACGAGCTGCGGCTCGATCCGGCCAAGCTGGGCCGGGGGCTGCAGGCGCTGCTGTCGGTGCAGGTCCGGCCGCACCGGCGCGAGCTGGTGGGGCCCTTCGTGGAGCGGATCCGGGCACTGCCGGAGTCGATCACCGTCTTCCATCTGACCGGCCCGGACGACTATCTGGTCCACGTCGCCGTCGCGGACATGACGGACCTGCAGCGGCTGGTTCTGGACGAGTTCACATCGCGGCGCGAAGTGGCGCGCGTGGAGACCCGGCTGATCTTCCAGCAGTGGGACTGCGGTCCCCTGCTACCGCCCGGTACACACCTGGCGACGCCCTCAGCGAAATCGGACTGATTACGGCCGGGCACCCGGAAATCCGGGCTGACGCCGACCATGTCTCCGTATGAGGATGGTCCGCATGTCACAGACCAAGAGCCCGCTGCCCCGCCAGGTCGCCGACGCCTACGTCGACGAGCTCATCGCCCTCGACCCGGTCACCGGTACGTTTCTCGGTGTGAAGGAGAGTTCGGGCAGGATGCCCGACCTCTCGCCCGCGGGCCAGGAGGCGCTCGCGGAACTGTCGCGCAGGACCCTCGCCGAGTTGGCGGAGGCCGAACGCCGCCCCGGCGCCGACAGTGACATCGAACGCCGGTGCGCACGCCTGCTGCGCGAGCGGCTCACCGCGCACCTCGCCGTGCACGAGGCCGACGAGCACCTGCGCTCGGTCGGCAACCTCGGCACGGTCGCGCACCACGTGCGCGAGGTGTTCACGGTGACGCCGACGCAGACCGACGAGGACTGGGCCGCCGTCGCCGAGCGGCTGCGCGCCGTCCCGGGGGCGCTGGCGGGGTACCGCGAGTCCCTGGCGCTCGGCCTGGAACGCAAGCTGTACGCGGCCCCGCGTCCGACGGCCACCTTCGTCGAACAGCTCACCGAGTGGTCGGACACCGACGGCAAGGGCCGCGGGTGGTTCGAGGACTTCGCCTCGGCGGGCCCGGACGCACTGCGCACCGAGCTGGACGAGGCGGCCCGCGCGGCGACCGCGGCCGTCGTGGAGCTGCGCGACTGGCTGCGCGACGTGTACGCGCCGACCATCGAGGGCGCGCCCGACACGGTGGGCCGGGAGCGGTACGCCCGGTGGGCGCGCTACTACAACGGCACCGACCTCGACCTGGACGAGGCGTACGCGTACGGCTGGTCGGAGTTCCACCGCATCCTCGGCGAGATGCGGCGGGAGGCCGAGAAGATCCTGCCCGGCGCCGAGACGCCGTGGGTGGCGCTCGCGCACCTGGACGAGCACGGCACGCACATCGAGGGGGTCGACGAGGTCCGCGAGTGGCTGCAGGGCCTGATGGACCGGGCGATCGAGGAACTGGACGGCACACACTTCGAGCTCGCCGAGCGGGTACGGAAGGTGGAGTCGCACATCGCGCCGGCCGGCAGCGCGGCCGCGCCGTACTACACGCCCCCGACGGAGGACTTCTCGCGTCCCGGCCGCACCTGGCTGCCTACCATGGGCCGGACCCGCTTCCCGGTCTACGACCTGGTCTCGACCTGGTACCACGAGGGTGTCCCCGGCCACCACCTCCAGCTGGCGCAGTGGGCGCACGTCGCCCGGGACCTCTCCCGGTACCAGGCCTCCGTGGGCCAGGTCAGCGCCAACGCGGAAGGCTGGGCGCTGTACGCGGAGCGGCTGATGGACGAGCTGGGCTTCCTCACGGACCCCGAGCACCGGCTCGGCTACCTCGACGCGCAGATGATGCGGGCCGCCCGCGTCATCGTCGACATCGGTATGCACCTGGAGCTGGAGATCCCGGCGGACTCGCCCTTCCACCCGGGCGAGCGCTGGACGCCGGAACTGGCCCAGGAGTTCTTCGGCGCGCACAGCAGCCGGCCGGCGGACTTCGTCGAGAGCGAGCTGACCCGCTATCTGACCATCCCCGGGCAGGCGATCGGCTACAAGCTCGGCGAGCGGGCCTGGCTGCTCGGCCGCGAGCGGAGCAGGCAGCGGCGCGGCGACTCCTTCGACCTGAAGGCCTGGCACATGGCGGCCCTCTCCCAGGGCTCCCTCGGCCTGGACGACCTGGTGGACGAGCTGTCTCGGCTGTGAGTCCCGAAGGGCGGCCGTTTCCGCGGCCGCCCTTGCGGCGTGCTCCGCCTCAGCAGCCGCAGTCGTCCGCGGCGAGCGGCGCCGTCAGGGAGTCGGCCGGCCTGCGCTCGGGGCCCTGCCAGGTCTCGTACGCGAAGCCCTCGCGCACCCAGTACTCGAAGCCGCCGAGCATCTCCTTGACCCGGTAACCGAGTTCGGCGAGGGCGAGGGCGGCGCGGGTCGCCCCGTTGCAGCCCGGCCCCCAGCAGTAGGTGACGACCGGGACCGACCGGTCGAGGAGTTGCCCGGCCTGCTCGTTGACGAGGCCGGTCGGCAGATGGATCGCGCCCGGTATGTGCCCCTGGTCCCAGGCCTGGGTGGAACGGGAGTCGAGCAGGACGAAGCCGGGGTCGCCGCCCGCCGCGAGCGCGGCGGCGACGTCGGAAACGTCGGCGTGGAAGGCGAGGCTCGCGCGGAAGTGGGCGACGGCCTCGGCCGGGGGCGCGGGGGCGACGCGAAGGACGGGGTTGGCGGGGGGCGTGGCGGGGGTCGTTGCGGGGGTCATCGTCTGGCCCTTCCTGGCGTGTCCGGCGGATGCCGCGGCTGTCGGTGACAGGAAATCTACGGTCGTGGATCACCTCCCTGAAGTCGCGATCCACGGCGCAGTTCTTGATGTGCCGGGGATTCCCCTGCTATTTCTCCGTCATGACCGCGTTTTCCCCGGACGCCACCGACTGGCGCATCCTCGACGTCCTCCAGCGGGAGGGCCGGGCCAGCTTCGCCGAGCTGGCGCGGGCCGTGTCCATGTCACCGAGCGCGGTGACCGAGCGGGTGCGCCGACTGGAGGAGGCGGGGGTCATCCAGGGCTATGCGGCCGTGGTCGACCCGGAGCGGCTCGGGCTGCCGATCCTCGCGTTCGTGCGTCTGCGCTATCCGAACGGCAACTACAAGCCCTTTCACGACCTGGTCGCCGCCACCCCCGAGATCCTGGAGGCGCACCACGTGACGGGGGACGACTGCTTCGTCATCAAGGTCGCCGCCCGTTCCATGCGTCATCTGGAGGAGGTGTCCGGGAAGATCGGCACGCTGGGCTCGGTGACCACGAGCATCGTCTACTCCTCGCCCCTGCCCCGGCGCCCCCTCGGTCGCTGAGGTGAGGTCGGAAGACCCCGTCCTCAGGACACACCACGCCGGCGCACCGTCGAACCGGAACGGCCCTTGACGACCTCCAGCTGGGCGTGGATCCGTCTGCGCAGGTCGGCGACGTGGCTGACGATGCCGACACTGCGGTCGCGTTCGCGCAGGGAGTCGAGGACGTCGAGGACCTCGTCCAGGGTCTGGTCGTCGAGGCTGCCGAAGCCCTCGTCGATGAACAGCGTGTCGAGTCGGACCCCACCGGCCTCGTCGGTGACGACGTCCGCGAGGCCGAGGGCGAGTGCCAGCGAGGCGAAGAAGGTCTCGCCGCCGGACAGCGTGGCCGTGTCCCGCTCCCTGCCGGTCCAGGCGTCGACGACGTGCAGCCCGAGCCCGCTGCGGCCGCGCCCGGCCCGGTCGTCGGAGTGGACCAGGGTGTAGCGGCCGGAGGACATGCGCTGCAGTCGTACCGTCGCCGCGGCGGCCACCTGTTCCAGGCGGGCGGCCAGCACGTAGGACTCCAGGCGCATCCTGCGTTCGTTGTCGGCCGAGGTGCCCGCGGTGAGCGCGGCGAGGCGGGCGACCCGGTCGTACTCCTCGCGCAGCGGCGCCAGCCGCCGTGTTGCGGTCGCCGCGCGGGCGGACAGCCGGTCGAGTTCGGCGCACCGCCGGGCCGCGGCGTCGCGCGCGGAGGCGGCGTCGCGCACCCGTTGGCCGGCGGCGGCCGCGGCGGCCTCCGCCGCGACGAGGTCGGCGGCCGGCTGCCGGGCGGCGGCAGCGGTGTCGGCCTCGGCGAGGACGGCGCGTACGGCGGCCTCCTCGAACTGCCAGGCGTCCAGGCGCCGTTGAAGCTCACGGTGGGCGGTGTCGTCGAGGAGGGCGGCGGCCGCGGCCTGCGGTGTGTCGAACCCGGCGCGGAAGGCGGCCTCGGCGAGCCGTCCGTCGGCCTCCTTGAGCCGCTGTGCGCTCTGCTCTGCGGCGCGCGCGGCCTCGGCGGCGTCGGTGAGCAGGGCCGCCTGCCGCTCCAGCTGCGCGGCTCGCGCAGCGACACTGTCGGCGGCGCCTCGGGCCTGCGCCAACTCGCTCTCCAGCGTGGCACTTTCGCGTTCCAGGGTTTCCCTGCGGGTCAGGCGTGACGCCGCCCGCACCTCGGCCTGCTGCCGGTCGGCCAGTCGCCGCTCGCGTTCCTGCTCTGCCCCGCGCAGCTCCTGGTGCGCCGCGTGCAGTGCGGAGGCGTCCCGGCGTGCCTGGGTGAAGAGCCGCTCC
Organism: Streptomyces sp. NPDC046197; assembly: GCF_040646295.1. NCBI lineage: Bacteria > Bacillati > Actinomycetota > Actinomycetes > Kitasatosporales > Streptomycetaceae > Streptomyces > Streptomyces sp. NPDC046197. The sequence continues at coordinate 82,694 of NZ_JBEYZY010000004.1, read as the reverse complement.
AACTCCGCCAGGTCCGTGGCCAGTTGTGCGGTGGATGTGTCACCGGCCTCGGCGGTGGCGGCGGCCAGGGCCTCCCGGACCGCGCCCAGGCGGCGCTCGTCCCTGGCGCGCTGCTCGTCGCCCTCCTGGTAGGCGGCCAGGGCCTGTTCCTCCGCCTCTCGGTCGACGTGCCCGGCGATCTTCCGCGCGGGTGCGGGGTGGGCGGTGGAGCCGCAGACGGCGCAGGGTTCGCCGTCGGTGAGGTGCGCGGCCAGTTCGGCGGCGATGCCGTTCAGGCGCTGTTCCTTGAGGTCGAGCCAGTGGTCCCTGGCGCGCACCGCGCGGTCGGCCGAGTCCAGGGCCCTCCGCTGTGCCTCCTCGGTGTCTTCGGCCAGCTGGTCCCGTGTGCGGGCGGCGCCGAGCCGCCGCTGCGCGCCTTCCCGCTGGACAGCGAGCTGTTCGGCCCGCGTGGCCGCCTCCTGAGCGGATTCGATCCGGGCCCGCAGGGCCGCCCGGAGCGTGTCCCACTCGGCGAGCCAGGCATCGGCCTCCTGCAGGACCTCTTCGTCGTCCCGTTCCCGTCGGTCCAGGTCGGTCCGTTCGGCGACGAGCGCGGCCAGACGCTGCTCGGCGCGGCGCGCCGACTCCAGGCCGCCCAGTTCCTCCGCGGTCCGGCGGGCCACGGCGGTGAGTCCGGCCGCTCCGGCGTCGGCGAAGGCATCCGGGAGCAGGGCGCGTGCTTGTGCTTCGGCGGCGGACGCCCGGCGGTGCTCGGCGTCGGCGGCCTCCCGCAGCTCCAGCGCCGGGGCCACCGCCTCCGCCTTGCGCCCCCGCTCCATCCGCGCCTGCGCCTCCCGGTGCCCGTCGGCCCGCTCCTCGAGGCGCGCGGCCCGCTCCCGTGCCTGCGCGAACCGCTGCTGCAGCCGGGCCAGTTCGCGCACGCCGTCCAGGGTGCGCTCGGCGGCGGCCTGCGCGGACTCGGCGGCCGTGAGCCGGCTGTGGGCGATCGTCAGGTGTTCCCGGGCGGTGCTGCGGGCGGCGGCGGCCGCGCTCAGCACCGCCTGGGCGAGGCCGGGTTCGCCCGGGGCGAGCTCCGGCAGCTCCATGGCGTCGCCGGCCGCCTGCTGCATGCGGTGCGCGTCGGCCAGCAGCGCCGCGTCGCCCTCGCGGACCTGCGCCTCGGTGGTGCGCCTGCGTTCGGCGAGGCGCTTTTCCACCTCGGCGAAGCGATGGGTGTCGAACAGGCGGCCCAGCAGTTTGCCCCGGGCCTCGGCGTCGGCGCGCAGGAAGCGGGCGAAGTCGCCCTGCGGCAGCAGCACCACCTGGCAGAACTGCTCACGGCTCATCCCGAGCAGTTGGGTGATCTCCTCGCCGATCTCCTGATGGGAACGGCTGAGGTCCTTCCAGGTGCCGGCCGAGGCGTCGTACTCGCGCAACCAGGTCTGGGCCTTGTCGAGCGTCGTGCCCGTACCGCGTTTCTTGGGGCGCTCCCAGGGCGGCTGCCGGGTGACCTCCAAACGCCGTCCGGCGACCGTCAGTTCAAGGGTGACCTGGGTGCGGGTCGTCGCCGCCGCGTGGTCGCTGCGCAGCGTCAGACCCTGTCCGCTCTGCCGGGCGCCCGGCACCGAGCCGTACAGCGCGTAGCACACGGCGTCGAGGACGGAGGTCTTGCCGGCGCCGGTCGGGCCGTGCAGCAGGAAGAGGCCGGCGGCGGACAGCGCGTCGAAGTCGACGCTGAGCGAGCCGCCGAAAGGGCCGAAGGCGGTGATGCCGAGACGGTGCAGCCTCACCGGGCCTGCCCCCCGTCGTCGTACCGGCGAGGGATCACCGGGCCACCTCCCGCACCGCCTGGTCCGCGCGCACGGCGTCGAAGGCCTCGCGCAGCACGGTCTGTTCGTGTGCGTCGGGGGCCGCGCCGCGCACATGGGCCACGAAATCCTCCGCGATCTGCTGGTCGCTGCGGCCCGCGAGGCGGCGGGCGTAGGACACGTCGGGGTCGTCCGGGACCCGTTCGGGGTCGAAGACGAGGCTGAGGGTGTGCGGGAAACGCTCGCCAAGGCGGGCCATGGGGTCGGCCGGGCGGACCGGGTCGGTGAGCGTCGCCTCGACCCACGCCTCCTCGTGGCGGGTGAGGCCCGGGGCGGCGAGCAGGTCCTCCAGCGTGCCCCGGATCCGGGCCAGCGCACGCGGCACCGGGCAGTCGACCCGTTCGGCGGTGACGGAGCCGTCCGCGTCGAGGTCGACGAGCCACATGCTCTTGCGGTGGTCGGCCTCGGAGAAGGAGTACGGCAGCGGGGAGCCGGAGTAGCGCACGCGCTCGGTGATGGTCTGGCAGCCGTGCAGATGGCCCAGGGCCGCATAGTCGACACCGTCGAAGACGCCCGCGGGCACGGCCGCCACCCCGCCGACGGTGATGTCCCGCTCGCTGTCGCTGGCCCGGCCGCCGGTGACGAAGGCGTGCGCGAGGACGACGGACCGGGTGCCCGGCGCGCGGGCGGCGAGGTCGGCGCGGACGCGGTCCATGGCCGCGGCGAGTACCGTCTCGTGGGCGGCCGTCTCGACGCCGAACTCGTCCTTGACCAGGGCGGGTTCGAGGTACGGCAGACCGTAGAAGGCGATGTCGCCGTGGGCGTCCTGGAGCACCACCGGCGTCGCGCACGCCGCCGGGTCGGTCCGCAGATGAATGCCCGCACGGTCGATGAGGCCCGCGCCGACGCCGAGGCGGCGCGCCGAGTCGTGGTTACCGGAGATCATCACCGTCGGCACACCGAGGTCGGCGAGGCGGTGCAGGGCGTCGTCGAACAGTTCGACGGCGGCGAGCGGCGGCACCGCGCGGTCGTACACGTCTCCCGACACGACCACCGCGTCGACGGCGCGCTCGCGCACGGTCGTGACGAGGTGGCCGATGAACCGGGCCTGGGCGCCGAGCATGTTCACGCGATGGAACGCCCGGCCCAGGTGCCAGTCGGAAGTGTGCAGCAGCCTCATGATCTCCGAAGACTAACGGCCGGGTCCGACACCTCGGGCGGTTACTCCCGTATCGGGCCGCCACGTGCGCGCCGATTACGCCCAGTTATGCGCTGCTTGTCCGGTATATCAGGCGTCCCCGTAGGCCTCGCCGCCCAGTTCGAACCCCGCGGTCCCGGCCGTGGCGTCGGCCAGCCAGGCCCGGAAGGCGTCCACGTCCGCGTCCGGCAGACCGATCTCGATGCTGACCGCCTCGCCGTAACGCACGTCGCGCACCTCGCGCCCGGTGGCCCTCAGGTCGTTCTGCACCTTGCCGGCCCGCTGGTGGTCGACGGTCACCGTGGCCAGGCGGAAGCGCCGGCGCGTGAGGGTGCCGAGCGTGTCCAGGGCCTCGCCGACCGCCCCTCCGTAGGCACGGATGAGTCCGCCCGCACCGAGCTTGACGCCGCCGTAGTACCGGGTGACGACGGCGACGACGTACCGCATGTCGCGTCGGAGCAGCATCTGGAGCATGGGGACACCGGCGGTGCCGCCGGGTTCGCCGTCGTCGCTGGCCTTCTGCACGGCGGCGTCGGCGCCGATGACGTAGGCCCAGCAGTTGTGGGTGGCGTCGGCGTGCTCCTTGCGGACCGCGGCGATGAACTCCTGGGCCTGCTGCTCGGTGGCCGCCGGGGCGAGGGCGCACAGGAAGCGGGAGCGGTTGATCTCGGTCTCGTGCACGCCCGCGCGGGCGACTGTGCGGTACTCGTCCTGCATCCGGCCAGCCTATGTGCAGGCCCGGGGGACGCAGCGACGTCCGCGGATCACCCGTGGGACGGCCCGAGCGCGCGGCTCACCTCTTCGCGCCCCGCGGCACGACGAACTCGGTCAGCAGGGCCGTGCCGGGAGCGAGGGCCTGCCAGCCGGCGCCGTGCCACACCAGGACGGCGATCGCCGACGTCGGGAACTTCTGCCGGAGCCGCTCCAGCGTGTCGTCGAGCCCGTCCCCGGCGAGTTCGAGGACCAGTTCCTCCAGCCCGGGGTTGTGCCCGACCAGGAGCAGCGTCCCGACCTCGGCAGGCGTCTCGCGCACGGCCGCCAGCAGGTCGGGGACGTCGGCGGCGTACAGCCGCGGGTCGTGGCGCACCGGGGGCGGGGTACCCCACTGGGCGGAGGCCAGCTCCCAGGTCTGGCGGGCCCGCAGCGCCGTGGAGCACAGAGCGAGGTCCGGCAGGCAGTCGACCTCGACGACCGCGCGGCCGGCCGCGGGCGCGTCCCGGCGGCCGCGAGGCGCGAGCGGGCGGTCGTGGTCGGCCACGTTCTCGGGCCAGGCGGACTTGGCGTGCCGCAGGACCACCAGGCGGCGGACCGGGCCCCCTCTCCGGCCGGCGATCACGACGGTGCTCCCAGGTCGCGGGTCAAGTCGAGGCCGAGCAGCCGGTCCGCGTACACGTATGTCTCGAAGCGGGCGCCGTCCGGCAGGTCCGGGCGGGTCTCGGTCCACTCCAGCACCCGCAGCACCGCCGGAACGTTCAGGTCGTCCTCCCAGGCCCGGCGCAGGCGGCCGCGCACCTCGTCGGGAACCGGCCGGGAGGGCCTCCTAGCCCAGGAAGCGACCGCGCGGCGCCAGCGGGCGAGGGTCCGCCGGGCCTCCTCCAGGGTGTCCGCGTCGAGCCGCACCGGCAGGGCGCGGCGCCGGGCTAGCAGGGCCAGGCGCAGGACGGTGGGGTCGTCGGCGGCCATTCGGGCGACCGGCATGGCCGGGTCGACGGACGCCACGGCGATCCGGACACCGTCCGGTGCGGTGCCGTCGTCGTCGCCGACCACGTGGATGACCTGCGCCTCCCCCAGCGCGGCGCCGAGGTCGTGACTGTCCTCGAACGGCCGGATGCCGAGGGCCGAGGCCCCGGCCCGCAATTCCGCCTGCTGCCGTTCGCCGGTCAGCAGGGCCCACACCGGGGTGCCGCCGAGCTCCAGGGCGCGCACCAGCAGGTCGGCGACCAGCAGCACGCGCAGCCCCGAGGCGTCGAAGCCGGACGCGTGCGCCTCGACACGGGTCAGGCCCCGGCGGGCGGGGGCGGCGTCGACGGGTTCGCCGGTTCGGGCGTCGATGATGCGCAGCACGGCCCGAGCGTAGGCGTGCGGACGGCCGCGCGCAGGCATGTCGCGCACGTTCCGGACATGCCGACGGCATTCAACCAGCCGCGGAGCCGCCGGCCCCCCGGGCCGGGGTGCCGCCCCTCGCCCCGCTCTCCCGGGAATCACGGACCGACGGACACCGTTGTCCTGTCGTTCCATCTCCATCTCACCTCCATCTCACCTCCATCTCCACTTCCACCTCCCCTCCACCTCCCCCGACTCCCGAGGAGACCCCGCGGTGTACGGCGACGAAGCGACAATCCGGAAGATTCTGACCGAACTGGGCGATACCTGGGCCGTCGTGGGCCTGTCGTCGAACCGGAGCCGTGCCGCGTACGGCGTCGCCGAGGTGCTCCAGCGCTTCGGCAAGCGCGTGGTGCCCGTGCACCCCAAGGCGGAGACCGTGCACGGGGAGCAGGGCTACGCCACCCTCGCGGACATCCCCTTCGAGGTGGACGTCGTCGACGTCTTCGTCAACAGTGATCTCGCGGGCCCGGTCGCCGACGAGGCGGTCACCAAGGGCGCGAAGGCCGTGTGGTTCCAGCTCGGCGTCCTGGACGAGGCCGCCTACGCGCGCACCCGCGACGCCGGCCTCGACATGGTGATGGACCGCTGCCCGGCGATCGAAATCCCGCGCCTCGGCTAGCGTGTGTCACCCTCTTCTCACATTCCGCAACTGAATAGAGACATTCCACGAACCCTGGGCGACCTGCGTAAAGGGCACGTAAAGGTAACCCCATGAGAAGGGTCGGATTTCCGGATCGCTCTTCTGTAGAGCGGGCCTCCATTCCTAGTCTGAGCCGCCATTGAGCGTTAATTCGGTGTTCAGATAGTGAGAGGCCCCTTGACATGGTGAAAGTCGACCATGCAGCCCCCGACGTCACGCGGGACCAAACTGGTCTGCGGCGGGACGTCGGCCTTATCGGACTGATGTGGGCCTCGGTTGGTTCCATCATCGGCTCCGGCTGGCTGTACGGCGCCGAGAAGGCCGTCGTGACCGCAGGACCCGCGGCGATCATCTCGTGGCTGATCGGCACGGTGGCGATCGTCCTCCTGGCGCTCGTGCACGCCGAACTCGGCGGCATGTTCCCGGTGGCGGGCGGCACGGCCCGCTACCCGCACTACGCCTTCGGCGGCCTGGCCGGTATGTCCTTCGGCTGGTTCTCCTGGCTGCAGGCGGCGACGGTGGCCCCGATCGAGGTCGAGGCGATGATCGGCTACGCCGCTCACTGGGACTTCGCCAAGGGCTTCCAGCACGCCGACGGCACGCTGACGACCAGCGGCTTCATCGTCGCCCTGGCCCTGATGGCCGTCTTCGTCGCGGTCAACTTCCTGGGTGTGCGCGTCCTGGCCCACACCAACAGCGCGGCAACCTGGTGGAAGATCGCAGTGCCGCTGGGCGCGATCTTCGTCATCGCGGTGGGCAACTTCCACCCGCACAACTTCACCGTCCAGGGCTTCGCCCCGTTCGGCGCCAAGGGTGTGCTGGGAGCCATCAGCTCCAGCGGCATCATCTTCGCCCTGCTGGGCTTCGAGCAGGCGATCCAGCTCGCGGGCGAGAGCCGCAACCCCAAGCGTGACCTGCCGCGTGCCACCCTCGGCTCCGTGGCCATCGGCGCGACCATCTACGTCCTGCTCCAGGTCGTGTTCATCGGCGCGCTGCCGCTCAGCTCCTTCGCGCACGGCTGGGCCAAGCTCGACTTCCCGGGCATCAGCGGTCCCTGGGCGGGTCTGGCGACGCTGGTCGGCCTCGGCTGGCTGAGCGTGGTGCTGTACATCGACGCCGTCATCTCCCCCGGTGGCACCGGCCTGATCTACACCACCGCGACCTCCCGCGTGTCCTACGGCCTGGCCAAGAACGGCTACGCGCCGAAGCTCTTCGAGAAGACCGACTCGCGCGGCGTGCCGTGGTTCGGCCTGGCCATCTCCTTCGTGACCGGCGTGGTCTGCTTCCTGCCCTTCCCGAGCTGGCAGGAGCTGGTCGGCTTCATCACCTCGGCAAGCGTCCTGATGTACGCCGGTGCGCCGCTGGCGTACGGTGTCTTCGCCGACCGGCTGCCCAACCACGAGCGCCCCTACCGCCTGCCCGCGGGCAAGCTGGTCGCGCCGCTGTCCTTCGTGGTCGCCAACCTGATCATCTACTGGGCCGGCTGGGACACCCTGTGGCGGCTCGGCGTGGCGATCGTCCTCGGCTACGTGCTCCTCGGCGGCTATGCCTGGTACGCCAGGAGCAAGGGCCTGCCGGACGCGCCCCGGCTGGACTGGAAGGCCGCGCAGTGGCTGCCCGGCTACCTGGTGGGCCTGGGCCTGATCTCCTGGCAGGGCGGCTTCGGCGGCCAGGGCCGCATCCCGCTGTGGTGGGACATCCTGGTGGTGGCGGCGTTCTCGCTGGTCATCTACTACTGGGCGAAGGCCACCGCGTCCGGGACCGAGGAGATCGAGCAGAGCATCGAGGAGGTCGTGGTCACGGAGGCACCCGCCCACTGACCCGGTTCCCCGTCGGTGTCCCGTCGGCCGAGGCTGTCCATGCCCCGGCTGACGGGACACCGTCATAATGCCCGGGTGACGCACATCTCCCCCCACCCCAATTCCTCTTCCCCTTCCTCTTCCCCCCAGCGCTTCCCGGTCGTCGTCGTCGGCGCGGGCCCCGCCGGACTGACGGTCGGCAACATCCTGCGGGCCGCCTCGGTGGACTGCGTGGTCCTGGAGACCGAGACGAGGACCTCCATACAACAGCGGCCCCGGGCCGGGGTCGTCGAGGAGTGGGCCGTCCGCGGGCTCGAGGAACGCGGGCTGGCGGACAACCTGGTGCAGCGGGCCGAGCGCCACACCGTGTGCGAGTTCCGCTTCGAGGGCCGGGGCTACCGCTTCCCGTACACCGAGCTGACGGGCCGACGTCACTTCGTCTATCCGCAGCCGTTGCTGGTGACGGACCTCGTGCGGGAGTACGCGGACGTACGCGGCGGGGACATCCGCTTCGGCGTGCGGGACGTACGGCTCCACGACACGGACAGCGACCGGCCGTCGGTGTCGTACCTCTGCCCCGAGACGGGCGAACGCCGACTGCTCCACTGCGACTTCGTCGCCGGGTGCGACGGAGCCCGGGGCGTCACGCGGGCCGGGCTGCCGCCGGGGCGGGCCCGGCAGGCGCGCCACGACTACGGCATCGGATGGCTGGCCCTGCTCGCCGAGGCGCCGCCGTCCTCCGACTGTGTGCTGTTCGGCGTCCACGACAACGGGTTCGCCGGCCACATGCCCCGCAGCCCGGAGATGACCCGCTACTACCTCCAGTGCCCGCCCGGTGACGACCCGGAGAAGTGGCCGCACGAACGTGTCTGGTCGGAGCTGCGGCAACGGCTCGCGGCAGCGGACGCACCACCGCTCATCGAGGGGCGGCTGCTGGAGAAGCGCGTACTCGACATGCATGACTACGTGGTCGAGCCCATGAGGTTCGGGCGCCTCTTCCTGGCCGGGGACGCGGCCCACCTCACCGCGCCCATAGCGGCCAAGGGCATGAACCTCGCCCTGCACGACGCCTTCCTGCTCGGCGACGCGCTGGCCGCGTACGTCACGAAGGGCGAGGAGAGCGGGCTGGACGGCTACTCCGAGGCCTGTCTGCGGCGTGTGTGGGACTACCAGGAGTTCTCCCAGTGGCTCTCCGAGGTGTACCACGGCACCGCGTCGGGCGATCCGTTCCGCGCGGGCACCACGCTGGCCCGGCTGCGGCGCCTGTTCACCTCGCCGGTCGCCGCGGCCGCCTTCGCGGAGCAGTACCTCGGCACGGCAGAGCGGTTCTGACCCGGCTGCCGGGCGGCACTGCCCCATGGCGGTCCGGCCGGCCCCATCGCGGTCCGGGCTGGTCCCACAGCGGTCCGGCCGGCCCCATCGCGGTCCGATGCCGACCGCGGGTGCGTCCCGGCCCGTCTTCAGTCGTGCGGCGGCCGGTCGTCGAGCCGCTGGTCCGCCACGTTCAGCGCCTCGTCGACCAGGCGGCGCAGATGGCCGTCGCGCAGGGAGTAGATCACTCGGCGGCTCTCCTTCCGCGTGTTCACGAGTCCCGCCAGCCGCAGGCGGGCCAGGTGCTGGCTGACCGCGGGCCGCGCGACTCCGCGGGCCTCCGTGAGGGTGGTGACGTCGGCCTCGCCGGAGGTCAGTGCGTGCAGCAGGGCGAGGCGAGTGCGGTCGCCGAGCAGGGCGAGCAGTTCGGCGAGCGCGAACTGCTCCTCGCCCGGGTGTGCGGGTGCGCATGATGCACAGGTGACAGGTGCATCATGCGCCCATACGCACGTAATGGGATCGTGGACGGGAGGGGCATGCGGGCGCTGTGGGTGTCGCCGGCCGTATTGGGCGCCACGGCGCTGGTGCAGGCCGTGGCGGTGGTCGCCTGCGGCTCGGTGGCTCTGCTCGGCGACACCGTGCACAACGCGGCGGACGCGTTGACCGCCGTGCCGCTGGGGATCGCCTTCGTGCTGGGCCGCCGCGCGGCGGCCCGCCGCTTCACCTACGGCTACGGGCGCGCCGAGGACCTCGCGGGTCTGGTGAACGTGCTGACGATCGCGGCGTCGGCGGTGTTCGCCGCCCGGGCGGCGGTCGAAAGGCTCCTGGATCCGCGGCCCGTTCAGCACCTCCCCGCAGTCGCGGTGGCGGCCGTAGTCGCCGATCCCCGGTGAGGCCGATCCCCACCTGGCGCCGGCCCACCACACGACCGTCTGAGGCCGGAGGTCGCGTGGGCCGCCGCGCCGACGCGTGCGCCACCGGGTACGTCTTGCGATGGCGGCCCGCTGTCGGGCAACGGCGCCGGGCTCCCTCAGGCCACGCCCAGGCCGTCCAGCACCACGGCCCCCGGCAACTCGGCGAAGGCCTTGCCCGGTACCAGCAGTTTGCCGAGCCGGCGTCCGCTGCCGACCAGCACGTACGGCAGGTCGACGACGGCGGAGTCGACCAGGAGCGGCCAGCCCTCGGGCAGCCCGATCGGGGTGATGCCGCCGTACTCCATGCCGGTCTCCCCGGTGGCGACCTCCATCGGCGCGAACGAGGCCTTGCGCGCGTCGAGTTGGCGGCGCACGACGCCGTTGACGTCGATCCGGGTGGTGGACAGGACCAGGCACGCGGCCAGTTTCGTCTCACCGCCGCGCCTGCCCGCCACCACCACGCAGTTCGCCGACTGCTGGAGCAGCTCGCGCCCGTAGTGCTCGACGAAGACGGCCGTGTCGGCCCACTCCGGGTCGGTCTCGACGTAGACGATCTGATCCGCGGGGACGCTGCCGCGCCAGTGGCGTACGGCGTCGGCGACCGGAGGGGTCAGCTCGTCGAGGCAGTCGGGGGCGGGAGCGGCGTGGTCGAAGTTTCCGATGGGTGCGCGCATGACCGCACGCTAACAGCCGTGCGGCAGCGGTCGAGGGCACGTCTCAGCGGACGGGCGGGACGGAGACCGCCATCACCATCTCCATCGGCACGGCGCCGTCGTTGGCGTAGGTGTGGGGGGTGTTGGCCTCGAAGGAGGCGCTCGCACCGGCCGGAACGCGGTACTCCACCCCGTCGACCGTGAGCGTCAGCTCGCCGGACGTGACGTGGACCAGCTCGACCGTGCCGGTGGGGTGCGGGTCGGACGCGCTGCGCTCGTCCGGCATCAGCCGCCACTCCCACATCTCCAGCGGGCCGGGGGCCTCGACGCCCGCGAGGAGCCGGTTGTAGCTCCCGGCGTCGGTGTGCCACAGGCGTACGGCCTGGTCTGCGGGGACGATACGGACCTTGGGGCCCTGCTCGTAGTCGAGCAGGGTGGTGATGCTGATGCCCAGTGCGTCACCGATCTTGACGACCGTGCCGAGGCTGGGGTTGGTGCGGGCCTGCTCGATCTGGATGAGCATGCCGCGGCTGACTCCCGCACGGGCGGCGAGCGTGTCCAGGGTGAAGCCGCGCTCGGTGCGCCAGCGCTTGACGTTGCGCGCCAGGGACTGGGTCAGCAGGTCGAGGTCCGACACATTCCGTCCAATATTCTGGATGACAGAGTTGAGTTTACTGAACTACGGTGGGCTGTACCGCACTGTTCATCGAACTGTACTGCGAGGGACGTCGTGACAGCACTCTTCGCCCTGGCCACCAGCCTTCTGTGGGGTCTGGCCGACTTCGGCGGCGGGCTGCTGACCAGGCGCAATCCGGCGCTCATGGTCGTGGTGGTCTCCCAGGCGGTCGCGGTGGCGGTGCTGGGCGCGGTCGTCGTCGCCACCGGCGGATGGAGCGAGGCCGGGCCACGGCTGTGGTTCGCGGTCGCCGCGGGGCTCGTCGGGACGGTGGCGATGCTCTCCTTCTACAAGGCGCTGGCCCTTGGCCCGATGGGCGTGGTCTCGCCGCTCGCCACGCTGAGCGTGGCCGTCCCCGTGACCGTCGGCCTGGTGCTCGGCGAGCGACCCGGACTGCTGCAGGTCGCGGGCATCGCGGTGGCCTTCGTCGGAGTCGTGCTCGCGGGCGGTCCCCGGCTCGGCGGGGCCGCGGTGCAGCGCCGGGCGATCTGGCTGACGCTGGTCGCGGCGCTCGACTTCGGCACGGTGTTCACCCTGATCACCGAGGCGTCGACCGACGTGACCGGCCTGTTCCTCGCGCTCTTCGTGCAGCGGGTGGCCAACGTGGTCGCGGGCGGGGCCGCGCTGTACGTGTCCGCGCGGCGGGGCGGGGCCGTACTCCCGCAGGGCCGCTTCCCCTGGCGCTTGCTGCCGGCGCTCGCCTTCGTCGGTCTCGCCGACGTCGCGGCCAACGGCACGTACGCGGTCGCCGCCCAGCACGGCCCGGTCACCGTGGCGGCCGTGCTCGCCTCCCTCTACCCGGTGGTGACCGCGCTGGCCGCACGGGGATTCCTCAGCGAACGACTGCGGGCCGTCCAGACGGCCGGCGCCGGCCTGGCACTGGTGGGCACCTTGCTGCTGGCCACGGGCTGAGCCGGAACCGGCAGCCGGCCGGGGGAGCCGACCGACATCCGCGCCCGGTCCGGCGGCCGGTGTCCGCGCCCGTCCCGGCGGCCGGGTTCAGCCCTCGGTGTCCAGTTCGGCGAGACGGGTGGGCGTTTCCTCGCTCAGGCCGGCCAACGGGGCGGGGCCCCGTCCGGCCGGGCCGGTCAGCCGGGCGGCGCCCCTGTGGTCCAGGCCGGCCGGCCCCGCCGCACTCCGTTCGTCCAGCGCGGCCAGGGCGGCCGCCGTCTCCTCGTCCAGGTCTGCCAGCGCCAGCAGTTGCTCCGGGGTGACCCCGTCGGGGATCGGCACCGGTGCCGGTGTCCGCAGTGGTGGCTGCCAGCCCTCGGCCGGTGTCCAGCGGCGTACGACCCGGGCGGGCGCCCCGGCGACCACCGCGTGGTCGGGCACGTCGCCACGGACCACCGCACCGGCCGCGACCACGACGTTGCGCCCGATCCGGGCCCCGGGCAGGATCACCGCGCCGGTGCCGATCCAGCACCCGGGTCCGATGTGCACCGGCTCCATCCGCGGCCACTGCCTGCCGATCGGCTGGTGCGGATCGTCGTAGGAGTGGTTGGTCGAGGTGACGTAGACGTACGGACCGAAGTAGCAGTCGCTGCCGATGGTGACCGTCGTGTCGGCGATGACGTGGCTGCCGCGGCCGAGGACGACGCCGTCGCCGATGCGCAGGATGGGCTCCGGACCGAGGTCGAGGTCGGGCATCAGTCCGGCGGTCAGCGTGACCTGTTCGGCGATGATGCAGTGGGCGCCGAGGTGGATCCAGGGTTCGCCGAAGACGGTGCCGAGCGGGAAGGCGAGCCTGGTACCTGTTCCCATGGAGCCGAAGCGAAGGCGCCCGGGGCGCTCTGCCGAGACGGAGCCCGTGCGCTGCACCCAAGCCCAGCCCGCATGGACGGCGCGCTGGGCAAGACGGCGCCGCCATGATGAGAACGTGTTCTTGCGCTTGGGCATCCGCTCACCGTACTCAGACCGAGCCGCACCCACGGGCCGGGGCCGCTGTGATCTTCGCCCCACCGGATGACGTACCGTTCCGGTACGCGTCGAGACACGCAGCAGGCCCGGGACGGGGAGACGAGGATGACGCACAAGGCGCTGATCGCGAGCATCGGAGGCAGAAAGCCCCGGGTGGATCAGGAGGCGTTCGTGGCGCCCACGGCCACGGTGATCGGTGACGTGTCGCTGGGCGCGGGCACGAGCGTCTGGTACGGCGCGGTGCTGCGCGGCGACGTCGAGAAGATCGCCGTCGGCGCGAGCAGCAACGTCCAGGACAACTGCACGCTGCACGCGGACCCGGGCTTCCCCGTCAGCGTCGGCGAGCGCGTTTCCATCGGGCACAACGCCGTGGTGCACGGGGCGACGGTCGAGGACGACTGTCTGATCGGCATGGGGGCTACGGTCCTCAACGGCGCGGTGATCGGTGCGGGTTCCCTGGTGGCGGCCCAGGCGCTGGTGCCGCAGGGAATGCGGGTGCCCCCGGGCTCACTCGTCGCGGGCGTGCCTGCCAGGGTCAGGCGGGAGCTGACGGAGGAGGAGCGCCAGGGGATCTCGCTGAACGGCACCCTGTACGCGGACCTGGCCAAGGCGCACGGCGAGGTTCACGGCTAGGGGGTGTCGTTTGGATCAGCGCGGATCAGGCCGCGGCGCATGGTGCGGTGCATCGCAAGGCGGAGCATGACCCGCGTACTGGACGTACTCGGGTCATGCGACAACGCGGCGAGGTGCCGTGCCAGGGGTCGCGGACCCGCGGTGATCCAAACGACACCCCCTAGCCGCGGGACCCCCAACGGCGTTGTCGTCACTCGCCGGCGGCGACCGGTTCGGCCTCCTCGGTGCGCCGCTGGGCGGCCTGTGCCTTCTTCGCCTTGCGCTTGAGCACCAGCATCGAGGTGAGCCCGATCAGCGCCGCCACCACCAGTCCCAGCCACGAGAACTTCTTCAGCCAGGACTCGGCGACCACGCCGACGTAGTAGATGACCGCGGTGGTGCCCCCGGCCCAGCAGATGCCGCCGAGGACGTTGGCGACGAGGAACTTCCAGTACGGCATTCGCAGCACGCCCGCGAGCGGGCCGGCGAAGATCCGCAGCAGGGCGACGAAGCGGCCGAAGAACACGGCCCACATGCCCCACTTCTCGAAGGACCGCTCGGCGGTGGCGACGTGCCCCTCGCTGAAGTGCTTGGGGAACCTCTTCCCCAGCCAGGTGAGCAGCGGCCTGCCGCCCTTGCGGCCGATGGCGTAGCCGATGGAGTCGCCGACGACCGCGCCCGCGGTGGCGCAGGCGCCGAGCACCACGGGGTTGATGCCCGAGTGCTGTGCGGACATGAGCGCGGCGGAGACCAGGATGATCTCGCCGGGCAGCGGGATGCCCAGGCTCTCCAGACCGATGACCAGGGCCACCACGGCGTAGACGGCGGCCGCGGGTACCGTGTCGAGCCAATCCTGGACGTGCACCGCCGGTTCCTCCCCGTTGTCGTCCCAGTCGTCTGTGGTCCCAGTCGTCCCGGCGCGCGCCGGGCAGGGCGCACCCGGAAAGCCTACCTGCTCGGCCACACGGACGGCCCCGCCCGCCCGTCGGCCGGCGTTCGGAGATTTACCTGCGGGAACTCCGGCGTTTTACCTGAGGGAAGAAGCTTCGATCTTGAGGCGCACCGAAGTCCCTCATTAACCTCTGGAATGCCCTCCCCCATCACCCTGAGTTCGCCGAATATCGCGAGGGCGGCCGACGTTCGACGAAGAACTGTATTTTCGGCCGGAAATCGCCGGAGCAAGACCCGGGAAATGCTGTATATGCCCCGCGGCAGGGATCGGGGCGACCGAGAAGCCCACGAGGTGCGAACTCCGCATGAAGAACCACCTGACCAGCCTCCGGGCCTATGTCGACGCACTGAGCGAGTTGGGCGACCTCCGCGAGTTCGACGAGGAGGTCGATCCGGACCTGGAGGTCGGCGCGGTCATTCGCCACGGGGTGGAGAACCGGCTGCCGGCCCAGTTGTTCAACCGGCTGCGGGGGTACCCCTCCGGCCAGCGCATTCTCGGGGCGCCGGGAGCGCTCAGCTCACTGAGCGGCGCGCCCTGGGCCCGGGTGGCGCTGTCCCTCGGTCTCGGCCCGCACACCCGCCCGCTGGACCTGGTGGAGCACCTCGCCACGGCCCTGGAGGCCAAACCCGTGCCGCCCGTGACCGTGAGTGAGGCGCCCTGTCAGGAGTACGTGCTGCTCGGCCCGGACGCCTCACTGGATGCCCTCCCGGTGCCGCTGGTGCACGCGGGCGACGCGGGCCGGTACATCAACACCTGGGGGATCCTCGTCGTCCGCAGCCCCGACGGCGCCTGGACCAACTGGGCCATCACCCGCGTGATGGCCGCCGGTTCCCGCCAACTCGTGGTGATGATCAACCCGCCCCAGGACATCGGGAAGATCTACGCCCGGTGGAAGCAGCGCGGCGAGCCGATGCCCGCGGCGCTGGTACAGGGCGCCGAGCCCGCGATCCCGTTCGCCGGCGGCATGGCGCTGCCCTCCGGTTGCGACGAGGCCGGCTTCCTCGGGGGCTGGTTCGGAGAACCGCTCCAGGTGGTCCGCTGCCGGACCGTGGACCTGGAGGTGCCCGCCACCGCGGAGATCGTCGTCGAGGGCACCGTGTCGCTGGACGAGACGCTGCCCGAGGGGCCGATGGGTGAGTTCTACGGCTACATCTCGGGGCAGCCGCGCGAGCGCCCGGTGTTCGACGTCACCGCCGTCACCCACCGCCACGACCCGATCCTGCCGGTGGTGTCGGCCGGCAAGCCCGTCGAGGAGGTGCACACCGTCGTGGGTCCCACGCACTCCGCCGAGGTGCTGCGCAACCTGCGCATGGCCGGGCTGCCGGTGACCGCCGTGTGGTTGGTGCCGGAGGCGTCGTGCACGGTGGCCGCGGTGACCGTGCCGCGCGAGTGGCGGCAGTGGGGCGGCGGCATCCACACCACCACCCGCATGCTGACCCGGGCGATCGCGGGGGTGGTGCTGCGGCCCAAGGTCGGATTCTGGCTGACCCGGGTGCTGGTCCTGGACGACGACATCGACCCGACCGACCTGCGGGACCTGTCCTGGGGCCTGGCCACCCGCTGCCACCCGGTCGCCGGCCAGGTGCTCTTCGAGGACCAGCTGTTCACGCCCCTGCACATCAACTACACGCCCGAGGAGTTCCGCACCCTCAGCGGCCCGAAGATGGCCTACGACTGCCTGCTGCCGCCCGACGCGGAACGCCGTCCGGTCAGCACTGCCTTCGCGCAGAACTTCCCGCAGCACATCAAGGACCGGGCCCTGGGCCTGTGGCACGGAACGGCCCGCTGACCACCTCTGTCCTCACCCCGACCGCCTCCGCAGGAACCCCTCCACAGGAACCGGGAGACCATGAACCTCTCCGACCAGCTCAGCACCGTGGTGGCCGACGAACTCGCCCAGCTGGGAGTCACCGATGCGGTCGTCTCCCCGGGTCTGCACTCGGGGCTGCTCGCCGCCGCCCTGTACCACCACCCGCTGCTCAGGCTGCACGTCCGCGTCGACGAGCGCTCCGCGGGTTTTCTCGCCCTCGGCATGGCCCGGGCGAGCGGCCGGCCCGTCGTGGTCGGCTGCAC
The DNA here is from genome assembly GCF_040646295.1 of Streptomyces sp. NPDC046197. Lineage (NCBI taxonomy): Bacteria > Bacillati > Actinomycetota > Actinomycetes > Kitasatosporales > Streptomycetaceae > Streptomyces > Streptomyces sp. NPDC046197. The sequence continues at coordinate 66,056 of NZ_JBEYZY010000004.1, read as the reverse complement.
CTCCGGCACCGCCGCCGCCAATCTGCACCCGGCGGTCCTCGAGGCGCACCACGCGAGGGTGCCGCTGATCGTGGTGACCACCGACCGCAGGCCGATGTGGCGGGACACCGGTGCCAACCAGACCACCGACCAGGTCCGCCTGTTCGGACGGGCCACCGCCTTCTTCGCCGAACTGGACTCCGTGCCCGGCGACGCGGCCACGGTCCGCTACTGGCGTTCGGTGCTCGCCCGCGCCGCCGCCGTGGCGACGGCCGGCGGACCGGTGCAGCTCAATCTGTTGCTGCCCGACCCGCTGGAGAACACAGCGGTGCCGGACGGCCCGCAGTGGCCGCGGCCCTCCTTGGCGGAGCGGCGGCCGGCGGTACGCGTCGACCGCGCGCTGGTGCAGCCCGAGCCGCTGAAGGTCCCGGCCCGCGGGGTGGTGGTGGTCGGCGACGCGGCGGCCGACCCGCAGGGCGCGGTGGCCTTCGCCGAACAGGCGGGCTGGCCGCTGCTGGCCGAGCCGCAGAGCGGCGCCCGGCAGGGGCCGAACGCCGTCACCGGCTACGGATATCTGCTGGCGCACCCCGAGTTCCGTGCCGCTGCGCAGCCGGAGACGGTCGTCAGCGTCGGCCGTCCCGGAGTGAACCTCGCGCTGCTCGACTTCCTGGGTTCAGCCGCGCAGCTGGTCGTGGTCGATCCCGGGCAGGACTGGGCGGACCCGGCTCGCACCGCGACCCGGGTGGTGCCCCGGCTGGGTGCCCCGGAGCAGGAGGAGTCCGACCCCGACTGGCTGCGGTTGTGGCTGGACGCGGACAAGGCGGTACTGGAGGCGCTGGACCGCGCTCTGGACGAGGGCGGTCTGACGGAACCGCGGGTGGCCCGGGACCTGACGGCCGCGCTGCCGCCCGGTTCGCTGCTGTTCGCCGGCTCCAGCATGCCGGTGCGCGACGTGGAGCGGACCATGCGGCCGCGTGCCGACCTCACCGTGCTGGCGAACCGGGGCCTGAGCGGCATCGACGGCGCGGTCTCCAGCGCGGTCGGCGCCGCCTACGCCCACCGGGCGCGGGGCGCGGGGCGAGCGGTGGCGCTGCTCGGCGACCTGTCCCTGCTGCACGACCAGAACGGCCTGATCACGGGCGCCGCGCCCGAGCGGCCCGACCTCACTCTGGTGGTGATCAACAACAACGGCGGCGGCATCTTCTCCATGGCGCCGCAGCCGGAGCCGGTCGACGGCTTCGAGACGTTCTTCGGGACCCCGCACGGCGTGCGCATCGCCGATGTGGCGCGGGCCGCGGGCTGGCCCTGCACGCGGGCGGAGTCCGTGGAGGAGGTGCTGGCCGCGGTCCGTGCGCCCGGTCCCCGGCTGGTGGAGGTGGTCACCGACCGGGAGGCCAACAGCGCCTTCCACCGAGCGCTGGCGGCAGCCGCCATGCAGAGCACCTCAGAGGCGTTGGCCCGCACTCCGGCCGGCACGGAGTGAGGGGCCCCGTGGCATCGATCCGCTCCTGGCGCGGCAATCCCTGGGCCACGCTCACCGTCGTGTCGGTGGGCTACTTCATGCCCCTTCTGGACCTGACGATCGTCAACATCGCCATCCCCGACCTCGTCTCCGACCTGCGGATGTCGCTCGACCAGATCCTCTGGGTCATCAACGGCTACACGCTGGCGCTGGCGGCGCTCCTGATCGCGGCCGGGCGGCTCGGCGACCTGCGAGGTCCGCGGGCTGCCTTCGCGGCCGGGACCGCGCTGTTCACCGTGGCCTCGGTGGCCTGTGCGCTGGCGGCCGATCCGGCACAGCTGATCGCCTTCAGGGCGGTGCAGGGCGTGGGCGCCGCGGTGCTGGTGCCGCAGACGCTGACCCTTCTGGCCCACAGTTTCCCGCCGGAGCGGCGCGGCACGGCCTTCGGCATCTGGGGCGCAGTGGCGGGTCTCGCCGCGGTCGCCGGCCCGACGCTGGGCGGCCTGCTGGTCACCGCGCTGGGCTGGCGATGGATCTTCCTGATCAACCTGCCCATCGGGGTCGCCGTGCTGGCAGCCACCCTGGCGCTGGTCGACGACGTCCGCGAGACCCGTCCGCGCCGGCTGAACCTGCTCGGCGTGCTGTTGTGCACGCTCGCCCTCACCGCGCTGTGTTACGGCCTGATCGAGGGCCGGCGCTACGACTGGGGCACCGTCACGTCCTTCGTGAGCATCCCGCTGGTACTGGCGGTCGGCGTGGTGCTGCTCGCCCTGTTCCTGTGGAATCAGGCGCGGGTGCAGCGGGACGACCCGCTCATCCCGTTCGTGCTGTTCAAAGACCGCGAGTACGCGCTCATGAACGTCGTCGGCGGCGCGGTCAACGTCGGGATGCTCGGCTTCCTGCTGCTGTTCAACCTCTATCTGCAGTCCGCCCTGGGCATGAGTGCCCTGCGGGCCGGACTCACGCTGGCGCCCGCCGCCGTCGTCTCCATGCTGCTCGCCCCGTTGACCGGCAGACTGACCGACCGCGTCGACGGGCGCTGGATCCTGTTCGGCGGGCTGCTGCTGTTCGCCGCGGGCATGGCGTGGATGGCCGCGGCCGCCGGACCCGACTCCCCCTGGTACGCCTTCCTGCCTCCGCTGGTCGTGGCGGGCGTGGGCATGGGCGGCACCTTCGCGCCGATGCCCGCCATCGCGATGCAGGGGGTGCCGCCCGCGCTGAACAGCGCTGCGTCCGGGGTCTTCAACTCCAACCGGCAGTTCGGCTCCGTTCTCGGCACGGCCGCCGTCGGGGCGCTGCTGCAGGGCCGCCTCGTGGCGGCGGTGGGCGAGCGGGCGGCCGAACGGGCCCGCACCCTGCCTCCCGGCTACCGGGCCCAGTTCACGACCGCCGTGCGGCGCGGTGCCGACGGAGCGATCGAGGGCGGCGCCGGCCACTCGGCGCTCGCGAGCCCGCCCGGCGTGCCACGGGCGGTGGCCGGGCAGCTCGAGGCGGCCGGCCGGTACGCGATGACGCACGGGCTCGTCGACGCCGTGCACCAGAGCGTCGTCCTGCCCGTCGGGGTGACGGCGCTCGCCGCCCTGTGCGCCCTGGCCGTGCGTCCCGCCGCGAACCGGCTGCAGGACCCCAGCGACCTCCGAATGGAAGTGACGTCCGTATGACCGACAGGAACCAGTCCGCCGTGTCCTCCCCCGTGACCGACCCGGCGGCCCACCGCGAGCTCCTGGGCGTGCTCACCGGCTCCTGGACGGCCCAGGCGCTGTACGCGGTCACCGCGCTCGGCGTCCCGGACGTACTGGCCGGCGGACACCGCTCGGCCGCGGAGATCGCGGACTCCTGCGCCGCCGACGCCGACACCATGCACCGGGTGTTGCGCGCGCTGGCCTCCGTGGGGCTGTTCGAACAGCGGGGCGAGGACGTCTTCGGCCTCACCTCCGCCTCGACGCTGCTGCGCTCGGACGTGCCGCGTTCGCTGCGCGACACCGCGCTGATGCTCGGCGAGGAGGTCCACCGCTCCCTGGGCGGCCTCGTCGACGCGCTGCGCAGCGGGACTCCCGCCTTCGACCACGTGCACGGCAAGCCCATGTACGCCTATCTGGAGGAGCACCCGGACGTGGCGCGCACCTTCAACGCCGCGCTCGGCAGCCGCGCCGCGGTACCGGCGGCGTGGGCGCAGGTCGACCTCGGCGGGGTGGAGACCGTCGTGGACGTCGGTGGTGGCAACGGAAACCTGCTGGCCGAGGTGCTGGCCGAGCGGCCCGGTCTGCGGGGGGTGCTGCTGGAACTGCCCGAGGCGGTGGCCCAGGCCCGTACGCGGTTCGCCGGAGCAGGTCTGGCGGACCGGGTGACGCTGGCCGAGGGGAGCTTCTTCGACCGGGTGCCGGCCGGGGGCGACCTCTATGTCCTCTCCCGCTGCCTGCACAACTGGAGCGACGAGCGGGCACTGGACATCCTGCGGACGGTGCGGGCCGCGCTGCCGGCCGGCGGCCGGCTGGTGATCCTGGAGAAGATCATCCCGTCCGGCCCGGGACCCAGTCCCGCCAAGCTGTACGACCTGCTCATGCTGACCATGGTCGAAGGGCGCAACCGCACCGAGGCGGAGTACCGCGCCCTGGCCGAAAAGGCTGGGTTCCGGCCGACCGCGGTGCACCCCGCGCCGGTCTCCGACCCGGGAGGTGAGAGCGCCGTCGAAGCGCTGGCCGCGTGACGGTTCGGGCCCGGCCGCGCACCAATTCCGAGCGGTGTTCAACAAAAGCGCCGGTAACGTAGTGACGAACCGGCGCTTTATAAAATTCGTGTGAGATCACGAGAGCGTGCCGTCCACTCGGTTTTTCAGCCATGCCGGACGGCCGCTAAAGATTTACCTAGCCCTTCAAACTTGGCTGGTAGAGTTCCTGACATGACCCAAGAACGCGCACTGGTGCACGTCAGGGAATTAGAGGAGATCGCACAGCGGCGATTGCCCTCACCTGTTTGGGACTATCTGTCGGGCGGAAGCGGAGATGAATCTTCCGTTCATGCGAACCAGGCCGTACTCGACCGCCTCTGGCTGCGCCCCAGCGTTCTGACCGGCACAGCCCGTCCCGATCCCGGAACCACCTTGCTGGGGCACCCGCTGCGACTGCCCCTCGGCGTCGCCCCCATGGCGCACCACCGACTGTTCCACCCGGAGGGGGAGACCGCCACGGCCCGCGGTGCCGCGGCCGCGGGTGCGCTGTTCGTCGCCAGTATCTTCGCCAACCGCACGCTGGAGGAGATGGCCGGCCACACCACCGGCCCGTGCTGGCTCCAGCTGTACTGGCTGCGCCGGCGCGACCAGTTGGAGAAGCTGATCGCCCGGGCGGAGGAGGCCGGATTCGGTGCCCTGGTCCTCACGGTGGACGCACCCGTGGTGGCCCGTCGGCGGCGCGACATCCGCAACGGCTTCACCATCCCGGAGGAGGTGCGGGCGGTCAACCTGGACGCGGCCGTCATGGCCTCCGTGCACCGGGGCTCGGCGGGCGCCTCCGCGCTGACCGCCCACTCCGAGGAGCAGTTCGACACCACCATCACCTGGGCCGATCTGGACTGGCTGCGGGCCAGGACCAGACTTCCGCTGGTCCTGAAGGGCGTGCTCACCGCCGAGGACGCCCTGCGCGCGGTGAACCACGGCGTCGACGGCATCGTCGTCTCCAACCACGGTGGACGCCAGTTGTCCGGCGCCATACCCGCGGTTGCGGCACTGCCCGCGATCACCGCGGTCGTGGCCGGCCGGTGTGCCGTCCTGGTCGACGGGGCGTTCCGGCACGGCACCGATGTGCTCAAGGCGCTGGCGCTCGGCGCGGACACGGTGCTCGTCGGCCGTCCCGTCCTGTGGGGCCTGGCCTGGGACGGCGCCGAGGGGGTCGCCGCGGTGCTGGAGCTGCTGGGCGCCGAGCTGACGGAGGCGATGCTCCTGTGCGGCTGTGGCCGCCCGGCCGACGCCGGCCCCTTTCTGGTCGCCGGGCCGCAGTCCGGCCCGCCCTGGACCGGTGCCTTTCCACCGGCGTCCACGGAACCGGTCTGACGATCCCGCACCGGCGGCTGCGCGACCGCCCGGACGTATCGGCCGCGCACCCGCACCGACTCGACAAACGCACTCGCACATCGTTCGCCCACGGGGGGATCAGCCATGTTCATCAGCAACGAGGTCAGCCAACTCTTCGTCCGGCAGCGGGAGGCCCTGGGCCTGACACAGGAGGACCTGGCCCGGCTCAGCGGGCTGAGCGTCCGCATGATCAGCGACCTGGAGCGCGGCCGGACCCGCAAGCCGCATCTGCGCTCCCTGCAACTGCTCACCAGCGCACTGCGACTGGACCGGGACGAACTGGTCAGGCTGACCGACAACCGGTCGTCCGCCGCCGAGCTCAGTATCCCGGCGCAGCGCGTCTGCGACCCGCCGGCCGCGGCGCCACTGGTGGTACCGCAGCAACTCCCCATGGCGCCCCGCCACTTCGTGGGACGCACCAGGGAACTGCAGTTGCTGGACGCTCTGCTGGAGCACCAGGACACCGCCCCCGGGCTGGCGGTGGTCAACGGCCAGTCGGGGGTCGGCAAGACCGCCCTGGTGGTGCGCTGGGCGCACCAGCTCACCGACCGCTTCCCCGACGGCCGGCTCTATGTCGACCTGCGCCGCAACGAGAACGAACCGCTCACTCCCGGCGAGGCGATACGCGACTTCCTCTGCGCCCTGGGCGTGCCGCCCGGCCAGGCTCCCGCGGGACTGCACGCGCAGTCGGCGCTGCTGCGCAGTGTGCTGGCGAACAAGCGGCTGCTGATGGTGCTGGACGACGCGCACAGCGCGGACCAGGTCATGCCGTTGCTGCCCGGCACGCCCGGCTGCGTCGCGGTCGTCACCAGCCGGCACAAACTCACCGCCCTGGTGGCCCACCACGGTGCGCAGGCGATCAGCCTCGACGTGCTCTCGTTCCACGACGCCCGGGCCTCCCTGGAACGGCTGCTGGGCCGCGGCCGCGTGGCCGCCGAGGAGGAGGCGACGGCCCGGCTGATCGAGCTGTGCCGTCGCTCCCCCGGTGCCCTGTCGGCGGCCGCGGCGCACGCGGTCATGCACCCCAGCCTGCGGCTGACCGCGCTGCTCGCGCAGCTGCCGCTGCCGGGGCAGACCGAGCTGCCGCTGCCCGGCTGCGCGGCCGTCCTGCGCTGACCGCGCCCCGGATGCCCGTCCGCTCCGCGCGCCTGCCGGTCCGCTACACGCTCGTCAGCAGGCTCCCGAAGCGCAGCCCCAGCCAGGGCCGTCGCCCTCCGGCCACCAGCCGCCCGCGCAGCACCTGGCTCCACTGCCCGACCCGGCCGTAGCCGACCAGCAGAAAGGCGACCGGGTCGGCGTTGATGACACAGTCCACCGGCTCGCCCGCCGCTGTCACGTGTGCGGTGCCGTCGGACACGGCGAACCGGTGGCGCGGGCCGCCGCGGAAGCGCAGTTCGTAGCTGACGTGCAGGCCCGCGGTGCGCCGCCGGTCGACGTAGTCGGCCGCCATGGCGAGTACGCCCTCGATGACCAGCTGCGCGTCACGCCGTTCGATCCGCCACGGGGCGCGCCGGGCGCGCGCGATGTCCAGGCCGTGCACGAGTTGCTCGCCGAGCAGGCTTGCGATCATGACCGGTACGGTCATGGCGAGACCGTTGGTGACCGGCACCGCCTCCTGCGGCCGCAGCCGGGCAACAGAACTCGCGAACTCTTCGACCGCGTCCGGTAGTTGTTCGGCCAGCCGGAGTGGATCGCGGTCGGTGAACCCGGTCAGCGCCCGGGCGTTCGCGGCGGCGTTCACCTCGCCCGGCGCGGCCCCGGCCGCGAGCTGAAGCGTGTCCAGCACGTCCCGGGCCTTGGCGGTGCCGGCGGCGAAGCCGGCGTAGTCGCGCAGCTCCGCCACCAGGTGCGCGGCCGTCTCGGCCACCGTCCAGTCCAGGCCCGGCACCCTGGTGCCGGGGTCCGGCACCGTGCGCAGCAGCGCCGCTGTGCGCGTGGCCGCTCTGCGCAGATCGGCGGTGGTGGGAGTGAATCGCGGGTCCATGGCGCTCACCAGACCCTCAGGCCGCGCAGCACCGGCCCCTGCAGCGGATCGCCGAAGACGGCGACGTCCGGTGCGTCCAGGTCACCCCGGCCGGTGATCCAGCGGACGAAGGACTCGGCTTCGGTGACCACACGTGCCGTGCGGCCGCCCGCGCCGATCCGAAGGACGCGCCGTACCGGGCCCTCCACCACGATGTCCACCGAGCCGGTCAGGGCGGCCACGGCCGCGCGGTTCTGCTGGGGCAGAGCCGCCTCGATCCAGCGCAGCGTCGGTTCCAGGCGCAACTCGTCGACGGGTGGCGGCGGGCCCGTCAGTGGGCCGCGTGGGGCGAACAGGTCGTGGCGCAGGTGGACGAAGTGGTCGAAGACGAAGGCGCACGGGACCGTCGCCGCCGGGTAGGTGCCCAGGTCCCCCAGGTGCACCTCCCGGTCGGCGGAGCGGGCGAGGACCGCAAGGGCCTGCAAGGCCCGCTCGCCGACCGTGGTGTAGTCCGCCACCACCCGCTCGGTCGGCCAGGAGCGCCTGGCCTCCACGTAGACGTCCTGGGCCCGCTCGGTCGGCAGACCCGTGGTGTCGGGCAGGGTCCCGGGGGCCACCACGGCCGTGAACAGGGCGCCGAGGTGGATGACGACGTCCCGCACGGACCATCCCGGACAGCCGCTCTCGGCCTTCCACTCGGCGTCGGTGAGTCCTGCGCAGATCTCCAGCAAGGCCTCGCGGTCCGCCCGCAGCGCCTCGATCACGTCCGTCGACACGTACTCCTCCTTGGTGGGTGCGCTCGGTGCCCGCGCACTGTGGACCGCCTTCGCTCCGGCTCCACGGCGGTCAGCCGCGGATGGCCTCCAGCGTGCCGTCCCACAGACGTACCCGGGCATCGAGCGCGACGCTGACGGCCTCCTCGCATTCGCGCCACTTCTCCTGGTCCTCGCCGCACAGGTCGGCCACCATCTGCATGGCCATCGGGGTGTGCTCCTCGCCGTCCACCTCGATGTGCCGCTCCAGGTAGTCGACGAACGAACTCAGCCGGTCCCCCTCCTTCTTGTTGACCGCGACGACCTTGTCGAACATGTCCGGAATCAGGTCCTCGCGGCCGAAGGCGAAGGCCGCCGCCCGGCAGTGCACCGACGCGTTGTCGATGAGGTCCCAGGTGGTGGTCGTGAACTCGACGGCGGGCGCCGGAGCTCCCGCGTCCTTCAGCGACGGCAGCACCGGCCCGCCCTCGCGCAGCAGTTGCAGGAGGGTCTCCACCGGAGTGGTGTCCGCGCCGGCCTCCGTCATACCGCGCAGGTACAGCTCGAAGTGGCTGAGAAAACCCGTGCCGATCTCGTCGCTCTCCTCGACCAGCACAATGTCGTTGATGAGGCGGCGGCTGGCGGACGGGCCGCTGGGGATCCACGGCACGGTGGTGCAGGTCAGGCTCTGCTGCAGGGACTTGAGCAGCGACATGAAGTCCCACACCGCGAAGACGTGGTGTTCCATGAAGGTCACCACCGCCTCCAGCCGGTCCAGGCTCTGGTAGACGGGATGGGTCACCACACGGCCGCGGGCGGCCTCGGCGGCCTGCTCGAGCCGGGCGATGCCGGGGTTGTCGATCTGCCAGTCGTAGCGGGACATGGTTCTCCTCGTGTGGTGTCGGCCTGTGGCACGGATGGAGGTGGTGTGCTCAGCTGCCGGGGGCGGGGCTCCCGCCGTCGGCACGGGTACGGTCGTGTGGTGGGCCGGGCCGGTCAGGCGGGCGGTACGGCGGTCCAGTCGACCGGGGCGCCGTGCGTCCAGGCGACTGCCGCGGAGCGCAGGAAGCGGTCCGGGCCGCCCTCGCCCCGGCGCAGCGACTCGGTGACCAGGCTCCCGGGTACCTCGCTCAGGATGCGCTGCAGGCCGCGCAGGAGGACGGGGTGGGGACTGCTCTCCACCATGCGCACGTGCCCGTCGGCCGCCGCCGCGCGTACGGTCGCCTCGAAGCGCACCGTGCGGCGCAGGTTGCGGAACCAGTACTCGGCGCCGAGTTCCGTTCCGTCGAGCCGGCCGGCCACGACCGACGAGTAGTAGGGGAGCCGGCCCGGCCGCGGGGCGATGCCCGCGATGCCGGCGAGGAGCTCGTCACGGATCTCGTCGATCTGCGGCGAGTGGGACGGGTAGTCGACCTTGACCATGCGCGCCCGCAGGCCCTCCTCGGCGCACCGGGCGACCAGCTCCTCCAGGGCCGGCAGGTCACCGGAGACCACCAGGCTGCCGGGGCCGTTCTCGGCGGCGACGGCGAGCCGGTCGGAGCGTTCGGCCACGTAGCGTGCCGTCCACTCGTAGGGCATGGGCACCGAGAGCATGCCGCCGCGTCCGGTCAGGCCGCGCAGCACCCTGCCGCGCATGACCACGACCCGCACGGCGTCCTTGAGGCTCAGCACACCGGCCACGTGGGCGGCGGCCAGCTCCCCCTGGGAGTGGCCGACGACCGCGGTGGGCGTGACGCCGTACGCCTCCCACTGCGCGGCCAGCGCCACCATCACGGCGAACAGCGCCGGCTGCACCACCTCCACGCGCTGCAGCAGCTCCCCGCCCGCGTCGCCGGTCACGGCGTCCAGGAGCTTCCAGTCGGTCCAGCGGGACAGTTCGGCGGCGACGGCGTCGATGCGCTCCCGGAACACCGGCGCCTGCTCGTACAGTTCCGCGGCCATGCGCGGCCACTGGGATCCCTGTCCGGGGAAGACCAGCGCGGTGCCGGCCGCCTCGACGGCCTCGCCGGTGACCAGGGCGTCGTGGGCGCGGCCCTCGGCCAGCGCGGTGAGCGCGTCGAGCAGCGTGTCCCGGTCACCGGCCAGGATCACGGCGCGGTGCGCTCCGGCCGGTCCGGTGATCTGCGGACGGGCCAGTGCCCCCGGGGCGGGGTGCGGATCGGCGTCGAGCTTGCCCACGGTCTCGGCGGCCAGCAGGGCCAGGTCCGACGCGCGGTGAGCGCTCAGCGGGTACGGGACGCAGGTCTGGGTGTGCACGGAGGGCCTCCGGAGATGGTCGGTGGGTCGGGTGGTCAGTGGCCCATGCCGAGGCCGCCGTCGACCGGGATCAGTGCGCCGGTGATGTAGGCCGCCTCGTCCGAGGCGAGGAAGGCGACCGTGGCCGCCACCTCGGCCGGGTCGCCGAAGCGGCCGGCCGGGATCTGTGCCAGCACCTGGGCGCGGAACTCCTCGGACAGCCCGGCGTTGATGTCGGTCGGGATGAAGCCGGGCAGTACGACGTTGGCGGTGATGGCGCGGGAGCCCAGCTCACGGGCCATCGCGCGGGCCATGCCCGTCATCCCGGCCTTGCTGGCCGCGTAGTTGACCTGGCCGGGGGCACCGCGGACGGCGGCCACCGAGGAGATCAGCACGATCCGCCCCCAGCCGCCGCGCACCATGCTGCGCACGGCCCGGCGGGCGACGCGGTAGGTGCCCGTCAGGTTGGTCTCCACCACGCGGCTGAAGTGCTCCTCGCGCATGCGCAGCAGCAGCACGTCGTCGATGATCCCGGCGTTGGAGACGAGGACCTCGACCGGCCCGTGTGCCTCCTCGGCCCGGGTGAAGGCGGCCTCGACCTGGTCGGGCACGGTCACGTCGCACTCCACGGCCAGCAGGTCGTCGTCGGGCGGAGCGGATCGCCTGCACGTGACGGTGACCCGGTCGCCCCGGTCCCGGAAGGCGCGGGCGACCGCGAGACCGATGCCCCGGTTGCCTCCCGTGACCAGAACGGACCTTCCCATCGGCTGCTCCCTCGTGTGGTGGCGGCGCGGGTCGTTCAGGCGAACGACGCGAGCGGATGCGGCAGCCCGGCGGTGGCACCGTCGGGCTGGACGGTCATGATCCGGGCGCGGCCCTCCCCGCCCCGGTTCAGCAGGTCGGCCAGCACCCGCCGCGGAGCCCCGGCGGGTGTCGCCGCGGCCTGCTTCAACTGCGTGACGGCCGCGGTGAGTTCGGCCAGGAGTGGTTCCAGTGCGGCGGCCACCGCCCCGGCGTTGCTGCCGAGGATGTCGCTCCACAGTCCCGACTCGCCGGCCGCGATCCGGGTGGTGTCGCGGATCCCCGCGCCGCACAGCTCGACGACCTCCTGCGGCGCACCGCCCACCGCCGAGGCCAGCGCGCTGGCGATGACGTGCGGGGCGTGCGAGACAAGAGCCACCGCCCGGTCGTGCTCGGCGCGCCCCATGACGACCAGCCGCCCCCCGCACGCCTGGACCAGGTCCAGCGCGGCGGCCAGCGCCGCGGCACTGGTGTGCCGGTCCGGGGTGAGCACCCAGGGCCGGCCCACGAACAGCTCGGCGCGCGCCGCATGCGGGCCCGACTGCTCCGAACCGGCCATGGGGTGCCCCCCGACGAAGCAGTCCAGGCGGCAGCCGGCCGCGACCGCGGCGCGGTGCACGGACTCCTTGGCGCTCCCCACGTCGGTGTAGCAGTGGGCGAGCCGACGGGCCTGTCCGTCGCGCAGGACGCGGGCGATCTGCCCCGGCGGAACGGCCAGGACGGCCAGGTCGGCGGGTTCGCGCGGGGCGCCCGCAACTCCCCCGCAGCGCTCGGCGGCCGCCTCCTGCCGCACCGGGTCGCGGTCGACGACGTGGACCGCGGCGCCGCGCAGGGCGAGCGCCATGCCGATGGACGTTCCGATCAGACCGCCGCCCACCACAACCACTGTGCGCATCGCCGCTCCCCGTCAGCCGTCCGCGCCCGAGCGCCAGACGGTGGGGCAGAAGGCCGGGTCGGCGTAGTCCGGCCGGCCGTCGGCGGTGCGGCGCACCAGCACGTCGTGGTTGTAGGCGACCGTGGAGCCGTCGCTGAGCCGGTGGGGGACGTATTCGTTGTCCCCGTCCTGCAGGTGCAACGAGATCGCCCGGCGGGGACGGTCGCTGAGGTTGGCGCCGCTGCCGTGGTAGGTGCGGCAGTGGTGGAAGCTGACGTGCCCCTTGGGGATGTCCATCGGCAGCTTGCTGACGGTGGCGCCGTTGTGGCGGGCGTTCTCCTCCAGCATCTGCTCCAGCTCCCCCCGGTCGCGCTGGGCGAAGTGCCGGGTGACACTGTCCCGGCTGCCGGTCTCCCGCCAGCGGTGGCTGCCGTCGATCATCGTGATGGTGCCCATCTCGGGGCCGCAGTCGTGGAAGGGAATGAAGGCGGTCAGCATCCGCTGGGAGGAGCAGGTGGCCCAGTAGTGCTTGTCGAAGTGCCAGGGCACCACGTTGGTCGCCTCGTCCGGCCGCGGCGGCTTGTAGATCATGGTGGCCTGGAAGATGCGGATCTCGTCGGCTTCGGCAAGCCGGGCCGCGACCGCGCCGACCAGGGGCTTGCGCAGGATGGTGGCGATCCGGTCGTCCTCGTGGTGCACGTAGTCGTGGTGGCGCTGGACGTCGCCGTCCTGCGGTGTCCAGTACGCCAGCCCGGGTGGCCGGACCGGCAGGGTGCGGTCGCGGTGACCGGCGTAGAACCGGTCGCTCGCCGCGGTCAGCAGGTCGATCTCGTCGTCGGTGAACAGCTTGCGCGACAGGTACCAGCCGTGCTCGGCGTAGTGCCGGACCTCGTCGTCGGTGGGCAGCAACTCCTTCTCGTCCTCGGTGAGTTTGAATTCCGGCTGTGCGTGGCTCATGGGCCCTGCTCCCCGATCTCGATGTCCCGTTTGCTCAGACCGCGGCCCGGGCGGACTGCGCGCTGTCGCGTTCCACGGCCTCGTACAGCGCCCTGATGTTGCCGCTGCCGAAGCTCCGCGCGCCGCGCCGCTCGATGACCTCCATGAAGTAGGTCCGGCGGACGTGCATGGACTGGGTGAAGATCTGCAGGATCTCGCCCCAGTGGTCACGGTCGATCAGCACGTCGTGGCCGCGCAGCCGGGCGATGTCGACGTCCGTGTCGCCGATGCGCTCTGCGGCGGCGTCGTAGTAGCTGCCGGGCGTGCTGAGGAACCGCGTACCGCGCTCGCGCAGCCGGCCGACGGCGGTGAAGATGTCGTCGGTCAGGAACGCCAGGTGCTGGACGCCCGCCCCGCCGTGCCGGGAGAGGAAGTCGTCGATCTGGCCGGGCTGGTGCGTGGTGTCGGGTTCCAGCAGGGTGAAGGTGACACCGCCGGAGGGCGACTGCACCACCTTCGAGTTCATGGCCTGCACACCGACCTCGATGTACTCCTCGAAGATCTGCGAGAAGCCGAAGGCCTTGCAGTAGTGGTCGACGGTCGCGTCCAGCTCGCCCGGCGGTACGCACACGGCGATGTGGTCGACCAGGTGCAGGAGGTTCTCGCCCTCCTCCGGGTCGGGTGCCAGGTTCTGTGTCACCCCGGGCAGGAACACCTCGCCGTCTCCGTGACGTTCGACGAACCGGTGCGTCACGTCGCCGAATCCGGCCACCTCGGCCGTCACCACACGCGCGTCGGCGTCCTCGTACACGGCCGGTTCGCGCACCGGCCGGGCGCCGCGCCCGACGGCGTCGTCGAACTCGGCGCGGGCGTCGTCGGTGCCGAAGGCGACCACCGCCGCGCCGTCACCGTGCCGGGCGACGTAGCGGGCCGCCTCGGCCGTCTCGGTCAGCGCGGAGGTGAGCTGCAACCGGATCGCTCCCTGGCGCAGCAGCAGGGAGCGGTGCCCGTCCCGTCCGGTGCCGGGGCCGGTCTCGGCGCACAGCCGGAAGCCGAGGGCACTGCAGAGGTAGAACGACGCCTGCTGGGCGTCGCCCACATAGAACTCGACGTGGTCAATTCCTGTGATCATTTGCGGTGCATCTCCCTTACGGGGCAGCCCTGACGGGCGTGGTGTCGGTGCTGCCGGGCGACCGGGTCAACCGGTCGAGGACCCGTCGCGGCGCACGGTGGCCCGGAAGCGGCAGACGTCGTCGCCGTGCGTCATGCAGGCGCTGCGGCTGTCCTCGACGTCGAGTCCCAGACCCTCGAACCAGCCGGCCCGCATCTCCAGGCAGGGGCAGCGGTAGCCGTCGAAGGAGCGGGCCGCCTTCAGCATCTTCAGCGCGAAGTGTTCGGTGACCACCGTCTCGAAGGTGTCCTCGCCGACCGCGGTGTGCTGGTAGTTCGTCATGTCCTGCGGCCACATCGCCCGGGGTACCTGCTTGAAGTACTCGACGAACTCGTCCATCGGCAGCTTGACGTGGTCGACGCCGTCGCGGGCCACGAACCAGCGGGCGACGCGGCGGGCGACGAACTTCATCGCCTCGGCGTTGATCTCGTTGGCGACGTCCTGGCCGAACCGCTTCTTCACGCCCTGGTACCAGCGCGCGTCGTGCAGCCACCAGAACTGGTGCAGCGGCAGTTCGCCGGTGTCAGTCATCGGCGCCGGCCCCCTGCACACGGCGGCCGCGGGTGGACGGCGCACCGAAGGCCAGCGAGATGTTGTGGCCGCCGAAGCCGAAGGAGTTGGATAGCGCGGCGCGTACCTCGGTCTGCAGGGGCTTGCCGCACACGTGGTTGAGCTCGCAGTGCGGGGCGACGGTGTCGAGGTTGTGGGTCGGTGGCAGGGTGCCGTGAGCGACGGCGAGCACGGTGGCGGCGGCCTCGAACGAGCCGGAGGCACCCATCAGGTGACCGGTGATCGACTTGGTGGAGCTGACCGGCGGGGTCTCCTCGCCGAACAGCGAGCGGATGGCCCGGGCCTCGGCCACGTCACCGATCCCCGTGCTGGTGGCGTGCGCGTTGATGTAGCCGATGTCTCGGGGTCCGAGCCCCGCGGAGGCGATCGCCCGGCGCATGCACTCGGCGGCGCCGGAGCCGTCCGGGCGCGGCTTGGTCACGTGGTAGGCGTCGGTGGTGGCGCCCCAGCCGATGAGGTCCGCGTACCCGGCGGCCTTGCGGGCGTCGGCGTGCTCCGCGCGCTCGACCACGAAGAACGCGGCGCCCTCGCCGAGCACATAGCCGTTGCGGTCCCGGTCGAAGGGGCGGCTTGCCCGGGCCGGGTCCTCGTAGCCGTGCGCGAGCGAGTTGGCGTTGACGAACGCGGCGGCGACCGTCGGGTGCAGCGGGGCGTCGGAGCCGCCGCACACCACCACGTCGGCGTCGCCCGCCCGGATCAGGCGCAGGGCCTCGGCGAGGGCCTGCCCGCCGCCGGCGCAGGCGGTGGACAGCAGCAGGCTGTACCCGCGGATGCCGTACTTGATGGCGATACGGGCGGCCGACATGTTGGGGATCATGCCGGGGCACAGGTAGGGGCTCACGGCCTGTCGCCCGCGCTCCCGGCGGGCCGCGGCGTGTTCCTCGTAGGTGCGCAGCGCACCGCCCGCGGTGGAGGCGACGACGGCGGTGCGCTCGGGCTCGCTGTTCTCACCCACCGTCAGCCCGGCGTCACGCACGGCCTGTTCGGCCGCCGCCATGGCCAGGACGAGATAGCGGTCGACGCCGGGGTCGATCGGCGGTTTGAGCACCTCGGTGGGGTTGATGTCGGGGGCCTGGGAGACCACTTCGATGTTGGTGGCCTCGGCCAGTTCGGGGGTGGGGCGGGTCAGCCCGGACTTCCCGGCGCACAGCGCCTCGAAGGTCTCGGTGAGATCCCGGCCCAGGGAGCTGACCACCCCGATGCCGGTGACGACCGCTGTGCTGCCTGCTCGTGTGGTCATACCGTCTCAGCCTTTCCGCCGGCCGGCACGGCCGGTCGTAGCGTCCCGTCCTTGTAGCGCTCGCGCAGGATGGCCTTGCGCACCTTGCCGGTGGGCCCGTGCGGGATGTCCTCGTCGTCGACGACGGTCACGTTGCACACGGTGGCCGCCACGTGGTCGTCCAGGGCGCCGCGTACGCGTGCGTCGAGGTCGTCCGGGGTCCGGCTGCCGGCCGCGAGGCTGACGAGTATGTCGGTGGCCACGGTGCCGTCGGGCCGGGCGACGGCGATCACCGTGCAGTCCAGCAGCTCGGGGCAGCGTGCGAGGACCTGCTCCTCGCACTGGGCGGTGTGCAGATGGCGGCCGCCCTCGAGGTGGACGGTGTCCACCACCCGGTCGACGTGGTAGTAGTAGCCCGCCTCGTCGCGGTAGACGAGGTCGCCGGTGAGGAAGTAGCCGGACCGCCGGGTCCGGCAGGTGGTGAGCGAGTCGTTCCAGTAACCGGGCGACAGGGTCGGGGACTTGACGCCCAGTTCGCCGATGCGTCCGGTGGGCAGCGGCAGCCCCAGGTCGTCCAGGACGGCGACCTCGGCGAAGGCGTGCGGCTTGCCGATGCACCGGTTGTAGCGGTCGGTCTCCGGCGTGTGCGTGATGAAGAACATCGAGTGGCCCATCTCGCTGGAGCCGAGGCCGTCCATGAAGGTCGCGCCGTCCAGGCGGCCGACCCCGCCGCGTTCGGGCACCACCCGGTGGCCCACCGTGACCAGCTTCCGGATGTGCGCCTCGTGGGCGGCGTCGCCCGTGTTCCACCACATCTGGACGCTGTCCAGGTCGTACCGGCCGAGGTCCTGGGCGACCAGCTGCGGCCAGGTGGCGGCGAAGCCGAAGACGCAGGAGGGCTTCCAGCGCTGGACGGCGTCCAGGACCTTGCGGCCGTCCTGGTCGGAGAGCATCAGCAGTTCGATGCCGCTGCACAGCGCCAGTGTCACCGCGATCACCATGGCGGCGTGGTTGGCGGGCAGCGCGCTGAGCATCCGGTCGATGGTGCGCGGCCGCGGCAGCGACAGCCGGTGCCGGGTCGCGGCGAACAGGCTGGCGTGCGTGGCGAGCACCGGCTTGGGCAGGCCGGTGGTGCCGGAGGAGTGAGTGATGACGGCGGCGTCCGTGGGGTGGAAGCGATACTGGGGCGGGGCCTGCCGCGGGTCGCCTCCGGCGGCGTCGGCGATGTCGCCGTGCAGCACGCCCGCCAAGGGTTCGGTGCCCAGGCGTTCGCCGTGGGCGGCGTCGGTGAACAGCCAGCGCGGCTGGACCTTGCCCAGGTAGGCGCGCGCCGTGGTGCCGTCCATGTTGGCGTTGACCAGGGCGGGGATGGCACCGATCCGGGTCAGGGCGAAGAAGGCGAGGACCTGGTCGGCGGCCGTGGTGACGTAGACGGCGACCGGGTCGCGCGGCTGCACGCCGAGCGCGTGGAACCAGGCGGCGCGGGCGGCGACCGCGCGGTCGAGTTCGGCCAGCGTCATGCGGTACCAGGCCGGGTGGTCGTCGACGGCGGAGTCGAAGGTCAGGCCGGACTCGGCGTCGTCTCCCGTGTGGGCGACCAAGGTGCTGAGCACATTGCCGACGCCCAGTTCCTGGTCGGCGGCGAGCTGGGCCCGCAGTTGTCGGAGGGTCATGGGGGGAGAACTCCCTGGGATAGCCGGGCAGGTGAGCGGGAAGGCGCGCGGGTGCCACGGGTCGGCCGGACCGCCGGACCGCCGGCAAGCCGGACGGCGTTCAGGTCGGACGGCGTTCCGGACGGACGGTGCTCAGGACGGACGGTGCTCCGGACTGGCGATGCTCAGGACGGGCGGTGCGGTGTCTTATGCCGCAGGCACCCGGGAGGCCGACTCCTCGGCGATCTGATCGATCGTCATCATCGCGAAGCGCTCGGTCTCGTCCTCGTCTATGTGCACGCCGAACCGGTCCTCCAGCTGCATCACCAGGTCGGCGACGGCGAGTGAGTCGAGGTCGATGCCGGCCGGTCCCAGGGAGCTGGAGCCGTCGACGGCCTCCGGGTCGAAGCCCATCTTGACCAGGGCGCCGATCAGGTACTGGCGGATTTCGTCCTTCACTGCTGGACTTCCTCTCATGTCATGGCGCCCGGTGCACAGTCCGAACGCGGTCACTGTCGTACTGGGCCCCGCCTGCGGGGACCCGAGGCAAGCGGCCCGGCGCATGCTGGTGCGGATGGCGGCGGAGCTGGGCCCGCCCCTGCCGGAGGGCGCCGTGCCGCACGTCGTCCGTGACGACCGGGGCCGCCCCTACCTCTCCCTGGCTTCCGGGCCGCACCAGCCGGGCTCGGCAGGCGGTGATCCGTGGTGCCGGGTGAGCATCAGCCACTGCGCCGGCGTGGTGGCGGTGGCCCTGGCCGCCGCAGAGGTGGGCGTGGACGTGGAGTTGTCACGCCCGCTGCCCGTCGTGAACCTGGCGCGCCGCTGGTTCGACCCGGCCGAGGCGGCGTGGCTCGCGTCTCGCCCGGAGCAGGACCGCACCGAGGACTTCCTGCGGCTGTGGACCGCCAAGGAGGCGCTGGGCAAGGCGCTGGGTGTGGGCCTGCGCGGTAGCGGTACGCGGCGGCGGGTGCCGCTGGAGCCGGCGTTGCGCAGGGCGTGGACGCCCTTCCCCGGACGGGCCTTCGCGCTGGCCCTGCCGGAGTGTCCGCCGGGGGTGGTGGTGGCGGTGGCGGCCGCGCAGCCCGCCGGGGCGCCGCCGGTTCGGCTGTACGGCTCGGGACTCGCAGGTTGCCGGCCCTGGCGCCGGCCGGACGGCTCATGACCTCGGCGCGCAAGAGCGCGCGGCGGCCAGGGCTGCGGCGTTGCGGATCGGCTTGCCGCTGCTGGTCCGCGGCAGTGCGGCCAGGGCGTGCACGGCCCGGGGACGTTTGTAGGGCGCCAGCCGCAGTTTGAGGTACTCCTCCACCCGGGTGGTGCCCGAGCGGTCGTCCTCCAGTGCCACGTAGGCCCGGATGGCGCCGTCGTGCACGACGACCGCCTCGGTCACTCCCGGGGCGTCGGCCAGCAGTTGTTCCACCTCGTTGAGGTCCACCTTCAGACCGCCGACCGAGACCTGCGAGTCGAGCCGGCCCTGGACGGTGATCCGTCCGGTGTCCGGATCGACGGTGCCGGCGTCGCGGGTGCGCAGCCATCCGCCCGACCAGCGGGCGGGGTCGGTGGTTCCCAGATAGGGGGACAACGGTCGACGCAGAAGCAATTCGCCGTTCTCGGCGCGGATTTCATGCCCGGGTGCCACGGTCAGCGCGGGCCGGTGATCACCGGACAGGTCGGTGGCCATCACGCCGGCCTCGGTCATTCCGTACATGGTGCCGATGCGCACGCCATAGCGGTCGGCAAAGGAATTCCACAGTTCGTCACGGACCAGTTCTCCGCCGGTGATGGCGCGTTCGAAAAGCGGAGTGGCGGGTGGGGCGGAAACCCGTGCCAGCAATTCGAGTTGGGACGGCACTCCGAGCAGGACGGCGGGGACGGTCGCCTCGGCCAGGCAGCGCAGGATCCCCTCTGTTCCGGTGTGCCGGGGAAGGATCAGCTCGGCGCCCGTGTGGAGGCTGTTGAGCAGTCCCCCGACCAGCCCGAGGACGTTCGTCAGGGACGCCAGGGAGACGACCTGGTGACCGGCGCCCGGGTAGTCCTTGATGCGGGTGTAGCGCTCGACCTCGGCGACCAGGTCCCGGGCGGTCCGGCCGATGATCTTGGAGGGGCCGGTGGAGCCGGAGCTGAACTGCACGAGGGCGTGTCCGGTGTCGGCGGGCGTGCCGTCCGGCAGGGTCACGACCTTGCTGCCGACGTCGTGGAAGCCCCGCATCATGCGGGCGGTCGCGCCGACCGGCTCGACGGCGAACTGCGGGCGCAGCCGGTCCAGACACGAGGCCACCTCGTGGTCGGTGAACCGGTGGTCGAGCAGGATGGCCTGGGCGCGGGCCTGCCAGACGGCGAGCACCGTGGCGACGTACTCGAGGGACGGCGGCAGGTGCACGGCGACGGAGGATCCGGCCGTCGCCCCCGCGTCCTGCAGACGCCTGCGGCGCTCGTCCACCAGCTGCCGCAGCAGGCCGCGGTCGACGGGCGCGTCCAGTCGCAGTACGACCTGTTCTGCGGGGCCGGCAAGGAACAACTCGTCAACGTCCACGCTCAAGCCTCATCTCCTGCCCGAAAACCCGGCTGCGGAACGGCAGTTCGCCGACCGACGCCATCAGCATTCCGGGAAGTCCCGGCGGGGTCCATGAGTTCTCACTGGAGAGACGGGTGCAGTTACCGGCAGAAATGGCCGAGAGCAGCGGCCGGAAGAAATGCACGGCGATTTTCCTGGTGATTTCACCGCCGAACCGCCGGAAGGAAGCGCCCCTTCCGGCGGTTCGGTTGCGCACGGGCCGGCGAAGCGGCCCACGGTGGTGAATGTCCGGCACACCGTCTTCCGGTTCGACCGCGCGGCGGCGGATCTCGCCGCGGGGGTCAGGCGCCGGCGCGGACGAACTCCGCCAGACGCCGTACGCCCTCGTCGACCTGCTGCGGGGGCACGGCGCTGCACGACAGACGCAGTCGCCGATCGCCCTCGGCTCCGTCGTAGAAGGTGTTCATCGGTGTCCACAGGACCCGGTGAGCGCGGGCGGAGCGCTCCAGCGCCCGGTCGTCGGCGTCGAACGGCACGGTCATGACGACGAAGAAGCCGCCCTCCGGCCGGTTCCAGCGGATGCCGAGCCGGCCCCGCCCGGGCTCGGGGAAGTGCCGGTCGAGCGCGTCGAGCAGCAGGGCCATGTTGGTCCGGTAGAACGCGGCGCCGGGTCGCGCGGCGGATCGGACCCGAAAGCCGTGCCGGACCAGCAGCCCCCCGATCACGGCCTGTGCCAGGCCCGGCGTGTTGACCGTGGTCATGCTCTTGATCTTGGCCAACTGGTCGGCGAGCAGCGTGGTGTGTCCGGCGGCGTCGGCGACCGGCTGGTCGGCGACCACGTAGCCCACGCGCGCACCGGGGAAACCCGTCTTCGCCAACGATCCCAGATAGACCACCCGACGGTCGGTGTCGAGTGCCTTGAGCGTGGGCCGCACGTCGGTCTCGTCCATGGGGAACATGCCGTACGGGTTGTCCTCCAGGACCAGCAGCCCCTCCTGGCGGGCCGCGGCCAGCAACTCGCGCCGGGCGGAAAGGGACATGCACAGCCCGGAGGGGTTGGCGAAGTCGGGAACGACGTAGAGCAGGCGCGGGTTCAGGCCCTGCTCCCGGGCCCGGCGTACGCCCGCCGTGAGCGCGTCCGGTTCGATGCCGCGCTCGCCCTCGGGCACCGGCACGAGCGGCACGTCGAGCAGCCGGGCCGCGCCACTGATGCCCACGTAGCAGGGGGACGGCGCGAGGAGGGCATCCTGGGGACCGGCGCACAGCGCCCGCAGCGCCAGCAGCATGCCCTCCTGCGCGCCCACCGTCACCACCAGGGCCTCCGGGGGCACGTGGATGTCCTCGTCGTGCGCGAGCGCGGCGGCCAGCGGCTCCCGGATGATGCCGGCCGAGGGCCCGTACTGCATGAGCCGCGCGCGGATCTGCGCCGGGGTGAGGCCCTCGGCCGCCAGGTGGTCCGTGTACGCGGTGAGGTACTCGGTGACCACCGCGGGGTCGAGCAGTCCGTCGTAGGGCCGGCCGGGAGCGAAGGAGATGGCGTCCGGGTAGCGGGAGACCACCTCGTTGAGGAAGTTCATCGAGTCCAGCACCGGGTCGGACAGCGATCCGTGCAGGTGCTCCAGCCGCAGACGCACGTGCGGTGAGGTGCTCGGCGCCGGGTCCGCAGGGTCCGCAGGGGCGACGGGGGCCGAGGTCATGCCGACGCCTCCACGGCACTGGCTCCGTCCTGCTGCGGGGCCGGGGGCGCCAGGTGCTCGCGCAGGAAGGCCGCCGCCTCCTCGAGTGCGTCCGCGGCCGGGTCGAGCACGCCGCGCATGCCGAAGAAGCCGTGGATCATCCCGTCGTACCGGCTCAGGCGCGCCGCCACCCCCTCGGCCGCCAGCCGTCGGGCGTAGCTCTCGCCCTCGTCGCGCAGCGGGTCGTACTCGGCGGTGATCACCAGGGCCGGCGGCAGACCGCGCAGCGAATCGGCGCGCAGCGGGGAGACGTACGGCTCGCGTCCCTGTGCCGGATCGGCGAGGTAGTGCCGCCAGTACCAGTCCACGGAGCGGTGGTTGAAGAAGACCTCGTCGCTGTTCTCGCGCAGGGACGCGGTGTCCGCGAGGTGGTCGGTGTTGGGGTAGACCAGGAGCTGGGCGGCGATCGGCGGCCCGCCGTGGTCGCGGGCGTGCAGCGACACCACCGAGGCCAGATTGCCGCCCGCGCTGTCACCGCCGACCGCCAGCCGGCCTGCGTCGCCGCCGTGCCGCACGGCATGCTCCGCGAGCCAGCGGACGGCGGCACAGCAGTCCTCCACCGCGGCGGGGCACTTGTGCTCCGGGGCGAGCCGGTAGCCGGGAGCGGCGACCAGGCAGCCGGTGGCGTTGGCGAGGCTGCGGCAGATGGCGTCGCAGGTGTCGATGCTGCCCAGGACCCAGCCGCCGCCGTAGAAGTAGCAGAGCACCGGCAGCGGTACGTCGTCGGTGCGCGGCCGGTAGAAACGCACCGGCAGACTGCCCGCGGGGCCGGGGAACTCGTCGTCGACGACGAGGGCCACGGGCTCCGGCTCGCCTCCGGCCGACCGGGCGGCGGCGAGGTCGGCCGCGCGGGCCTCGTCGATGCCGAGGGTGTACAACGGCCGGCTCCCTGCGGCGACCAGACGTGCGCGCAGCGAGGCGACCTGCGGGTGCAGCGACACGAAGCCCTCCTGGAGGTGCTCGAACGGACCGGTCCAGCACACACGGCGCGCCCCGCGGATGTCCATGAGGACCGGCGGCGCTTTGGCAGCGAATTGGGCCGGTGTCCGCGGCCGCCGCGGGGGCCCGGTGCGGGACGCCCCCGGTGGTCAGCGGCCGAGGACGGGACGCAGGACCGGAACTGCCCCGGCGCGGCCCCCCGGAAGGCGCGACCGGTACCGCGGTGGCGTCCGATGCCCCGCAGCCGCGACGGGAACCCCCACGGCGCGTGAACCCACCGCACCCGTGCGCCGAACCGGCCCAGCGCGCCGCCCAACGGAGTTCGGGCTGTTGTGCGCGGCGGCAGGAGCACCCGGGCCCGGCCCGACGGCAGCGCGCGGCGTCGCGCCGCGACCTTCGGCCGAGGCCGCGGGAACGTCGCAGGCGGCGCGGCAGCGGAGCGGGGCCGGCCGCGTCTCGTACCGCGGTTCGGGCGTCCGCGCCGCCCGCGGCCGGCCCCGCCACGCGGGCTGCAAGCCGTTCTGGTGCGGCGCGGACCGCTCCAGTCGGCCACCCGCCGCCTGATCCGTGCTCCGGGTGGCCGGGCCGTCGCCGGGTGGCTGCTCGGCGACCGGGGCGAGCAGCCACCGCTGCCGCTCGCTCCCGTCACGCACCTCGACGACGACCCGCGTACCTCCCGTTCCCGACCGCGGGGCGACGAGGAGGCCGTTGCGCCGACGGAGCAGGAGTTCGCCGCGCACGGTCAGGTCGTAGGCCACCTCGCCCGTGTGCACGACGCAGCCGGCGACGGCCACGGTGCGCCGGTCGGTGTCGGAGTCCAGGCAGAGCGTCGGGGCACCGGCGCTGCGCAGGAGTCCGTCGTCCCCGTACGACCACTGCTGGGACCCGGCGGCCGAGCACACCGCGAGTTCGGCTCCGGCGCCCGGCACGATCCGCCCGCCGTGCACGTCGAGGCACAGGTCCGTGGTGGTGGAGCTGCGCAGCCTGCCGCGGGCGATCTCCATGGGGTGGGCCGCGGACGCGGCGGACGTGGCGGACGAGGGCCCACCGTCGGGGGCCGGGCGGAGGGCACCGCCGCTCGGCGCTGCCCAGGTGGCACGGGGGCCGGGCACCGCGTCGTCGGTCCAGCCCTTGGCGACCAGCACGGTGCCGAGCAGGGCGAGGGCCATGAGGCCGACGCCCACGGCCACGGCCTTCCGGTGCCGTCGCGACGGCCCCTTCCGGTCGGCCGCGGCCGTGCGGTGCCGTCCGCCGCCCGCGGCGCGGCGCGGCCCCGGTGGCCCCGGCACTTCCGGGCGGCGGACGTGCGCCGGGCGGGAGTCGAGGTAGCGGCGGGCTCCCCAGCCGAGCACGGTCTCCGCCAGCAGGATCTCCAGTCCGCCGTCGAAATGGCCGAGCTGTTCGGCGGCGTACCGGCAGTGGCGGCACTCCGTCAGATGCTGCCGCACATCCGCCAGCAGGACTCCGCCGCGGCGAATGGGGACGTCGAGGAGACGGTTGTAGAAGCGGCATTCGCTGGTCGGTGCCAGTTCCCGGTGGGCACGCACACAGCCGGCCCGGAATTGTTCCCGTGCCTGCTCCAGCGCGACCGCCGCGGCGGCCGTGTCCACCGCCAGCAGACCGGCCGGTATGGATATGGGCTCACCCTCGACCTCCGTGTGCCACAGCAGACACTGGGAGGCGCCGGGAAGGGACTGGAAAGCCCGGTCGGCGAGTTGCCGCTTTTCGGGCGTCATGGAGCTCACCGTGCGCAGCGCGCGCCCGCCGCTGGGCCTGCGCAGCTCCGGCAGTACGACACATGCCGCGGCGTCGGCGGCCCATTCCCGGACGGTGTCCCGGGCGGCGACGAGGAGTTGCGGGCGCAGGGCACCGCCGGCCGCCCCTCCCGTCAGGCGCCGCAGCACCCGGTGGTAGGCGGCGGTGGCCACCATGGACGCCGAACTGCCCGCGCCGGCAAGGCAGATGCCTGCATAGTCGTAGGTCGCCCGCCAGTGCCGGGCGAGCAGCAGGGCGACCGCGTGGTGCCCGCCGTCGGCGTCCCTCAGCCGGGCGACGAGGCTGCGGTCGGATTCTCCGGCGGGCGTGCCGGGGAGGGGTGGGTGGGGAGGGCGTGGGGGGTGGGGGGACTGCACTGAACCATTTCCTTCCAAGGCGCAGGACGGCGTGCGCAATGCGCGTCCGCTGGAAAGCAGGTGGCTCGGAAGGCGAATCCGGTCATCGCCTTCTTTGCGGGAGGCTCACCCTCGCACACGGGCCTCACAGGAAACAAGGAGTTCGAATGACTGCGAGTCATCTGCCGGAAATTACCGGCAGGTTACCGGAGGTAGCCGCACCAGCATTCGAAAACGCCCGGTCCGCCCGCCCACTTGTGTGCAATTGCAGGTCGGTGGCTCACGAAATCTCCAACGTCCGGGTGACGCGTGGTCATGGAGCGACGACAACGCGACCCGGTGGCGTCGAACGCCCGGCGCGGGTCACAGCCGATTCCGACGATTCTCCCGGGCCGCTCCCATACTCACCGGCCAGCATGTCCGCATGATCACCCCCCGCTCATCAGCCGTGTCCCCGTCCACCCGCCCGGTGCGCAAGGCCGTCGTACCCGCCGCCGGGCTCGGCACGCGGTTTCTGCCCGCGACCAAGGCCACGCCGAAGGAAATGCTGCCGGTGGTCGACAAGCCGGCCATCCAGTACGTCGTCGAGGAGGCGGCCGCTGCCGGGCTCGACGACGTCCTGATGGTCACCGGGCGGCACAAGCGCGCCATCGAGGACCACTTCGACCACGCCTTCGAGCTCGAACAGGCACTGGCCGCCAAAGGGGACACGGTACGGCTGGACGCCGTGCGCGACCCCGCGCGCCTGGCCGCCATCCACCACGTCCGGCAGCGCGATCCGCTGGGCCTCGGCCACGCCGTGCTCTGTGCCCGCCACCACGTCGGGCAGGAGCCGTTCGCCGTCCTGCTCGGCGACGACCTGATCGACCCGCGCGAAACGCTGCTCAGCCGCATGCTCGACGTCCGCCAGCGGCACGCGGGCAGCGTTGTCGCCCTCATGGAGGTCGACCCGGCACAGATCCACCTCTACGGCTGCGCGGCCGTCCGGCCGATCGGCGAGGAGGGTGTCGTAGGCGTCACCGGCCTGGTGGAGAAGCCGTCACCCGGGGATGCGCCGAGCGCCTACGCGGTGATCGGGCGCTATGTCCTGGACCCGGACGTGTTCGGCGTCCTGGAAGGCACCCGGCCCGGCCGGGGCGGCGAGATCCAGCTGACCGACGCGCTGCAGGAACTGGCCGCCGACGGCACGGTGCACGGGGTCGTCTTCGACGGACTGCGCTACGACACCGGCGACAAGGCCGACTACCTGCGCACGGTCGTCCGGCTGGCCTGCGCACGGCCGGACCTGGGGCCGGACTTCGCCGCCTGGCTCAAGGAGTTCGTCGCGGGGCTGGAGGGCGCGTGCAAGAGCCCTGAACGCCGGACCGCGGCCTGACCGCACGAGCGCGCCGCACATGCCCCGGGGCCCCCGCCCGGCACGCGCCGGGCCGGGGCCGGTCAGGAGCAACGCGGTTCAGCCGTTGGGCCGCAGCGTCCAGACCACCGTCATCTCCCCGGTCACGGCGCCGTCGCCCCGCCGGATCTCGATCGACACGGGGAACTCGGGCCGCTCACCCGCGTCCAGTTCCGCGACGACCTCGGCAGCCGGACGGCCCAGGGTCGCGGTGGCCGTGACCTCGCCCATGGCCAGCTTCCGGTAGGCGATCTCGGCGCGCACGGCGAGCGGCACGGCGCGCGAGAGCTGCGCCCCGAACGCGGCCAGCACGATCGCGCCACTGGCGGACTCCCCGAGCGTGAACATCGCGCCGGCGTGCGGCCCGCCCACGTGGTTGTGGTAGTCGCTCTGGTCCGGCAGGGCCACCACGGCCTTGTCCGGCGAGGTCTCCAGGAACTGGAGGTTGAGGGTCCGGGCCATCGGCACGGTGGCGGCGAGCATCTCGCCGATCGACATCTGATCTGCGCTCATGCCGCCATGTTACTCACGGGTAGCCACCTGGGGCCAGAGCCGCTCACCGATCCGCGCCGCACGGGTACGTCACATTGGTACGTCCCTGACAAGGGGTGGTGACCGAAACGTATCCCTGGCGCCACTAGGGTTGCTGCTCATGTGGCCAGGACAGCAGCCGCCCGGGGGCGAGCAGAACCCGCAGAACAACCCGTACCAGCAGCCGGGGTACCAGCAGCCGAATCCGTATCAGCAGCCCGGGTACCAGCAGCAGCCCAACGCCTATGCGCAGCAGCCGCAGTGGGGGGCGCCCACGCCCGTGGGCCTCCCGCAGCCGCCGCAGCCGCCCCAGGGCGGGGGCGGCGGCGACCGGACGAAACTCGTCGCCATCATCGCGGCGGTCGCCGTCGTGGTGGCCGCCGGCGTCACCGGATTCCTGATACTCGGCGGCAACAAGGACGACAAGGCCGACGGCGGCAAGACCGACGACAAGCCGAGCCGGTCGGCGTCGGCGGACCCGAGCGTCTCGGCGTCCGCGTCGGACGACAACCCGCGCGGCACGGAAACCGAGAAGCCGACCATTCCCGGCTGGAAGGTCGTCGTCAACCCCAAGCACGGCACCGCGTTCGACGTGCCCGCCGACTGGCAGGTCGAGTCTCCCGGCGTGCTCACCTTCTTCGAGGACCGGAAGAAGGGGGACGGCTCGCCGTACATCGGCTTCTCCGGGCCCGCCTTCCTGAAGCACGACTGGTGCACGTCGGACGACAACAAGGACGGCACCAAGGAGACGTCGTCACTGGCCGCCAGCGGCACCAAGGGCGAGGACGGCGGCAAGGACACCGCCAGCATCGCCCGCGGGGACGCCGCCGCCTTCGCCTTCGGCGGCTACACCGACCAGAGCGACGCCTCCAAGAAGTACCTGAAGATCGGTACGGCCAAGCCCTACACCACCAAGTCCGGCGTCAAGGGCAGCGTCGCCATCTCCTACACGTCCGGTGTGCCGAAGACGCACAAGTGCGACACCGACGGCAAGGCGGTCTCGTTCGCGTTCAAGGACTCACAGGGCGACTTCGCCTCCTGGACCCTCTACGGGGCCAAGGGAGTCAAGGAGGAACTCTCCGACGCGACGATCCAGAAGATCCTCAGCACGGTCCGACTGCACGGGGACCCCACCGGCTGACCGCTGGGGCACGAGGTGGCCGGGGCGGGGACGGTCGGCCGGTGACCGTCCCCGCACACACGCGTCAACTCGTGGCGGCGAGCACGGCCGGGATGACAACCCCCGTGGCGAAAACCATCTGCATGGCCACGAAACGGCCGAAGCCGGGCGGCCGCCCTTTCGGAGAGGGCTCCGAGAGGGCGCTGGCGCAAGGAGACCGCTCCAGCATCACCGCTCGACGCTGCGGACGGACCGGATCGACCCCGCGTAAGCCTGTCGGCCCAGCTCTTCGTCACGCCCGGTCGGGGTCGACCGGTTGCCGGTCGGCATGGTCGGCCAGGGCTTCTGCTTGCAGGCGGACGACCAGGACGAGTGTCTCCGCGTCAACCAGGGTGCTGAGCCCGGCGCGGGTGATCCGGTCGGCCAACTCCTGTGCGGACACCTCGCGTTCACCGCGCAGGCACCGGCGCAGGAACGACGCCGCGTCGCGCAGGCCTCGCTCGACGGCCATGTCCGTTGCGACGGACATCAGCTTCCAGGCGATCTCGCCGACAACCGTGAGTCCCATGCCCAGCGCGACATGGCCGTCGAGGATTCCCGCCGAGCTGCGGTCCTCCCGCACCGAGCTCATGCCGGGAATGCGCCCGGTGGCAAGCACTTCTTCGGCGAACTCGTCGTAGAGCTCCTCGTACTCGTCCCGCGCCACAGCCGGCGCGGATGCCCCCACCATCGCGAGCACCTGTGCGATGCGTGAGTCCCCCGGTGTACTCATCCAGTCCCCCCTGAAGAGCAGCGCCTCCCGCCTGTGAGTGTGGCGACTTTCGTGCGGCTTGTCGCCGCGTTCGGTAAACGGGTCAGCCGACGCGGAACGCGCCGTCGGGGGGCTGGGGTGACGGCACGGCGTCCTCGTCCCGTACCGGCGCGGCGGTACCGGTGAAGTCCCGCAGGGCCGCGCCGTGTTCGATCCGGGCGGGGAAGGCGTCGGAGGCCGTGAGCCGGGTCAGGGCAGCCGTGTCGACGGGGTGGTGAGCGGCGACGAGCACCCCGTTGCCGAAGCGACGGCCGCGCAGCACCCCGGGCTCGGCGATCAGCGCCAGCTCCCCGAAGACCGCGGCGAACGTGGCGAGTTGGGAGCGCAGGAAGGTGAAGGGCGCGGCGTCCGCGAGGTTGGCGAGGTAGACACCGTCCGGCCGCAGCACGCGCTCCGCCTCGCGGGCGTAGGCCAGGGACGTCAGGTGTGCCGGGACCCTGGACCCGCCGAAGACGTCGGCGATCAGCACGTCCGCGGAGTCGGCCGGAGCGGCCTCGAGCCAGGCGCGGGCGTCGGCGGCGTGCAGCGCGGTGCGGGCGTCGTCCGGCAGCGGCAGATGGGCGACGACCAGTTCCAGCAGCCCCTGGTCGGCCTCGACGACGTCCTGCCGCGAGCCGGGGCGGGTGGCGGCCACGTAGCGGGGCAGCGTGAGCGCGCCACCGCCGAGGTGCAGCACGTCCAGCGGGCGCCCCGGCTCGCCGACGGTGTCCAGGACGTGCCCGAGCCGCCGGGCGTACTCGAACTCCAGATGGGTCGGCTCGTCCAGGTCGACGTACGACTGCGGCGCCCCGTCGACGGTCAGCAGCCAGGCCCGCGCCCGGTCGACGTCGGGCATCAGCCTGGCGGTGCCGTGGTCGGTGGTACGGATGACGGGTATGGGCTCGCTCACGCCTCCATTGTCCCCGGCGCGGATGGGCCCCGGGCACCGCTGCCCGCCGCCGAAGGGGCGCGGGGAGCTGCGCGACCGGCCACGACCGGTCCACAGCCACCCGCGCCCCACGGCGCACGCGGGTCGTGCGCCGCGCAACCGTCAGTCGACCGATGTCACCGTGCCCGCGCCGACGGTCCGTCCGCCCTCACGGATGGCGAACCCCAGCCCCGGCTCCAGTGGAACGTCGCGCCCCAGCTCCACCGTCATGGTGACCGTGTCGCCGGGCCGCGCGACGGCCGTCCCCGCGAGGTCGATGTCACCGACCACGTCCGCGGTCCGGATGTAGAACTGCGGCCGGTACCCGGTGGCGACCGGCGTCGCGCGGCCCCCCTCGCGCGCCGACAGCAGGTACACCTGCGCGCTGAAGCGCCGCTTCGGTACGACGCTGCCGGTCGCCGCGACGACGTGCCCGCGGCGGACCGCGTCGCGCGGAACGCCGCGCAGCAACAGCGCGACGTTGTCCCCGGCCTGCGCCTCCTCCATGGGCTTGCCGAAGGTCTCCAGACCGGTGACCACCGTCTCCACCTCGGCGCCGAGCACCTCGACCCGGTCGCCGACGCGGATCGTGCCCCGCTCGACCGCCCCGGTGACGACCGTGCCCCGGCCGGTGATGGTGAGGACGTTCTCGACCGGCAGCAGGAAGGGCGCGTCCAGGTACCGCTCGGGCATGGGCACGTAGGTGTCCACCGCGTCGAGCAGTGCCTCGATCGACTCCGTCCACTGCGGGTCGCCCTGCAGCGCCTTCAGTCCGGAGACCCGTACCACGGGCACGGCGTCGCCGCCGTAGCCGTGGGCGCTGAGCAGGTCGCGGACCTCCAGCTCGACGAGGTCGGTGAGCTCCTCGTCGCCCGCGTCGGCCTTGTTGAGGGCGACGACGATGTGGTTCACGCCCACCTGCCGGGCGAGCAGCACGTGCTCGGCGGTCTGCGGCATGATCCCGTCGAGCGCGGAGACGACGAGGATCGCCCCGTCGAGCTGCGCCGCGCCGGTGACCATGTTCTTGACGTAGTCGGCGTGGCCCGGCATGTCCACGTGCGCGTAGTGCCGGGTGTCGGTCTCGTACTCGACGTGCGCGATGTTGATGGTGATGCCGCGGGCGGCCTCCTCCGGGGCCCGGTCGATGCGGTCGAACGGTACGAAGGTGCCGGTGCCCCGCTCGGCGAGGACTTTGGTGATGGCGGCGGTCAGGGTGGTCTTGCCGTGGTCGACGTGGCCCATCGTGCCGATGTTCAGGTGTGGTTTCGTGCGCACGTATGCCGTCTTGGGCATGGCTGTACCTCGAGGCCTCTCGTGTGGTGCTCGGTGACGGCCCCGGCGCGGACTCGGGCGCGCGGCCGGGACGGGGACCCCAGGAACTTGCCGACCCTCCCCCTGCGGGGTCCGCCGGTCGATCCGGAGAGGGTCAGCTTCGGGCGCCGTCGGCTGCGGCCACGAAAATCGGGACGGCAGCCTTCGGGGCATCCGCGACTGCGGATGCTGCGAGGAGGAAGGCGTGCCGGAACATGTCGTCGATCATCGCGGACGGTCCCGCTCGCGTCGAATGGTTTTCCACCGCCGCGGCCGCGGAACCGCGCTCACACGCCGATGTCCTTCAGCGCCTCCCGCACCGTCAGCGGCGCGAACCTGCTCCGCTCCCGGTCCAGGAAGGCCCGTACGGCCTCCGGGTCGGTCTTGGCGTACTCGCGCAGGCACCAGCCGATCGCCTTGCGGACGAAGAAGTCCGGGTGCCCGGACCGGTGCAGGCAGTAGGCGAACAGGCGCTCGGCGTCGGTGCGTTCCCTGTAGCGCAGCTGGTGGAGCAGGGCCGTGCGGGCCACCCAGAGGTCGTCGTCCGCGATCCAGACGTCCATGTCGGCCGTCAGTCGTGGATCGGCCGCGACCAGCGCACCGACGACGTGCGCGGCGAGCAGATCCACCGTGTCCCACCAGGGCATGGTGGTGATCAGATGCCGGGCCACGGGGAGGAACCCGGACGAGCAACGGCCCACGTGCCGGCGCAGGTAGTCGACGGCGAAGTAGTGGTACTCGCGTTCGGGCAGGGCCCAGCAGCGCAGGGCGACGGCCGTGCAGTCGCCCTCGTCGGGGCGGGGCAGCCCCTCGACGACGGTGCGGGACAGGGCGCGGCGGGCAGGCGTCGCGATGCCCAGGAAGGGAGCCGCGTCCTTCATGTACGCCCGCATGGCCACGGCCTTTTCCGGGTCGGCCGCGGGGGCGTACGTGGCGGTGAGCCGCTCCAGCACGGTGTCGGCGAGGACGCTGTGCGGCGCGTTCCGGCCTGGCGCACCTGTGACACTCATGAGAGGAACCATACGGCGATCACACAATCCGTCGGTTAGTGTCGCCGGATGCTCGATGCCACCCGCTCTGGCGGCACCGCCACGGCCACTCCCCCGGCCGCCACCACGGGCGTCCCGGTGTCCGGCACACCGGGTCGCGGCGAGCCGACGGGGCTCGTCGCCCGCGGTACGGGACTCCTGCTCTCGCCCTGGGCAAGGCTGTCCCTGCTGCTCGTCCTGCTCGCGGCGGCGGGAGCCTCGGTGCTGTTCTTCCAGCCGCAGCAGCTGCTGACCCACGGCTGGCCGCCCCACCTCGGCGGGGCCACGGCGGCGACGGTGTTCGCGGTGGCGTACGGCCTGTGCACGGTGGCGTTCGTCCCGCGGCCCCTGCTGAACCTCGCCGCGGGCGCGCTCTTCGGTTCGCAACTGGGGCTCGTGGCCGCGCTGACCGGCACGGTGCTGGGGGCCCAGGTGGCCTTCGGTCTCGGCCGGGGGCTGGGCCAGGACGCGCTGCGGCCGTTGTTGCGGGGACGCTGGCTGAAGGCGGCGGACGGACAGCTGAGCAGGCACGGCTTCCGCTCCATGATGGTGGCGCGGCTGTTTCCGGGGGTGCCCTTCTGGGCCGCCAACTACTGTGCCGCCGTCTCCCGCATGGGCTGGCTGCCGTTCCTGCTGGCGACGGCGCTCGGTTCCGTCCCGAACACCGCCGCGTACGTCGTCGCCGGAGCCCGCGCCTCCGCGCCGACCTCCCCGGCCTTCGTGATCGCGATGGCCGGCATTGCCGTACCGGCCCTGGCCGGCGCGGTGGTCGCCTGGCGCAAGCGCCACCAACTGCGCTCGCGCTGACGGTGCGCCGGCCGCGGGTCCGTGACGGACCCGCACCGACCGGCGTCAGTCCATGCCCCTCCCCCGGCGACGGGTCATACCGCCTCCAGGATCATGGCGTTGGCGAGTCCGCCCGCCTCGCACATCGTCTGCAGGGCGTAGCGGGCGCCGCGTTCCCGCATCGCGTGGACGAGCGTCGTGGTCAGGCGGGTGCCGCTGGCGCCGAGCGGGTGGCCGAGGGCGATGGCGCCGCCGTGGACGTTGACCTTGGCGAGGTCGGCCCCGGTCTCCTGCTGCCAGGCCAGCACGACGCTGGAGAAGGCCTCGTTGACCTCGAACAGGTCGATGTCGCGGAGGGTCAGCGAGGCCCTGCGGAGCACCTTCTCGGTGGCCGGGACGACGCCGGTGAGCATCAGGAGCGGGTCGGAACCGGTGACGGCGAAGCTGTGCAGCCGGGCCAGCGGGCGCAGGCCGAGGCGGGCCGCGGTCTCGCTGGAGGTGATGAGCACGGCGGAGGCGCCGTCGTTGACGGGGCTGGCGTTGCCCGCGGTGACGTTCCACTCGATCTGCGGGAAGCGCTCGGCGAAGGCCGGGTCGTAGTAGGCGGGCCTGAGGTCGGCGAGGATCTCGGTGGTGCTGCCCGGCCGGATGCTCTCGTCACCCGTGACGCCGTCCAGCGGTGCGAGCTCGGCCTCGAACAGGCCGGCCGCCCGGGCCGCGGCCGCCTTGTGGTGGGAGGAGACGGCGAAGGTGTCCATCTGCTCGCGGCTGATGGACCACTTGGCGGCGATGAGCTCGGCGCTGATGCCCTGCGGGACGAGGCCGTCGGGGTAGCGTTCGGCGACGCCCGGTCCGAACGGGTCCCTGCCGGCCGGGACGTTGGACCACATCGGTACCCGGCTCATCGACTCGACACCGCAGGCGACGGCGAGGTCGTAGGCGCCGGAGAGGACGCCCTGGGCCGCGAAGTGCACGGCCTGCTGGGAGGAGCCGCACTGCCGGTCGACGGTGGTCGCGGGGACCGTCTCGGGCAGGCCCGCCGACAGGACGGCGTACCGGGTCGTGTTCATGGCCTGCTCGCCCACCTGGTCGACGGTCCCGCCGATCACGTCGTCGATCAGCGCCGGGTCGATGCCGGAGCGGTCGACGAGGGTGCGCAGGGTGTGCGCGAGGAGCTCGACGGGATGGACGTGCGCGAGGGCGCCGTTCGGCTTTCCCTTCCCGATCGGTGTGCGTACGGCTTCGACGATGACTGCGTCACGCATGGTGCGGGCCTCCTTGGCCGCTGGTCGGTGGCCGGTTTCCGCGGACTGTGTGCCGGGAGGCCGGTTACCGATGAGTAGGAAATCCGGACCCACCATAGCTCGGCGAGTTGGAAAATCCAACCCTCACATAGACTGACACCATGGCCGCCACGAAGAACCCGCGCCCCTGTTCCATCGCCGACACCCTGGCCCTCGTCGGCGAGAAGTACTCCCTGCTCGTCCTGCGCGAGGTGTGCCTCGGCAACGGCCGCTTCGACCAGCTCGTGCGCAACATCGGCGCCCCGCGCGACATCCTTGCCACCCGGCTGCGCCGCCTCGTCGACGCCGGGGTCCTGACCAAGCGCGTCTACAGCGAGCGCCCGCAGCGCTTCGAATACCGGCCCACCCAGGCGGGCATCGAACTCGAGCCGGTGCTGATGACCCTCATGGCATGGGGCGACCGCCACCTCCGCCAGGACGGCGAACGCCCCATGGTGCTCGAGCACGCCTGCGGCCACCCGCTGGTCCCCGTCGTCACCTGCGAGGCCTGCGGCAGCGCGGTCCACCACGGGGACCTCACCCCCCACCCACAGTCCCCGGGCTGGACGGTGACCGGACCCACGCCGGCGTGACAACGGGCGAGTCTTCAGGAGCTGGGCGTGAAGGACGGCCCGATCCACGGCTGCTGCCGGACCATGACAGCGGGACTGACTGTCCGGTCAGTACGCAGGGCCGGCCGCCGCGCGTGACCGACTCCCTGCGGTCCGCGTAGCCGTCCGGTAGCGCAGTGTCAGTGCTTGCCCCTAGGCTTGTGGTCATGTCCCCCGATTCAGTGGCCCCTGGTTCCGTGCGGTCTGCTGCCGAGCTGAACGAGCAGATCCGGGCGCTCTGGCTGCGTGCGGGCGGGTCCCTGTCGGCCCAGGAGCGCGCGGAGTACGAGCTGCTGGTGGTCGAGTGGGCCGCCGCCATCCGGGGCGAGGTCATCGAGGCGGCCTGACGTCCGGGGCGGGCGTCAGCGCCCGCCCGACACCCGCAGCACGGCCCCCGTCGCATAGGAGGCGTCCGGCGACATCAGCCATGCGACGGCCGCGGCGATCTCCTCGGCCCGGCCCGGGCGGCCCAGCGGAATCGCGGCGGCGGCGCGCCGGGCCCGGTCCGGGTCGCCCATCTCCGCGTGCATCTCGGTGTCGATCACGCCGGGTGCGACCGCGTTGACCCGGATGCCGTCCGGGCCGAGCTCCTTGGCGAGGCCCAGCGTCAGCGTGTCCACGGCGGCCTTGGCCGCGGCGTAGTGGACGAAGTCGCCGGGGCTGCCCAGTGTCGCGGCGGCGGACGACACGTTCACGATGGCACCGCTGCCCCGGGGTGTCATGAGTTGTGCGGCGCGACGCGAACACAGCAGCGTGCCGAGGAGGTTGACCTCCACGACGTGCCGCAGGTCGGCGGGGTCCGCGTCGGCGAGCCGGCCCAGCGGGCCGGTCACCCCGGCGTTGTTCACCAGCCCGGTCACCGGCCCGAGCCGCTCCTCGGCCGTGGCGAAGAGCCGCTCGACGTCCGCCTCGACCGAGGTGTCCGCCCGTACGGTGACACTGCGCGCCCCGGCCTCACTCACGGCGTCCGCCACCGCCTCTGCCGCCTTGCCGTCCCGGACGTACCCCACCACCACGTCGTGCCCGTCGGCGGCGAGCCGTCGGCAGATCGCGGCGCCAATGCCCCGGCTCCCGCCGGTGACCACTGTCACGAGACGCTTCATACGGACCCCGCTCCACCGGCCGACGACACCACGTACAGGATGACCCTAGGCCCCCGAACCCCGCCCGCACCTGCGCGGCGCGGGGCGTGGCCGCTGCTCGGGCGACGGTCCCGGCCGCCTGACGGCGACGGAGCGCGGCGGCGCGAGGAGCGAGAGGCGGCGGCGCGAGGAGCGCAGGGGCGGCGGCGCGAGGAGCGCAGGGGCGGCGGCGCGAGGAGCGCAGGGGCCGGGTGCGCGGGCGAAACCACCGCACGCCCCTTGGCTCCTCGGGCCCCATGCCCAACACTGGCCCGATGACGCAGCGTATCGAGCTCGCGACCGTGATGGACCGGCTGGCCCTCGACGGCCTGATCACCGAGTACGCGGTGGCGGTCGACGACGGCGACTGGACGGCGTACCAGGGACTGTTCACACCGGACGGGCGGGCGGACTACCGGTCGGCGGGCGGCATCGAGGGCGCGGCCGGACAGGTCGCCGGGTGGCTGGCCGACACCATGCGGTTGTTCCCCGTGCGGCAGCATCTGATCGTCAATCGGCGGCTGCGGTTCGGGATCCTCGAACAGGGCACCGGCGACACGGCCCGGGTGCAGGCCGACTACGTCAATCCGATGTGCTTCGCCGCAGACGGTGGGGCCGGCGACGGCGCCGCGGGCGCGCCCGACTTCGTGTGCGGCGGCCGGTACGCGTTCACGCTGCTGCGCACGGACGAGGGCTGGCGGCTGCGCGAGGTGGTGGTGCGGGAGAAGTGGCGCCGTGTGTCCGGGGTCCGCCCGGCACCGGTGCCCGACTGAGCGGAATCGCCCGGCGCCCCGGCCGGGCCGACGCCCCCTGTGCGAGATCCGCCACAGCGCGCAAACTGGAGCCACCAAGGGGTAGAAGGGCGCCGTATGAAGACGTTCGGCCACTGGCTCGCCTCCCCGTGGCGGCGATCGCTGCTCGCCGCCCTCGCGGGCGCCCTGCCCATGTTCGCCTTTCCCGCACCGTCGCTGTGGTGGTTCGCCTACGTCGCGCTGGTCCCCTGGATCCTGCTCGCCCGCTCGGCCCCGACCTGGAAGCGGGCGGCGTACGACGGCTGGTTCGGCGGCCTGGGCTTCATGCTGGCCGTGCACCACTGGCTGCTGCCCAGCCTGCACGTCTTCACGGTCCTCATCGCGGCGCTGCTCGGGGCCCTGTGGGCCCCCTGGGGCCTGCTCGTGCGCCGTTTCCTGACCGGCATACCCGGAGCGGGGCGGTGCGCGGCCGCCCTCGTCGTGCTGCCCTCGGGCTGGCTGGCCGTGGAACTGGTGCGTTCCTGGCAGGGGTTGGGCGGGCCCTGGGGCATGCTCGGCGCCAGCCAGTGGCAGGTGGCTGCGGCGCTGCGGCTGGCCTCGGTCGGCGGGGTGTGGCTGGTGAGCTTCCTGGTGGTGGCCGTCAACGTCGCGGTCGCCGTGCTGGTCGCGGTACGCGAATCCCGGGTGCCGGCCCTGGCCGGGCTGGTCGCGACGGCGGCGGCGACCTCTGCGGCCTGGATGTGGGCGCCCCGCCCCGAGGTCGACGGCCGGGTCCGGGTCGCCGTGGTCCAGCCGGGCATCGTCGACGGCACCGCCAGCGGCGAGAAGCGCTTCGCGCGGGAGGAACAGCTGACCCGCCGGCTCGTCGGGCAGCACGTGGGCCTGGTGGTCTGGGGCGAGAGCAGCATCGGCTTCGACCTCGGCGACCGGCCCGATCTGGCGCGGCGGGTCGCCGCGCTCTCCCGGCAGACCGGCGCCGACATCCTGGTCAACGTGGACGCCCGGCGCTCCGACCGGCACGGCATCTACAAGAGCTCCGTACTGGTGGGCCCGAACGGCCCGACAGGTGAACGCTACGACAAGATGCGCCTGGTCCCGTTCGGCGAGTACGTTCCGGCGCGCTCCCTGCTCGGCTGGGCCACCTCCGTCGGCAAGGCGGCCGGCGAGGACCGCAGGCGCGGCACCGAGCAGGTGGTGATGAACGTCGGCCACGGTCTGCGGATCGGCCCGATGGTCTGCTTCGAGACCGCGTTCCCGGACATGAGCCGCCATCTCGCCGAGGACGGCGCCGAGGTGCTGCTCGCCCAGTCCTCCACGTCGACGTTCCAGCAGAGCTGGGCTCCCGAACAGCACGCCTCGCTCGCCGCGCTGCGCGCCGCCGAGACCGGACGCCCCATGGTGCACGCCACGCTGACCGGCGTGTCCGCCGTCTACGGCCCGAGCGGACAGCGCATGGGCTCCTGGCTCGGCACCGACGCCAGCACGGCCCGCATCTACGAGATACCGACCGCGCACGGCATCACCCCGTACGTCCGCTTCGGGGACTGGCCGGCGCACGGCGCCCTGCTCGTGCTGACCGCCCTGGCCGCGACGGAGGCAACGCGGGCGCTCAGGCAGCGCCGGAACGCTCCAGCACCGCACGTACCACCCGCTCGCACAGTTCGTGAGTCTCCAGTGCGTCACGGGCACTGAGCACCTTGCCGACCCGCACGGCGTCGAGGAAGGACAGCACGGCCTGTTCCACGCCCCGCTGCCGGGCGACGGGCACCCAGTCGCCACGGCGCCGCACGGTCGGCTGTCCCTTGTGGTCGATGGTCTCGGCCAGATTGACCACTTGGCGCTTGGTGTCCTGACCGGAGACCTCCAGGATCTCCTCCGCCGAGCCGCTGAGCCGGTTCATGACCCCGAGTGCCGTGAACCCGTCCCCGGCGAGCTGCAGCACGACGTGGTGGAGCAGGCCGTCCCGCACCCGGGCGCGGACGGTCACGTCGTCGATCGGGCCCGGCGCCAGGAACCGCAGCGTGTCGACGACGTGTATGAAGTCGTCCAGGATCATCGTGCGGGGTTCTTCGGGCAGCCCGATGCGGTTCTTCTGCATGAGGATCAGCTCGCGCGGGTGCTCGGCGCACTGCGCGTACGCGGGCGCGTGCCGCCGGTTGAACCCGACGGCGAGCGAGACGCCGCGCTCTTCGGCAAGGGCCACCAGTCGCTGGGAGTCGGCGAGTTCGTAGGCGAGCGGCTTGTCGACGTAGGTGGGGATCCCCGCTTCCAGCAGCCGGGTGACGATCGGCGGGTGGACGAGGGTGGGGGCGTGCACGAAGGCGGCGTCGAGGCCCTGGGCGAGCAGGGAGTCGAGGTCCGGGTGGCGCTGCCCGGAGGGCAGGTGCAGACCGTCGGCGACCCGATCGAGGGTCGCGGGCGTCCGGGTCTGCAGATGCAGGTCGACGCCGGGCTGGGTGCCGAGCACCGGCAGATACGCCTTCTGCGCGATGTCCCCGAGTCCGATGCAGCCGACCTTCACGAGCGCTCCTTCACTGCATGTCCTCGCCGCTGGCCCGTTCCCTCTGCACGGCAGCATACGGCGGCTGCGGCGGCCGCCAGTCGGCGATGCCGTCGAAGCTCCGCAGCAGCAGCGCGGGCCGGGCCTTGGAGAGCGCGGCGATCGCGGTGTTGCGCACGGCGGTCCCGGCGCGGCCGGGGAGCATGTTGAGCCGGGCGGCGGTGACGGCCTGGCGGGCGACGGCGGTCGTGCGGGGCAGCCGGGCGGCGGTGTAGGCGGCGAGGTCGGCCGCGTGGTGGGCGAGCACGACCGCGTCCTCGATGGCCTGGTTGCCGCCCTGGCCGAGGGTCGGCGGCATGGCGTGCGCGGCGTCCCCGAGGAGGGCGACCCGGCCGCGGTGGAAGGCGGGCAGGGGCTCGGCGATGTGGTGGACGTCGTGGCGCAACACGTCCTCGGGGCGGGCGGCGCCGATCACGGCGGGAATCGGGTCGTGCCAGTCGCCGAAGCGGCGAAGGAGTTCGGCCTTCTCGTCGTCGGCCGCGTGCCCGCCGGCCGGCGTCATGGCGGCGGCGTACGCGTAGACGCGGCCGTCCTTGAGCGGGTGCGTGCCCCACAGACTGCCCCTGCCCCACGTCTCGTGCGAGGCGAACGTGACGCCGGGCACCGGGATGACGAGGCGCCAGGTGGTGAACCCGGAGTAGACGGGCCCCGGATGATCCGGGAACAGGGCCCGGCGCGCGGCGGAGTGGATGCCGTCCG
The DNA here is from genome assembly GCF_040646295.1 of Streptomyces sp. NPDC046197. Classification (NCBI taxonomy): domain Bacteria; kingdom Bacillati; phylum Actinomycetota; class Actinomycetes; order Kitasatosporales; family Streptomycetaceae; genus Streptomyces; species Streptomyces sp. NPDC046197. The sequence goes on along the minus strand of NZ_JBEYZY010000004.1, from coordinate 26,165 downwards.
CGGCGACCACCAGATCGGCCTCCAGCTCCCCGTCCGGTGTGGTCACGCGCGCCGGACGGCGGGCGTCGCCGGCGTCGGCGAGATGCGCGGCACAGGTCGTCCGGACGGCTTCCGGCGGGAGGAGCGCGGCCAGGCTGCGGATCAGCCTGGCGCGGTGCAGCAGGACGAGGGGTCCGCCGAAGCGTTCGGTGGCAGCGGCGGCGCTGGTTCTGGTGAGCCGGCGTCCGCCCGGGGTGCGCAGTCCGCCGTCCCCCTGCCAGGCGGCGAGGTCACGGATCTGGTCTCCGACGCCGATGACGTCCAGCGCGCGCAGAGCGTTCGGGGAGAGCGAGATGCCGGCGCCGACGGGCTCCAGGGAGCGGGCCTGCTCCAGCACGATGACCTCCCGGCCGGACAGGTGCAGGGCCACCGCCGCGGTCAGGCCTCCGATGCCACCCCCGATGACGACGGCACGTGACTGCTGGGACATGGCTCCTCCTGGACGCTACGACGAAGGTACGACGCCGGCCTGGCGGCGCCACACTGGACTACAGCTGTAGTTCGAACCTGGCCCCGACTGTACTACGGATGTAGTCAGTGGACTACGGATGTAGTGCCGGTTGGCGGGACCGGGGCTACGGTTGTGGTCACCGGGATAGGTTGATCTCCATGTCCGTACGCTCCGCGGCCGCCGCGCGCGCCGACCTCGTCGCCGACACGGCCCTCGCGCTGCTCGCAGAGCGCGGCATGCGCGGTCTCACCCATCGCGCGGTCGACGAGGCGGCCGGACTGCCGCAGGGATCGACCTCGAATCTCGCACGCACCCGCCAGGCCCTGCTGGAGCTCGCGGTGCGGCGGCTGGCCGAGCGTGAGGCGCGGGTGCTGGCGCTGCACGAGATGCCGGATCCGGGATGCGGCGGTCCCCGCTCCCTGGTGGACGGGCTCGCCCTGGCGACGCACCGGGCGCTCACCCGCAACCGCGAACTGACACTCGCCCGCTACGAACTCGCCCTCGAGGCGACCCGCCGCCCGGAGCTGCGAGCGTACTTCGACGCGGCGGGCGCGCGATTTCGCGAACAGCTCGCCGAGCTGCTCGTCGCCGTGGGCTCCCCCGACCCGGACCGTCAGGTGCTGTCGCTGGTGGCCTGGTCGGACGGGCTGATGTTCTCCTGCGTCGCCGGCGCGTTCCACGCCCGGGTGCCCGGGCTGGACGAGGTGCGCGCGGGGCTGCGGGAGCTGCTGGACGGCATGCTGGGCGCCGGAAAACGCCTGGTGTGAAGGACCGCGGGTGGGCGAGGATCAGGTCATGACGACCGAGCGCCGAGAGCCTGCCCAGAACGCCGACGAACGCACCATGCTGGAAGGCTGGTTGGACTACCACCGGCAGACACTGGCGGGGAAGTGCCAGGGCCTGACCGACGAGCAGCTGCGCACCGCGTCGGCGGAGCCGTCCGAGCTGTCCCTGATGGGGCTGGTGCGGCACATGGCGGAGGTGGAGCGGGGCTGGTTCCGCAAGGTACTGGTGGGTGAGGACCCCGGGCCGATCTACTACAGCGACGAGGACCGGGACGGCGACTTCCACCCGACCGAGGAGGACACCTGGGCGGAGGCGTACGCCACCTGGCAGGCCGAGATCGAGACCGCGCGCCGCAACGCCGCCGGCTTCGCCCTGGACGACCTCTCGAAGGGGCGGAGCAGGTTCACCGACGAGCCGTTCAGTCTGCGGTGGATCTACACGCACATGATCGAGGAGTACGCCCGCCACAACGGCCACGCCGACCTGCTCCGGGAGCGCATCGACGGAGCCACCGGAGACTGAGGGGCCGGAGGCCGAGCGAGCGGCGTCACCCGCTCGGGGCACGCGCACTCCGTACGGGGACTGAGATCACCCGTGTGGGGCATCCTTGGCTCGCCCGGTGTTCCCAAGGTCGCCCGGGACCAGCAGAGTTGCATGGGTGCATCGAACGACGACCACCGCAACGCTTCTGGTCACCGTGGCCGTCTCGGCCCTCTCCGGCTGTGTCACCGTGCAGCGGCCGCCCGCTCCCGGTCCGCGTGCGGCGCCGACCTGGCCGTCGGGGCCCCGCCCGGACGGAAGCACCGAGCCGCGCGCCGTTCAGGCCCCGGCCCGCGAGGCCCTGGAGATGGTCGGCCCGCCCCACGACCGGAGCACCACGGCGCACACCCGGGCCCCGGCCGCACCGGCCGCCCCGCCCGCCGAACGGCACCGGCCGCCGCCCTCGCACACCCACCACCCGACGCTCCCGGAGCCACGGCACCGGCACCACGACCGGCTGCCGCGCGTCGAGACGCCCGGCGTCCCTCAGCCGGTGCCGAAGGTGCCGAACACCACGGACGTCTGCGCGCTCGGCCGGCAGTACGGCGGCTGGAAGACGGACAGCCCGGAGGCGACCATCTGCAGGCAGGCGTACGGACGTTGAGACGTGCTTCTTGAGACGCGGGCTGTTGAAACGCAGGATTTGAGACAGTTGGGCCACTAGAGACGCTGCCCCGGCGGCCGCCGGGTCTCCCCTCCGAGGCCGTCCTCCTCGCCGAGCCGGAACTCCAGTCGCAGGATGGCCGCGCGGACCCCGTCGCCGTAGCAGTCGTCGGCCAGTGCGTCGGCCGCACCGCGGGCCCGGTGGGCCACTAGAGACGCTGCCCCGGCGGCCGCCGGGTCTCCCCTCCGAGGCCGTCCTCCTCGCCGAGCCGGAACTCCAGTCGCAGGATGGCCGCG
>NZ_JBEYZY010000004.1:0-23351 GCF_040646295.1 Streptomyces sp. NPDC046197 | reverse complement strand
CGCGGACCCCGTCGCCGTAGCAGTCGTCGGCCAGTGCGTCGGCCGCACCGCGGGCCCGGTCGAGGTGACTGCGGGCGGCCTCGGTGCGGCCGAGCTTGACGTAGTCGGCGGCCAGGTTCAGATGGAGCGAGGGATACAGTGCGCGGACCGCCGGTGCGCCTTCGTGCTCGGCGAGGCGGTCGTCGGTGAGCTCGTCCGCGGCGGACAACGCCCTGAGGTCCCAGGCCAGTTCGTCGGCCGGATCGTCCTGGGTGTCGGCCATGTAGTGGGCCAGCGTGCAGCGGTGCAGCGGATCGCCGTCCTCGCCGATCTCAGCCCACAGGCCGAAGAAGCGGCCGCGGGCCTCCTCACGATCTCCGGCGTGGTGCAGCATGACGCTCTGCCCGATCCGCGTCATCACCTCGTCCGGCGCCGCCTGCTCCCGTTGTTCCGCCACCGCGTCCTCCAGCCCTGGCCCGACCTGCTCCCCCGACGCTAGGGCCTGTCCGCCCGATCATGCCGGAATCACGGCGCTCGGCACCCCCATCTGCCGCGTTGCCGTCACTCGCCGACGGCCTGGGTCGGGCCGCCCCGTGCGCACCGCGCCGGTCGCCGCGCCGGAGCGCTGCCCGCGTCAGCCCAGGTTCTCGATCCGCCAGTCGATCGGATCGTGTCCCTGGCGCGCCACCGCCTCGTTGATCTGGGTGAACGGGCGGGATCCGAAGAACTTCTTGGCCGACAGGGGGGACGGGTGCGCGCCCTTGACCACCACGTGGCGCGCCTCGTCGATGAGGGGGAGCTTCTTCTGCGCGTAGTTGCCCCACAGGACGAAGACGGCCGGGTCGGGCCGGCCGGCCACCGCGCGGATCACCGCGTCGGTGAACCGCTCCCAGCCCCGTCCCTTGTGCGAGTTGGCCTCGCCCCCGCGCACCGTGAGCACCGCGTTCAGCAGCAGCACGCCCTGCTCGGCCCACGGCATGAGGTAGCCGTTGTCCGGGACCGGCGTGCCCAGCTCCTCGTGCATCTCCTTGTAGATGTTGCGCAGCGACGGCGGGATCTTCACGCCGGGGCGGACGGAGAAGCACAGGCCGTGGCCCTGGCCCTCACCGTGGTACGGGTCCTGACCGAGGATCAGGACCTTCACCTTGTCGTACGGCGTGGCGTCCAGTGCGGCGAAGACCTCCTCCCGCGGCGGGTAGACGGGGCCCTTCGCCCGCTCCTCCTCGACGAACTCGGTCAGCTCCTTGAAATAGGGCTGCTGCAGCTCGTCGCCCAGAACCCCGCGCCAGGAACCGGGCAGCATGGCGATGTCGGTCACGTCAACGTCCTCACGATGTGCGGTCACTTACAGGTCTCAGAACCTACAGGCGACCACTGACAACGGGCCCGCTCCCCGGAGCGGGCCCGGCGCCTACCAGCTGGTCTTGCGGGACAGCTCCCACATCATCATGATCGCCGAGGGGTCGAGCGACTGCTCCGCGCCGGAGATGTCGTCACGCGTGGCCAGGTACAGCTTGCTCTGCCACAGAGGCAGCAGCCGCGCGTCGTCGGCAAGGATCCTCTGAGCCTCCCCGAACTCCTTCACCACGTTGGCACGGTCGCTCTCGCGGCGGGACTGGGGCAGCAGGGTGCCAGTGATCTCGGGTGCCGGGTAGGGCGTACCGAGGGCGTTCTGCCGGCCGACGAACGGCGCGACGAAGTTGTCCGGGTCGGGGAAGTCGGGGGTCCACCCGCGCCCGAACACCGGGTACTGGCCCTTTTCGTAGCCCGCTACGTACGTGTTCCAGGGGCGGCCGTGCAGAGTGATGGTGAACAGGCCGGAGTCCTCCAGCTGCTTTTTGATCGCCTGGAACTCCTTCGCGGTCGCCGAGCCGTAGCGGTCGGTGGTGTACCAGAGCGTGAGCGGCACCTTCTGGGTGATACCCGCCTCGGTGAGGAACTTGCGGGCCTTGGAGACGCTGGGGTCGCCGAAGTCGTCGAAGAAGGCCGTGGTGTGCCCGGTCAGGCCGGCCGGGATCATGGAGTACAGCGGTTCGACGGTGTCCTTGTAGACGTCGTGCGCGAGCGCGCTCCGGTTGATCACCTGGGCGACGGCCTTGCGGACGGCGAGCTTGCCCGCCCAAGGGTCCTTCGGGTTGAACACCAGGTATTCGATCTCGTTGGTCGCTCCCTCGATGACGTCCATGTCCTTGGAGTCGTTGCGCTGGAAGGAGATGACGTCATCGGCGGCAAGGCCACGGAACGAGAGGTCGAGCTGCTTGCTGCGCAGGCCGTCGGCCAGCGAGCGCGAGTCCTGGAAGTAGCGGATGGTCACCGCATCGTTTCTGCGCTCGGCGAACCCCTGGTAGCGCTTGTTCCCGACCAGCACGGCCTGCTTGCCCTGCTGATAGTCCTGCAGTTCGTACGGCCCCGACCCGAAGACCTTGTTGTCCTTGCGCACCGCGTCGTCCGGGTACTCCTTGGGGTCCACGATCGACATACCGGGTGTGGCCAGGACGAACGGGAAGGTGGCGTCCGCCTGGTTCAGGTGGAAGACGACCTGGCGCTCACCCACCGCCTGGACCCGGTCGAGGCTGCCCAGCAGGCCGGCCGGACCGCCGTTGACGTTGATCTTCCTGATCCGGTCGATCGAGTACTTGACGGCCTGCGCGTCCAGCTTGTGCCCGTCGGAGAAGGTCAGGCCCGAACGCAGTTCGCAGCTGTAGACGGTGTTCGAGCTGTCCGTGAACTTGCAGCTCTCGGCCGCGTCGGGCTGCGGCGTCGTCGCGCCGACGGGATAGTTCAGCAGGGTTTGGTAAATGTTTCGAAAAAGTTCCCAGGACTGGTCCCAGGAGGCGGCCGGATCCAGCGTGCTGGGGGCGCTGGTGGTCCCCACGACGATCGGCCCCTTGCCATCCGGGTTGCCGTCGGAAAAGACGCTGCACCCGGCGACCAGGGATATGGACGCTATGGCCAGTACTGGCCGCAGGCAGCGATTCCGGTTGAACACGCGCACACTCCTCGATCCGCCATACCAAGGGTCGGCAGACCATACCGCAGTGCCCCGCCCGGTGAACCACCTCCGGACGGGGCTATTGATCAGCGCGGCGATGACTACGTTGTCATCGGGCCGTGTGCGCGTCGCCGGTCGACACGGGCGCCGTTTCCGTCAGGGAAAACCTCCCCCGGAGACGGCGCCCCGTGTCGGTCTCCGGTCAGCCCACCCCGGCGTTCAGGAAGATGCCGCCGTCGACCACGAGCGTCTGGCCGGTGATCCAGTCGGACTGCGCCGAGGTGAGGAACGCGGCGGCGCCGCCGATGTCGGAGGGCACGCCGAGCCGGGCCAGCGGGTAGGCGGCCGCCGCTTCCTCCTCGCGCCCCTCGTAGAGAGCCTCGGCGAACTTGGTCTTCACCACGGCCGGGGCGATCGCGTTGACCCGCACCCGGGGCGCGTACTCGTGCGCCAGCTGCTGGGTCAGGTTGATCATCGCCGCCTTGCTGACGCCGTAGGCGCCGATGAACGGCGAGGGGGCGAGACCCGCGACGGAGGCTATGTTGACGATGGAGCCGCCGTTGTCCTTCTGCCAGGCGTGCCAGGTGCGCTGGGCGAAGCCGAGCGCGGAGACGACGTTGGTCTCGAAGACCTTGCGCGCCACGTTCAGGTCGAGGTCGGCGATCGGGCCGAAGACCGGGTTGGTGCCGGCGTTGTTGACCAGGTAGTCGACGCGGCCGAAGGCCTCCATGACGCGTTCGACGACCTCAGCCTGGTGCGCCTCGTCGTGGGCCTTGCCCGCGACGCCGATGACCCGGTCGGAACCGAGCTTCTCGACGGCCTCCTTCAGCGCTTCCTCGTTGCGGCCGGTGATGCACACCCGGTCGCCTCTGGCGACCAGCGCCTCGGCGACGCCGTAGCCGATGCCGCGGCTGGCGCCGGTGACGACGGCGGCCTTGCCCGAGAGTTCCACGGAAGTCATGTCGCTGTTTCCTCCGGCCCTAGTTGAGCGGTCCGCCGGCGACGTACAGCACCTGGCCGGAGACGAAGCCGGCGGCCTCGCCGGTGAAGAAGGCGATGGCGTTGGCGATGTCCTCGGGTTCGCCGACGCGCTGCACCGGGATCTGGGTGGCGGCCGCGGCCTTGAAGTCCTCGAAGCCCATCTTCACGCGCTCGGCGGTGGCCTTGGTCATCTCGGTGGCGATGAAGCCCGGGGCGACGGCGTTGGCGGTGATGCCGAACTTGCCGAGCTCGATGGCGAGGGTCTTGGTGAAGCCCTGGAGACCGGCCTTGGCGGCGGAGTAGTTGGCCTGGCCGCGGTTGCCGAGCGCCGAGGAGGAGGACAGGTTGACGACACGGCCGAAGCCGGCGTCCACCATGTGCTTCTGAACGGCCTTGGTCATCAGGAACGAGCCGCGCAGGTGCACGTTCATGACGGTGTCCCAGTCGGACGCCGTCATCTTGAACAGCAGGTTGTCGCGGAGCACACCGGCGTTGTTGACGAGGATGGTGGGGGCGCCGAGCTCCTCGACCACGCGCGCGATCGCCGCCTCGACCTGGGCCTCGTCGGACACGTCGGCGCCGACCGCGACGGCCCGGCCACCGGCCGAGGTGATCTTCTCGACGGTGTCCTTGCAGGCGGCCTCGTCGAGGTCGATCACGGCGACGGCGCGGCCCTCGGCGGCCAGTCGTACGGCCGTGGCGGCGCCGATGCCGCGCGCGGCACCGGTGACGACGGCGACCCGCTGCTCAGTGGTGGACATTGCTGTTTCTCCTCGCCCTTGAGAAAGCATGATCTGCGGTGAGCGACCGCTTAGTACCTTCGGTAGACGTGACGCTAGAAGCCCTGGCACCCGGTGTCAACGGCACACCCGGTTCGTGTGATCCATTACCTCACCAGGAGGTCCAGCAACCGCTCCGCCTCGGCGGCCGGATCGGTGGTCAGCCCCGTGTGGACGGGTCCGGGCTGGACGACCGCGGAGCGTGGCGCGACCAGCCAGCGGAAGCGCCGCCCGGCGTCGTCGGCCGCGGCCGGCCCGGCCGCCTCACCGCCGGTGCACACCGCTTCGACCGCCGCGAGGGCGGAGCGCACGGCCACCACGTCCGCGTCCGGGTCGAGGGCCAGCAGCCTGGCCTCGTCCAGGTGGGTACGGGCGCCGACGTAGGCCTTGGCGCGGCAGTAGACGAGCACGCCCGCGTTGATGCACTCGCCGCGCTCCACGCGCGGGACGAGGCGCAGCACGGCGTACTCGAAGACGTCCCGGTCGCCACCCTGCCCCGCCCTGGTGATGTGGCGCTCGGTCACATGGCCGGCCATGTGGATGTGGCGTTCGCTCACTTGCCCTCCTCGAGGCCGGTGACGCGCTCCTGGACGATGGCGGCCCGCGCGAGCAGCGGCCGCGCGTACGCCCGCCGGAGGTCGTCCGGTGTGTCGAAGCCGGGCTCGCCGGACAGCCAGGCGTCCGGGATCTCGGCGGTGACCTCCGCGAGGAGCTCCTCGGTGACGCGGGGGGCCAGCTCGGCGGCGGCGCCCGCGACATCCGGCCGGAAGCCGGCCAGGGAGTGGTCCGAGGCGTCGTAGGGGCGGGCGGCGGAGGCCTCGGCGCCGGGCCAGTTGTGGTGCCAGATCAGGGTGGCGCCGTGGTCGATGAGCCACAGCTCGCCGCGCCATCTCAGCAGGTTGGGGTTGCGCCAGGAACGGTCCACGTTGTTGACCAGCGCGTCGAACCAGACGACCCGTCCGGCCTCCTCGGCGTCCACGGGAAAGGCCAGCGGGTCGAAACCGAGTGCCCCGGAGAGGAAGTCCATGCCGAGGTTGGTGCCGCCGCTGGACCGCAGCAGCTCCTGCACCTGCTCGTCGGGCTCGCCGAGCCCGAGCACCGGGTCCAGGTCGAGTGTCACCAGCCGCGGGACCCGGAACCCCAGCCGCCGGGCGAGCTCACCGCAGACCACCTCCGCGACCAGCGTCTTGCGGCCCTGCCCGGCGCCGGTGAACTTCATCACGTACGTCCCGAAGTCGTCGGCCTCGACGAGCCCCGGCAGCGAGCCGCCCTCACGCAGCGGCGTGATGTAGCGGGTCGCGATGACTTCCTTGAGCATCGCCCCAGGTTACTGGGGTGTTCGGGGGCTCGGGGACACGGCCGGTGGGCCTTTTCGCGCCGTCTCGCCGACGTCTTGCGCCCTTCTGCTCCCCGGCCGGTCGGGATCTCGCCACCGCCTGAACGCCGGACGCCCGCCGCCCGTACCCCTGTGCAGATCTACCAAGCCTGCGCGGAAGGAAACGTCAGCATGACCAGCGAATCGCTTCAGCCCCAGGGGACACCGGCCCGCCGCACGGTCGTGGCGGCGATGGGCGCGGCGGGGCTCGCCGTCGCGCTGACCGCGTGCGGATCGGACAACAAGTCGTCCTCCGGCTCCTCCACCACCCAGAACGGCAGCAACACCGGCAGCGGCGGCTCGGGCGGCGGCGCCGCCGCGGCCGGTTCCGGAGGGACCGTGCTGGCGAAGACCGCCGACATCCCGGAGGGCGGCGGCAAGGTCCTCGGCGGCGTGGTGGTCACCCAGCCGACGAAGGGCGAGTTCAAGGCGTTCTCCTCCAAGTGCACCCACCAGGGCTGCCCGGTGAACGAGGTGGTCAACGGCGTGATCAAGTGCCCCTGTCACCACAGTGAGTTCTCCGCGACCGACGGCAGCGTCAAGAAGGGGCCCGCGACCCAGCCGCTGGCGGCCAAGAGCATCACCGTCTCCGGGGACGAGATCAAAATGGCCTGACGTTCACGCCCGCCCGGCCCGCCGGGGCCGTCCGAAGCAGTGCAGCACCTCGTCGGTGGTGGCCAGGGTCGCCACCAGGGCGAGGGTGTTGCGGATCATCGCGGGGGTGTAGTCGGAGGGCACCCCCGCGATGGCGTCGGTGGGCACGAGGGCGGTGTAGCCGCGGTTCACGGCGTCGAACACGGCATTGGGGATCGCCACGTTGGCCGAGACCCCGGTGACGATCAGGGTGCGGCACCCGAGGTTGCGCAACAGCGGGTCGACGTCGGTGCCCTGGACCGGGGACAGGCCATGCAGCCGCCGTACGACGAGGTCCTCCTCGGCGACCTCGATCGGGGCCGCGACGCGCACCGCCGCGGTGCCGGAGAGCTGCTGCACGGGGAGCCGTTCGGCGGCGCGGAACAGCCGGGCGTTGCGGCTCGCGCCGCGGCCGTCCGGACGGCGTTCGGCGATCGCGTGGATCACCTGGATCCCGCTCTCGTGCGCGGCGGCGACCAGGCGGGCGACGTTGGCGAGGGCGCCCGAGGAGCGGGCCGCGCGGGCGAGTTCGGGCAGCGCGCCGTCCGGTCCGACGACTCCCCGCTGGCACTCGACGGTGAGCAGAACGGTGTCCGCGGGGTCGAGAAGTTCGCTGAGACGTTCGTACGACGGCACGGTTCCCCCTGGTCGCCGACGGTGTGGGGCGGGCGAGCCTAACGGCCGTTGCGTACGGAGGGAAGACGGCCCATCCTTTTCTGACGTGATGTCAGAGGACCTCTCCCCGCCGGGGGGTGGCGTCCTCCGACACGACGTGAGAGAAGGAAGAGGGGGCCGCATGACCGTCACTCAGCGCCGGGGCCGGAAGATCATGATGACCACCGGTGAGCTGGACGAGTTCCTCATCACCCAGCGCACCTGCCGGGTGGCCACCGTGTCCACCGGCGGCGCTCCGCACGTGAGCGCACTCTGGTTCGTCTGGGACGGCAGCTCGCTGTGGCTGTACTCGGTGGTGCGCAGCAAGCGCTGGGCCGACCTGCGGCGCGACCCGCGGGTGGCGGTCGTGATCGACACGGGCGAGGAGTACGACGAACTGCGCGGGGTCGAGCTGTCCGGCACCGTGGAGTTCGTGGGCGAGATACCGCGCACCGGCGAGCTGTGCGCCGAACTCGACATTCCCGAGACACTGTTCGCCCGCAAGAACTTCGGCCTGGAGGAGATGCCGCACGACGGCCGGCACGCCTGGATCCGCCTGACACCGGACAAGATCATCTCCTGGGACTTCCGAAAACTGGCCTCGGCCTGACCGACCTGAAACCGACGAGACCTCCTGCAGGCGGGGTGAAGGGCGCGTCGTGCTTCTGGGGGCCGCGTCGGTCAGGGTGTCTTCGTGCCTGCCGCGTACAGGGCCTCGACCGCCGCGCGGATCGAAGGGCGGCGGTCGGCGTCCGCCCGCCAGACGGCGTAGACGTGCCGCCGCACCGAGTGCCGCACCGGTAGCGTGCGCACCCCTGCGGGCAGCGGCCCGCGTCCCAGCCGCGGCGCCACGCACACGCCCATGCCCGCGCCGACCAGGGCGAGCTGCGTCGCGTGCTCCTCGGCGCGGTGCACGATGCGCGGCTCGACACCCTTGGAGCGCAGGGTGTCGAGCAGCCACTCGTGGCAGAACTCGGCGTCGCCCCAGGTGACCCAGTCGTCGTCCGCGAAGTCCTCCAGGTCGACCTCGGCACGGCAGGCGAGGGGGTGGGCGGCAGGCAGGGCGACATCGGCGGGGTCGTCGAGGATCGGGGCCCGGGTGAGACCCTCGGGGACGGGCAGCGGCTTGTTGTACCAGTCCAGGACGACGGCCAGGTCGACATCGCCGCGCAGCACCGCCCGTACGGCCGTCGCCGGCTCCATCTCGACGGTGCTGACCCGCAGGCAGGGGTGACGCAGCCGCAGATCGGACAGCGCGGCCGGGAACAGCCCGCGCGCGGCCGTGGGGAACGCGCCGAGCCGCAGCTCGCCCACCACCTGCCCGCGCTGCGCCTCCAGGTCGGACTGGGCGAGCTCGACCTGGGACAGGATGCGCGCCGCGTGCTCGGCGAGCAGCCGCCCCGCGGCCGTGAGCCGCACCCCACGGCCGTTCTTGGCGAGCAACTGCTGACCCACCTCGCGCTCCAGCTTGGCCATCTGCTGCGAGACCGCCGAGGTCGTGACGTGCAGCCCCTCGGCCGCACCACTGACCGAGCCGTGCCGGGCCAGGGCATCGAGGGTGCGCAGGCGCTCCAGGTTCAACATGTAAGCAACGCTACGAGATAGAGCGCGCATATTCTCGATTGTGCTACGACATGTTCAAAGGCATGGTTACGACCATGAGCGCTCCGTCCGTCTCCGAGCAGACCCCGGCCCACCCCGCCGCACCCGCCCGCCACCCGCTCCACTGGCGCGTCCGCTTCGCCTTCCTGTCGCTGATCTGGGGCTTCAGCTTCCTGTTCATCAAGGTGGGCACGGGGGGCTTCGCCCCGTTCCAGGTCACCTTCGGGCGGCTGCTCTTCGGCACGGCGGTGCTCGCGGTGGCCATGGTGGCGCGCCGGGAGCGGCTGCCGCGCGGTGCCCGGACATGGGGACACCTCGCGGTCGCGGCGTTCTTCCTGAACGCGCTGCCGTTCTCACTGTTCGCGTACGCGGAGCTGACCATCCCGTCCACGCTCGCGGGCATCTGCAACGCGACCTCGCCACTGTGGGGGATGCTGCTGTCCCTCGTGGCCCTCTCGGAGGACCGTCCGACCCGGCTGCGGGTCGCGGGGCTCGGGCTCGGCTTCCTCGGCGTGCTCACGGTGCTGGGCGCCTGGCAGGGCTTCCACGGCCTGGACGCCGGGGGCACGGCCCTGGCCCTGCTGGCCTCGCTGAGCTACCCGGTCGGCTGGATCTACGTCCGCCGCACCCTGGCCGGCGCCCCGGCGTCGCATCTGTCGCTGACGGGCGGCCAGTTGCTGCTGGCCACCCTCCAACTGGCCGTGGTCACTCCGCTGTTCGCCGGTATCCCGAGCCGGCTGCCGGTCCTGCCGCTGCTGGCGGTCGCCGCCCTGGGCACCCTCGGCACGGGCGTCGCCATGCTCGTCCAGTACGGCCTGGTCGCGGAGGTCGGTCCGACGACGGCGACGATGGTCACCTACTTCGTGCCGGTCATCGCCGCGGCCGCCGGTGTCGCCGTGCTCGGCGAGCGCCTGACCTGGTCGACACCGATCGGAGCGGTGATCGTCCTGGCGGGAGCGGCACTGACGCAGGCACGGCCGAGGGCGCGCAGGGCACCCGCCGCGACCGAGACCACGAGCGGGATCCCGTCGACTCCCGCCGAGCAGGCGACCACGGTCTAGGGGTGTCGTTCGGATCAGCGCGGATCAGGCCGCGGCGCATGGTGCGGTGCCTCGCAAGGCGGAGCATGACCCGCGTACCGGGCGTACTCGGGTCATGCGACAACGCGGCGAGGTGCCGTGCCGGGCGTCGCGGACCCGCGGTGATCCGAACGACCCCCTAGCGCTGGGGCCGGCCGGTGGCCACCGGCCCCGCACAGCGGCACGCCCTACACGTAACTCCGTGCCGGGGCCGGGCCGACGGCTGCCGCCACCGCGTTCGCCAGCGGCTCCGTCTCCTCCTCGGCCAGGGTCGCGACAGTGATCCGGATGCCCGGCGCTGCGCCCATCCGGAAGCGGGCGCCGGGGGCGACGGCCCAGCCGGCGTGCAACAGCCGGGCGACGACCCCGGTCTCGTCCGGCACCGGCACCCACACGTTCATCCCGCTGCGCCCGCGGGCCGTGACTCCGCGCTCGGCGAGTGCTCCGATCAGCAGGTCGCGGCGCCTGCCGTACGCCGCTGCCACCGCGCGCGTGTCCAGGACACCGTCCGTCCACAGCCGCACCACGGCCCGCTGCAGCAGTCTGCTCACCCAGCCGGGGCCGAGCCGCTGCCGGCCGCGCACCCGGTCGACCGTGACGGCGTCCCCGGTGAGCACGGCCAGCCGCAGGTCGGGGCCGTACGCCTTGGCCACCGAACGCACGAGGGCCCAGTGGCGGGTGACTCCGGCAAGCGGCTGCAGGGGCAGGTCGACGATCCCGTGACCGTGGTCGTCCTCGATCACCAGGACCTCGGGGTGGTCCCGGAAGACGGAGCGCAGGGCACGCGCGCGCGTGGCGCTCACCGCGGCACCGGTCGGGTTCTGCGCCCGGTCGGTGACGATCAGGGCCCGTGCGCCGCTCTCCAGGACGCGCTGCACGTCACCGACGAGGGGCCCCTCGTCGTCGACGCCGACCGGAGCCGTACGCAGTCCCAGCGCGGGAACGAGGTCGAGGACACTGCCCCAGCCGGGGTCCTCGACGGCGACCGTGTCCCCGGGTTTGAGATGGGCGGCCAGAACGCGCTCGATGCCGTCCAGCGCGCCGGACAGGACGGCGATCGGCCCGTCCGGCACCCCGTCGGCATCCAGCCCGGCCCTCGCGAGACGGGCCAGCTCCGGCTCCACGGCGACGTCCCCGTACAGCACCGGCTCCCGGTCGCTGTGCCGGGCGGCGGCCGAGAACGCCGACGTCAAGGGCGGCAGCAGCGCTGGATCGGGGTTGCCGTTCGACACGTCGCGCACGCCTTCGGGCACGTCGACGCGGATGTGGTCCCGCCCGGTCGTGGCCGGGGCGTGCCGTACCCGGCTGCCCCGGCGACCGGCGGTCTCGATCACCCCGCGCTCACGCAGGATGCGGTACGCGGCCGCGACGGTGTTCGGATTGACCCCCAGCTCGGTCGCCAACTCTCGCATGGGCGGCAGCAGTTGACCCGGCTCCAGGTCTCCGGAACTCACCGCACGCTCGACGCTGGCCGAGATCTCGGCTGCACCTCGGCCCTCGATCCGATATCCTCCTAGCACAAATGACATTATGCACTAGTGCAATGGAGATCGCAATGCAGGGGACCCGGCAGCCGGCATCGCCGACCACCGACTACACGCCGACCGACCGCACCGTTCCCACGCGCTCGGCGCAACGGGCGTCGTACGACAAGGAGCTGGTGCACGCGATACTCGACGAGGGATACGTCTGCCACCTCGGCTTCGTGCGCGACGGCGCGCCGGTCGTGCTCCCCACGCTCTACGGCCGGGTCGGCGAGCGGCTCTACGTGCACGGCTCCACGGGCTCGCGTCCGCTGCGCATGGCGGGCACGACCGACCCGGGTCTTGCGGTCTGCCTGACGGTCACCCACGTCGACGGTCTGGTGCTGGCCCGGTCCGCCTTCCATCACTCGATCAACTACCGCTCGGTGGTGGTGCACGGCATCGCCCACCAGGTCACCGATCCCGAGGAGAGGCGGATGGCCCTGGACGCGCTGGTGGACCATGTCGTGCCGGGCCGGTCGTCCGATTCACGGCCCGCGAACACCAAGGAACTGGCGGCCACCGCCGTGCTCCGCCTCGATCTGGAGGAGGTCTCCGCCAAGCTGCGCACGGGCGGGGTCAACGACGAGCCCGAGGACCTCTCCCTCCCCCACTGGGCCGGCGTGGTTCCCGTCCGCAGGGAGTACGGCTCCCCGGTCCCCGACCCCGATCTGCTGCCCGGCGCGGAGCTTCCCGGCTACCTGACGGCCCTGTGATGCTGATCCACCCCTGGGACGCGCCGCAGGACGACACCGAGTGGCAGCGCTGGCTGGCCACCCACGACTTCGGCCAGCTCGCCGTCAACGGCCCGCCCGGCGAGCCGCCGTTCGTCCAGCCGCTGCACTTCGCCTACGACGCCGACCGGAGCGAGGCCGTCACCCACCTCGCCCGCCCCAATCCGCTGTGGACCGCCCTGGAGACGAACCCCGAGGTCCTGCTGAGCGTGGTCGACGACTACGTGTACGTCCCCGGCCCCTGGCAGGCGGACCCGGCCGCCCGCCCGGACCACGGCGTACCGACGAGCTTCTACGCTGCCGTCCAGCTCAGGTGCACGGCCCACGTCGTGGACGATCCGCAGGAGAAGGCCGAGTTGCTGAACCGGCAGACGGGTCACTTCCAGCCGGAGGGCGGCTCGGCACCTGCCGCGGTGGGCGAGGCCCCCTACGGCCGCCTGCTCTCCGGCATCCGCGGACTGCGGCTCGAAGTGACCGGTGTACGGGCGAAGTTCAAGTACGCGGGGAAGCGGTCCGCGGAGGTCCAGGACCGCATCGCAGGGGCACTCGCCGGGCGTGGTGGCCCGCGTGACACGGCGGCACGGGAGCATCTGCTGCGCAGACGCGGCGGGTGACGAGGCAAGGCGGGACGTGACGCGTACGCAAGGGCGGGACCCGGGGAACGGGCCCGCCCTTCGTCACGAGGACTGGCGTCCCTGCGTGACGCCAGGACCGGCGTCCTTCGTTACGAGGACCGGCACCCCTGCGTCACGCCGGGACCGGTTGCTGCTCCGTCTCCACGGCCCGCGCCCCGCGCGCCTCCGCCACCGCCAGGCCCACGACCGACCCCAGCATCAACGCCGTGCCGACGAGGGTCGCCGCCGTCAGCCGCTCACCGAGCAGTGCGACGGCCAGGACCGCCGCACTGACCGGCTCCAGCAACATGATCACGGAGACGGTGGCCGACCGTACGACGGCCGCGCCCGCGAAGTAGAGGGCGTAGGCGAGGGCGGTGGGAACCGTCGCGATGTACCCGAGCAACCACAGCAGCCGGCCGGGCGCGGCGGTGTGCGGCACCAGCCCCTCCGCCGGCGCGAACGCCAGCAGGCACAGACCGGCGACCGCGAACGCCCCCACGGTCGTCCCCGAGTTGTCCGCGTCACTGTCACGGCCCCACCACCGGGTGAGCAGAGTCATCGCGCAGTAGCCGGCCGCCGACGCGAGCGCGAGCAGCACGCCCCACGGGCGGACCGTCGCCCCGCCGCCGCCGAGTACCAGCACTCCGAGGCCGGCGAGGGCGCCGAGGACGGCGGTGAGACCGGCCCGGCCGAGTCGTTCGCCCAGCGTCAGGCGTGCGCCGACCGCGATGAGCACGGGTCCGGCGCCGAGGGTGACGACGGTCGCCACGGCCAGCCCGGTGGCCGAGACGGCGGCGAAGTAGGCCGTCTGGAAGACGGCGAGGCAGACACCGGTGGCCCCGGCCCGCAGCAAGCGGGTGCGCGGCGCCACGGGCACGGCGGGGCGGACCCGTGGACGCAGGAGGCGGGCGGCGAGCAGCAGCAGGACTCCGGCCACAGAACGCCAGAAGGACAGGGCGACCGGTCCCATGTCACTGACCCGGTAGACCAGGGTGGCGGCCGCGCCCGCCGTACCCCAGGCGGCACCGGCGACGATCAGGTAGAGGAGGCCACGCCCGACGGGCAGGCCGAGGGAAGCATTCGACACGAGTTGTCTCCGCAGAGGTGCAGAAGTTCGACGAGGACCCCGGTCGAGCGGGGTCGGGGACTTCTTCTGCGGGCACGCAGCACCGTTCGGCCCGGTCAGTCGCCGGGCACGATCAACGGAGGGCCCGCCTCAGGCGGCCGGCGGCGGAAGAACGAATGCGTCTGCATGCATGATCAGCACCTTAGGCCGCCGTACCCCTGACCGACAACTCCCGCTCCGCCTCCTGCCGGGCAGGCGGCTCCTCGTCGCCTCGTGCCGGGGCCGCCGAGGACTGCGCTATGAACGCACCCACCAGGACGACCGCGCCCCCGGCGACCTGCGGCGCCGAGAGGTGCTCGCCGAGCAGCACCCAGGCCAGCACGGTCGCGATGACCGCCTCCAGACAGGCCACGACGCCCGCCACCTGCGGCGATAGCCGACGCACGGAGAGCACGCCGGTGACGTACGCGAGGACCGTGGCGACCAGCACGATCCATGCCAGCAGGGCGACGGCGGGGACGGGAGTGCCGTTCAGGTACGCGGTGCGGCCGAGCACGGACCAGTCCATGGTCCAGGGGCGGGCGACCACGGTCAGCAGGGCGGCGCCCACCAGCAGGCCGTAGGCGATCACACCGAGGGGGTCCGGGGCCTGGTCACCGGTGTCGCCACCGTGGTCGGAGAGGACGAAGTAGCCGACCTGGCAGCAGGCCGCGCCGAGGGCGAGCAGCAGTCCGAGCGCGTCGAAACTCAGCCCCGACCAGACCTCCACCACGCAGGCGAGTCCCCCTGCCGCCAAGACGACGCCGAGCGCGGCGGCCCGGGTCACCGGCCGCCGCTGCACGAAGCGCACCCAGCCGAGCACCAGGGCCGGCGCCAGGTACTCGATGAGCAGGGCGACGCCGACGGGAATGCGCGAGAGCGCGGCGAAGTAGCAGGCCTGGACGCCCGCCACGGCGAGCAGCCCGAATCCGGCGAGCAGGGCGGGGCGGCGGCGGGGCAGCGAGCGGTGCCGGACGGCGAGCGGCAGCATGACGACGGCCGCGCCGGTGACCCGCAGCCAGACCACGTGCAGCGGGTCGAGCCCCGCTTCGATCAGCGGCTTGGCCGCGACACCCGACCCGCCGAAGGCGACCGCGGAGGCAAGCGCCAGGCCGAGACCCGCGCCCTTGCCGGGGCGGCCCCGAGTGCTCTCAGACGTACGCATCGGCACATGATGACAGGCGATGACAGTAGCGTCACCTCCGATGGCACCTGTCTCATCGGCTGGACGTCTCATCGACTGGGGGTCCCGTCGGCTGGAGGTCCCGTCTGGCGGAAGTCCCGTCTGCTGGACGGAGTCCGCCGCCGGATGCCGGAGCGCCCCTCAGGCGTACCGCCCTAAGCACCCTTCGGCGCACCCCTCGGCGTGCTTCTCGACCCGGGCCAGGACCTCGCGCGCGTCGACACCGGCACGGGCGAGCACCTCGACGGCCCGGGCCTGCGGGTCGGTGAGGATCCCCGCCAACAGGTCGATGCCACGTGCGCGAGCCTCGCCGCGCCGGGCCGCGCGCTCGCGGGCGGACCGCACCGCGGCCGCCGCAAGGGGCGAGAAGCGGTCGGCCTCCGTCACCACCGGGACGGCACCGGAGTCCTCGACGGCGCTCTGCCAGCGCAGGCCATAGCCAATGCTGCGCTGCACGAGGTAACCGAGCACCCGGGCGATCTGCGGGCCGCCGTCGAAGACGGAGCGCACCTCGGGGTCGGACTCCAGGAGGGTGTGCAGCAGATGAGCAGTGTCGATCTGCCGGTCCCCGTCCCGGACGGCCCTCCTGCGGGCAGCGGCGACCACCGCCGCCAGCTCGGCACTGAGCCCGGCGTCCTCGTCCGGGCGGCGGATGTCCTGCTCAGGAGCCGACTGCCGGGGAATACGGGGTTGCACATCTCCTAGCTCATCAGCCTCACGGCCTCCGGTCATCCCCGGCGGGAACCATTTTCGCCTCCCGCAGAGAGTGGACCCGGCAGGGCTGAATCTCCTCCTTGGGGATGAGATCAGGCCGAAACCGCCCTGCGGCGCCCGGCCCCCTTCATACTTCCTGACGGTTCATCAGTATTGAATGTTCCCGTCCGTCCGGCTACGTTCCGCGACACCCTCGCTGCGCCCGGCACAGCACCCGACGAGAAGGGGTGGTCGCATGGCCGAAGTCAGCGCGGAGGCCCGCATCGGGGCCCCCGCGGAGAAGATCTGGGCGCAGCTCACGGACTGGTCCGGGTACGGCCAGTGGAACGCGACGCACACCAGCTTCCCCAAGGGCGGCCCCGAGACGTTCGCGGTGGGCGGGACGTTCCAGGAGAACATGAAGCTCATGGGCTTCCCGGCCGAGGTGGAGTGGACCATCGAGGAACTGGAGCCGGCCCGCGTGTTGGCGATCCGCGGCAAGGGCCCGATGGCCGTGAACGTCGCCACGCGGTACGTGCTGACCCCGGACGGGGACGCCACGAGGGTGCGCATCGAGGGCGAGTTCACTGGTGCGGCGGTGTCTTTGATGGCAGGCCGGCTCAAGGACTCGGCGACGGCCGCGCTCAACGAGTCGCTGCGCAAACTTGCCGGGCTCGTGGCCTGAAGGCCGCCGCACGAAGAGGGCGCCCCGCGCACTTCATCGCGGGGCGCCCTGTTCATGCCCGTGCAACCTCGTCGGTCCTCGTCGGTCCTCGTCAGTCCTCGTCAGTCCTCGTCAGTCCTCGTCAGTCCTCGTCGGCGAGGATCAGGTAGAGCCTCTTGCGGGCTTCGTTGATCACGGCGAGCGCCTTCTCCCGCTGCTCCTTGCTGCCGGTCTTCCACACCTGGCCGAAGGCCTCCATCAGACCGAAACCGGCCTGCCGGATCTCACTGAGCGCCTCCCAGTCGATGCCGCGCGAGGCCTCTTCCCAGGGCACGTCCGGCCCCTCGTCGGCCGCGGTGCGCCCGGCCTCCGTGAGGGAGAACAGCTTCTTGCCGCCCTCGCTCTCGCTGACGATCAGCCCTTCGTCCTCCAGCAGTTGGAGGGTGGGGTAGACCGACCCCGGGCTGGGCTTCCAGGCGCCGCCACTGCGCTCGGCGATCTCCTGGATCATCTCGTAACCGTGCATGGGCCGGTCCTTCAACAGGGCCAGGATCGACGCCCGCACATCACCGCGCCGCGCCCTGCCGCGCGGTCCGCCGCGCCCTCGCCCGCCCCAGGGGCCCGGCCCGAAGCCGGGACCGCCGAAGCCGGGACCGCCCGGGCCGAAGGGCCCGAACGCCGCCCGGCGTCCTTCGGAGCCACCGCGGCCGCGCCGGGGGCCGTCATGCCGATGTCCGTGCTCGAATCCGTGAGCGTGCATCGCAGTACTCCATTCCATCGTTGATCTGTCGCGATGCCTCAACGATATATCGGAACAGCTCGTCCGACAACCCCTTACCGACCTGCGGCTACGCGGTTCCGGGGCGTTCCGGGGCCAGGACGGGCCAGTCGCCGCGCATTGGCCTTGGCCGACGGCCACGCGGTGCCCCTAGCGTCGGATCATGCGGATTCGAATCGTCGACGCCTTCGCCGACCGTCCCTTCACCGGCAACCCGGCGGGGGTCCTGCTGCTCGACAACTTCCCCGAGGACGAGTGGCTCCAGAAAGTGGCTCTGGAGGTCAACCACGCCGAGACGGCGTTCGCGCACCGGCTGCCCGAGGGCGGGGAGGCCGACTGGGCACTACGTTGGTTCACACCCGCCGCCGAGGTCGCCATGTGCGGTCACGCCACGCTGGCCACCGCCCACGTGCTGCACACCACCGGCGTTCAGGAGGGTCCGGTGCGGTTCGCCACCCGCAGCGGTGTGCTCGTCGCGACGCCCGCCGAGGACGGCTCGGTCACCCTGGACTTCCCGACCGCTCCGCTCACCCCCGTCGAGGTACCCGACGGGGTCGCCGAGGCCCTCGGCGCCGAGCCGCGCGCGGCCTTCGACACCGGCCCGAACGTCGGCGACCTGGTGCTGGAGCTCGCCGAGGAGAAGACGGTGCGCCAACTGACGCCCGACCACAAGGCACTGGGTGCCTACTGCGAGCGCGGCATCATCGCCACCGCCCGCGCCGAGGACCCGGCCCGCGGCTACGACTTCGTCTCCCGGTGTTTCTTCCCGAACGTCGGCATCGACGAGGATCCGGTCACCGGGAGCGCCCACACCGCTCTCGCGCCCTACTGGTCCGAACGCCTCGGCCGCCCCGACCTCACCGGCCTTCAGGCCTCACCGCGTTCCGGCCTCGTCCGCACCGGGCTGCGCGGCGACCGCACCCTGCTCACGGGCCGGGCGGTGACCGTCATCGACGGCGACCTGCTGGTCTGAGCATTGCAAGGACGCAGGAAGGGGCGCACGCCACCCGCGTGCGCCCCTCTGTGAGCCTGGTGAGCGATTCCCTGGCCGCTCACGCCGTCGGCAACCAGCCCACCTTCCCGGCCAGCAGCGCGTAGCCCACGAATGCCCCGATGTCGAGCAGGGAGTGCGCCACGACCAGCGGGCCGACACGGCCCCAGCGCCGGTACAGCCAGACGAACACCACACCCATCACCATGTTTCCGACGAAGCCGCCGATGCCCTGGTACAGGTGGTAGGAGCCGCGCAGTACGGAGCTGGCCGCCAGCGCGGTCCCGGGGGTCCAGCCGAGCTGCCCGAGCCGGCGCAGCAGATAGCCGACCACGATCACTTCTTCGAGGATCGCGTTCTGGAGTGCCGACAGGATCAGCACAGGGAACTTCCACCACACGTCGGGCAGTGCCTCCGGCACCACCGTGAGGTTGAAGCCGAGGCCGCGGGCGCCCAGGTAGAAGGCGATGCCGGTGCTGCCGATCACCGCCGCGACCGCGGCGCCGCGGCTGACGTCCGGCCAGGGGCGGGTGCGGTCGAAGCCGAGGGTGCGCAGGCTCTGCCCCTCGCGCAGCAGGAGGTGTGCGACCAGCGCAACAGGGACCAGCGCCGAGGCGATCCCGAACAGCTGCCAGGCGAGGTCGAGCCAGGGACGGCCCGGTGCCGCGGAGGCATTGAGGGTGGCCGCCTGGTCCTTGAGCCCGCCGGGCTTCGTGACCGATCCGACAAAGCTGATCAGGGCGGACACTCCGCTCGCGCCGAGCGAGAGCGCCAGAACGAGGAGCGTCTCGTCGCGGAAGATCCGTCGCGACGGCCGCTCCTGCGGAAAAGAATCGGCCACCGGCCCCGTCTCCGCCCGCACACCTGCCTCCAGTTGCCTGAGCCCGTCTCGTCCCCATCGTCACCCAACACGCGGCACACCGTGCGCGGGACGGACGCCGTACGGGGCGCACACCCCTCCCGCGGATGCCATACGGCCAGGTCCCGTACGCGTTTCAACAGGCCGACGTCATCGTCACCGGACGTCGTTGTCGTGGGACGTCACAGCATGCCGGATCAACCTGAGGCGGGCACCAGCGGGCCCGGCCACGCAGCCGCCGGAGGCCATGGCCGGACGCCGTCGCCGCCTCACGCGGCGCCGCAGCCCGTCGCCGCCTCACGCGGCGCTGCAGCCCGTCGCAAGGCCGATGGCTACGCCATTGGCACGGGCTCCGGCAGGCCCACCGGCCAGGTGTGCACCGGTTCGCCGGCCTGCGTCAGCTCGCGGTAGCGCCGGGTGGTGGCCGCCAGGGCGGCGTCCCGGCCGAGCCCGAGGTCCAGGGCCCGGTGAAACGTGGCCACCTGCCAGGACGCACCGTTGGCGCGGCGCCGGCACCGCTCCTCGATGACCCCCAGGTACAGGTCGCGGTCCGCAGGCTCCACGCCCCACGCGTCGAGCCCGGCCTCGGCGAGCGGCAGCAGTTCGTCGCGGACCAGGCTCACCGCGTCGACCTCGGCCGTACCGGCGTACCGGCCGCGCCGGGGCCAGGTGAAGCGGGCGTCGATGCCGTGCTTGCAGGCCGCGTCGAAGTTGGCGGCCGCCGCGGCGAAGGGCAGGCGGGTCCACACGGGCCGTGACTCCTCGGCGAGAGCGCGCACCAGGCCGTAGTAGAACGCCGCGTTGGCGATCACGTCGGTCACGGTCGGGCCGGCGGGCAGCACCCGGTTCTCCACACGCAGGTGCGGAACGCCGTCCGCGATGTCGTAGACGGGACGGTTCCAGCGGTAGACGGTGCCGTTGTGCAGTACGAGCTCCGCGAGCTTCGGGATGCCGCCCTCGTCCAGCACGTCGAGGGGATCCTCGCTGTCGCAGATCGGCAGCAGGGCCGGGAAGTAGCGCAGGTTCTCCTCGAACAGGTCGTAGGCCGAGGAGATCCACCGCTCGCCGAACCAGGTGCGCGGCCGTACCCCCTGGGCCTGGAGTTCGGGCGGGCGGGTGTCGGTGGACTGCTGGAAGAGCGGGGGCCGCGACTCGCGCCACAGTTCGTGCCCGAAGAGGAAGGGCGCGTTGGCGCCGACGGCTACCTGGGCCGCGCTGGCCGCCTGTGCGGCGTTCCACACATCCGCGAAGCGGTTGGGGGTGACCTGGAGGTGCAGTTGCACGGAGGTGCAGGCGGCTTCCGGCGCGATCGACTTCGAGGTGCAGGTGAGGTGTTCGACGCCGTCGATGTCGAGGCGGAAGTCCTCGCCGCGGGCCGCCACGATCTGGTCGTTGAGCAGGGTGTAGCGGTCGACGTCGGAGAGGTTCGAGGAGACCAGGTCGTCGCGGTCGAGGGTCGGCAGAATGCCGATCATCACTATTCCCGCGTCCACCTCGCTCGCTTTCCGGTCGGCATATGCCAGTGAAGTCGCCACCTCCTCGGCGAGCCGATCGAAAACCCGGGCCTCCAATCGGTGTGGGGCGATGTTGACTTCCAGGTTGAACATGGCGAGTTCTGTTTGGAAGTCGCGGCTCGCGATGCGCTCGAGTACTTGCGCATTCAGCATTTTCGGCATGCCGTCGGAGCCCACGAGATTCAATTCGATCTCCAGCCCCATGAGGTTCTTCGGGCGGTCGAACCGCTTCTCCGCCAGAAGCCGCTCAAGCCCCTTCAGGCACCGCTGGAGCTTGTCGCGGTAGCGGTGGCGATCGGACAGGTCGAACTGGCCTGCCACGACCTTCTCCCCCATCGCTGTGTCCCTCCTCGGATGGGCGGGCCGAAGATCCGGCCGCCGGGGTCCCGGTCAGGTGGGATGATGCCCCGCGAACGCGATCGATAACGTCCCGCGTCCGTCCGGCAGCGGCTACTCTGGTCTTATGTGACCAGTGGCACATTCACGGGGCATGGAGCATCCAGCAGATTCGGGTACCCCGTACAACTCGTGAAAAACGCCGACGAGAACGAGCCGACCGCTGCGTGGACACAACCGGAGGTCAACGCGGCGCGCCCCGCTCGGAACCAGGATGATTCCCGCATAT
Organism: Streptomyces sp. NPDC046197; assembly: GCF_040646295.1. NCBI lineage: Bacteria > Bacillati > Actinomycetota > Actinomycetes > Kitasatosporales > Streptomycetaceae > Streptomyces > Streptomyces sp. NPDC046197. The sequence goes on along the minus strand of NZ_JBEYZY010000004.1, from coordinate 1,991 downwards.
CTCCGACCGAATAGAACCTTGTTGTTCGCATCGGAAGCAGCTAGCCGAAACACTATCTGAACATTGGTCGTATAAACTCCGCACCAAGGCAGAAGGTTGGCGCCCACAGCCCTGGTTCCTGCCGCCAAGGTCATGTGCGGCAGGCCGTACTTCGCACTCCTCGTATCCCACATCCTGGCCCCACCCTCCCCTGCCTCGCGAGCAGACAGCGCCGTCCGCCCCCGCCCCACCCCCGCCCTCGCGCCACCGTGCCTGTCAAATGAGAGGCGACCCACCATGCCGCTGCACGTATCCCCGGCTCCCGCGCCAGCACTGCGCTCCGTCCTCACGGCACTCGGTTCCCCCACCGCGGTCCGCGAGGCCCGGACCCCCGCCCTACGCGCCGCCCAGGGCCCCGTCACGCCCGAACTTCCGCTGCCCGTGCACGTCCTGGACCGGATCACCCCGGAGGGAGTCTCCGCGACCCGGCTGGCCGCGTGGCGCTTCCTCATCCGGTGCGGGGACCACGCGGTGGCCGCGGCCGAGACCAAGCTGACCGCCGACGGCTGGGCGTTCTCCCACTTCTTCGAGGGTCCCTACGTCACCTCCACCGAGCGCGCGCTGCGTCAGGCGGAGGGCATGAGTCAGCCCTACCAGCCCCGCCTGCTGTCCGTGCCCGGCCTGTACATGCTCACGCTCTGGCTGCACGGCGACCTCTCCGCGGACGGCGCCACCGGCCACCCGGCCGCCAACGACCTGCTCGTTCCCCTGGCGCCGGCGCCGCCCGGGATAGCGGCCCACCGCCCCCATCGGGTCGCAGAGCTCCTCCCGGTACTCACTCATCGGGTGACTCCCATCCGGCTCATGGGCTCCCCGGCCTGACCTTCCCGTCCCTCGGCCACTCGCGTACCCCGCTGCCGGAATTCCCGGAAGCGGGGTACCACGCTGCGTGGCGGAGCAATTCGCTCTTCCGAGCCGAATTACGCTCGCATGAGCCGGTCGCAATCGACGACCCGACCGGACTAGCCCTATCCGGCTACCCCGAACCATCCGAAGAGACAGGGGAGTTGAGGTGAACCGTCCGCGCGGATGATGCGTCCTCCATCCATGAGAGGCGGTGCTGCCAAATCCCTGCGGAATCCCGCCCGGGCGGCAACACTGGTTCCGGACCGACTTATCAAACGGGGGGCGGCCATGCAGAATGCCAGTAGCCGCGGGACACACACGACACGCGACACAACAGAGCGAAAGATCCCACCAATGTGCCAGCACCAGCCACCGTGCCCGTCAGCCGACTCCGCCGACCGGGAATCCGCCCGCCTCGTGGCGCCTCACCCGGAGCAGGGCTGGAGCCTGCTGTGCAACGGCGTTGTGCTCTTCGAGGACACCGGTGAGCTCCTGCCGAACGGCCAGATCATCGCCCCGCACCGCCCCCTGGGCACCGACCGGGTGATGACGGCCGCCTGAGGCCGACGGACGGTCCGCCGGACCGCCCGCAGACACGAGGGGCCGGTCGCGGGCATCCGCCGCGCTCCGGCCCCGACGCATGTCCGGGGGCGACTACGTGCCGTAGCCGACCGAGAACAGGGACGCGGTTGCCCGAGTGCTCGCTCCTTTCACGTGGTGGCGCAGCGCGCTCCGGGCCGCCCTCGCACTGTTGCTGTTCCTGGTCCTGTGTCCGACCCGGGTCTGCGCCGGCCGGAGCGGGATCGCGTCGCGTTCGCTGCCGCGCACCCGGCGCGTGCGCACCGACCTGCTGGTGTCGGTGCGCTGCCTGGACGGCGTCTGTCGTCGGCTGCTGCTGAAGCACGCGCTCGGCGGCCAGGTGGAGACCGACCCCCAGGTGCTGGTCCACTACAACCCCGACCCCTGGCATCGCCTCGACGAGGACGCCCAGCAGTCCGCCGCCCTGGGGCACCTAGTGCCCCGGCAGGCAACGTTCGCCCGTCAAGGAGTGACGTCCGGTGCGTGCTCTCGGCGTGCCGGCCGGAAGTCCTCGTACTGGACGTACT